>JBBPIU010000053.1:0-20852 GCA_038040245.1 Pseudomonadota bacterium | reverse complement strand
GGTAGCCCTTCATGGTGATGTTGCCGCGGAACATGATCTCGCCCATGGTCTCGCCATCCGCCGGCACGGGCTGCATGCTGTCCGGATCCATCACCGAGAGTCCCTCTTGCATCAGGTAGCGCACGCCCTGGCGAGCGTTCAGGCGCGTGCGCTCGCCGATGTCGAGCGCGTTCCATTCCTCGTGCTTGGCGCACACCGTCGCCGGGCCGTAAACCTCGGTCAGCCCGTAGACGTGAGTGATGTCGAAGCCGAGCTTCTCCATGCCCTCGATCATCGCCGCCGGCGGCGCCGCCGCCGCCACCATGCCGCTCACCTTGTGCGCGATGCCCTGCTTCATTTCCTCGGCTGCGCTGATCAGCGTCGAATGCACGATCGGCGCACCGCAGTAATGGGTAACCTTGTGTTTTTTAATCAATTCAAAGATCAAACCAGCCTCAACCTTGCGAAGACACACGTTCGTTCCAGCAATCGCCGCCATCGTCCACGGAAAGCACCAGCCGCTGCAATGGAACATCGGCAGCGTCCACAGGTATACCGAGTGATGCGGCATTCCCCAGGTGACGATGTTGCAGATCGCGTTCAGGTACGCACCGCGATGGTGGTACACCACCCCTTTCGGATCGCCGGTCGTGCCCGAGGTATAGCCGAGACAGATCGCGTTCCACTCGTCCGCGGGCCACTGCCAGGCGTAGTCGGGATTGCCCTCCATCAGGAGTTCTTCATACGTCGTCCCGCCCAGGCGTTCACCGGGGCCGGAATACTCCGAATCATCGACGTCAATGACCTCGGGCTTCACCTTCAGCTTTGCGAGCGCAGCTTTGACGGTCGGCGAAAACTCCCGGTCGGTGATCAGGATCTTCGCCCCGCCGTGCTCCAGCATGAAGGCGATCGCCTCCGCATCGAGCCGCGTATTCAGCGCATTGAGCACCCCGCCGGCCATCGGCACGCCGAAGTGGCATTCGTACATTTCCGGCGTGTTGGCGAGCATCGCCGCAACCGCGTCGCCGACGCCAATGCCCCGCTTCGCCAGCGCGGAGGCGAGCCGCCGGCAACGCGCGTAGGTCTCTTTCCACGTATAGCGCCTGGCGCCATGAATCACCGAGACCCGCTGCGGATAGACGGCCGCGGTGCGCTCAATAAACCCCAGCGGCGTCAGCGGCGCATGGTTGGCGGGGTTCTTGTCGAGATCCGTCTCGAAAGGATTGGTCTTCGCGTTCACGGTGGCGAAAGTATATCCCCGCCCGGCGTCAACCTGCGCCGCCAAATCCCGTTACGCGGAGATGGAAACGCGCCTCACCTTGCGCCCGGGTCAGAACGGCACCCGTAAGCTCGCCGAGCGCTTCGGCAAACGCCTCGTCTGCGTGCGCTACCGCTACGACAAGGCCCTGCGCAGGCGCTACACCACCGTGGAGCTGATCGTCGCAGAATCGGCGTGGACTCCTAATGCCCGCAAACCGCGCAGCACCCGGTCTCCCGACGACATGGTCTACATCCGCATCGGCTACGGCGAGGAAGGCCTGCGCGCAAAGCTCAAAGCCCTCGGCGCCCTCTGGCGCCCGCAGCACAAGCTCTGGGAACTCCCCTGAGGCGTCGCCCGCGGCCTTAACCTGGAGAACCGCGTCGTCCAGCCCTGACCTTATGCAGGTATCCAGCATTAGATATCTAACGAACAGGACCGTATCCGTCGTGCGGCAGCATGGCGGATACGGTCCTGTTCGTTAGCCAGACGCTGCGGACAATGTTCTGTTAATCAACCAGAGATGGGAACTGCAGCGGAGGGCAGGACTCGTGTATCGTGCAGGCACCGCTCGAGTGAGCGGCGGCTCCGCCAGCCAAAGGCGTGACCTTCGATAGAAGGAAGCAAGTTTAGGAACAACGTCAGTAATTGGAAAGCCCAAGAAAAGGAGCGAGCACTCATGGCGAAGACTTATACCTGTAGAGATGTTGGCGTTCCCTGCGATTGGAAAGTTCGCGGTGAAACCGAAGATGAGATCATGAGGAAAATTCGGGATCATGCGCGAACGGCGCACAACATGAACGAAATTCCGAAAGATCTTGCGGCCAAGGTCAAAGCGGCAATTCACGACGAGAAATAGCTGGGCGCGCCGAGATCTCCCAGCTTTCGAATTCACCAGCCACTTCGTAACTGAAGGGGCTGGCTAACTTTTCGCTGCAGCCGACGCGCGGCCGTACGCTGGCCCGGGCCTGAAGGCCCTCGTGCTTTGCAAGCTTCCGCGCGTCCGGTAGGCTGCCATGTGGAGGCCGCGCGCGGCTGAGCGAAAGATCCGTTAAACAGCCCGACCCAGGGAGTGACGCGGCCTTGAGTGTGAGACGCAAGAAGACCACGCGGCCGCTGCTGCGCCGACTCCGTGTCTGCGGCGGTTTCGGCCTGGCGGCCGGTGCGTTCTACTCGCTCGTGGCCGTCTTCTTCTATGCCTTCCCGACCCGACACATGAAGCGGTTGGGCTTGGAGCCTACGCTGCCGGACACGGTCGCGCCCGTGGTGGGAGGGCTCTTGATGGGTTTCCTCGTGGCCCTGCTCTGGCCCGCACGTGCTCGGAAGGACACGGCCATCGCAGCCGGCATCGTCGCTGGCTTGCCCTTCGGGATGGCAATCGTGATCAGCATGGCGGGCTACGATGCGCTCACATACGGTGAGATGACCGGCGGCGCGTTGATCAGCCTGGTGTTGATCAGCCTGGTCCTCGGCTTGCCGCTCGGGACCTTCCTGTATGAATATGATCGCTGAGGACGAGGCCGCGATCGTGGCTGTCTAACGAGCAGCGGGGGAAGTCCCTTTCATTCGTTAGGCAGCATGGAGTAGCGATCCTTACAATGGATACAGTAGCGGAATTCCGGAAGCGACGCGCCATGGTGTGGCGGCAGGTTCGATTTTCGATCCCGGTCATGCTCGCGGGTTTTCTTGTATTGCTTTTCTACTGCCACGGTGTCCTGCCAGAACCTACTCCGCGTTTCTGGATTTGTTTCACTGCTTTCGTCTCTGTGGCAGGGGCAATCGTTCACATCACTTTCACGTGGAAACGCTCATATCGTTGCCCAAGTTGCGAGGTCCCAGTCATAAAATCTCTTAGGGATGGTGGCAACGTCCCTTTCGACCCGGGCTTTTGTCCCAACTGTGGTGTCCGGCTCAGATGATCAACTTTCTCTTGCTGCCTAACCCCACGCCCCACCCGGACGCGCAGGCCACACCGCGCCACTGGCATCCATCGCAGCCACGCGCCGGTGGGCGTGCACGTTCAGCTGGCACGATCCGAGGCGACCGCCAGAGCTAATACAGTTATTATTGCCTCAAACGAATGGCTTTTTACTCAACTGAAGGAGAAAACGATGAAAGCATTTGAAGCCGTGTTCCCAGCTGCGATGTTCGCATTTGCCTCGCTCGTTGCACCGGTTTCGTGGGCACAAGGACATGCTGACCACATCATGGTCGCGCCGAAGGATCTCAAGTGGGCGGACGTGCCCTCGCTCCCGCCGGGCGCGAAAATCGCCGTAATCCAGGGCCCGATGAACGAGGCGAAGCCCTTTACGGTTCGCCTGAAGTTGCCCGCCAATTACAAGATTCCGGCTCACTCGCATCCCGCCATCGAGCATGTCACGGTAATCTCCGGTACCTTCAACATGGGAACAGGAGACAAGCTGGACCCGAAGCAGACCAAGGCGTTGTCTGCGGGCAGCATCGCTATCATGCAGCCCAAAACCAACCACTTCGCCTGGACGAAAACGGCAACGATCGTACAGCTTCACGGCATGGGGCCGTGGGGAGTCACCTATGTGAACCCGGCGGATGATCCAAGAAAGAAATAGCGTTCTCCCGGCCGGGCTTTAAACAAGGCACGCTTCAGGAACTCACCATGAACCGCGTTGCACGTACCATCGTCCTTTCCCTGCTGGTGACGTTCGCGGCAGCCCGCCCGGCGCTCGCGCAGGAGGATTACCCGAACAAGCCCATCCGGCTGATCACGCCGGCCGCGCAGGGCGGCACGACGGATATCCTGGCGCGGGTGTTCGGTGCGCGGCTGTCCGATGCATTCAAGCAGCAGGTGCTGGTGGAGAACCGCGCCAGCAACTCGGGCGTGCTCGCCGGGGAGATGACGGCGAACGCGCCGCCCGACGGCTACACGCTGCTGCTCGCCTATCACCAGCACACGGTGAACGCGGCGCTCAATCCCAAGCTGCCGTACCACCCGGTGAACAATTTCACCCCGATCGCGCAGCTCACCTCCGCCGGGCTGATGCTGGTGGTGCATCCCTCGTCGCCGCCCAAGACGCTGGCGGAGTTCCTGGAGTGGACGAAGGGTTTCAAAGGCGCGCTCAACTACGGCTCCGCGGGCAACGGCAGCGGCGGGCACCTCGCGGGCGAGCTCTACAAGCAGATGACCGGCGTCAAGGCCGAGCACATCCCGTACAAGGGCGCGGGCCCTGCGATGATGGACCTGGTCGCCGGCCAGTATCACTACAACTTCTCCGGCCTGCTGGGGGCGCAGACGCTGATTCGCGGCGGCAAGCTGCGCGGTCTCGCGATCACAACGCCCAAGCGCGTGGCGGCGCTGCCCGAGCTGCCCGCCGTGGCGGAAGCGCTGCCGGGCTTCGAGGTGGTCGGCTGGTACGGCGTCATCGGTCCGGCCAACATGCCGAGGCCGATCGTGAACCGCCTGCACGAGGCGCTGATCCGGATCCTCAACACGCCCGAGGTGCGCGACCGCATTCTGGCGGACGGCTCGGAACCGGTGGGCAGCGCGCCCGAGGACTTCCGCCAGTTCATGCTCGCCGACCTCGCCAAGTGGGCGAAGGTGGTGAAGGAGAGCGGCGCTAAGATGGATTGAGGAGGCGCCAGAGGCTGCTGCCTGCGTTTTTTTTCTTTTTGTCCTCCTCGCTGAGTTTCAAATACTCTTGATCAATTTTGTCCAGAATTCTTTCGTGCGCGGCCACTTCCTCGCCGGTAGCGCGCAGGACGGTCAGCTTCTTCGCGTCCACCAGCGCCGCCGCGGTCTGCGCCGCCGAGGGTTGCTCCAGGTCCATGACGAGGCTCTCCTGGCCGCGCGTCAAGGCGAGATAAACCTCGGCAAGAAGGCGTGCATCGAGCAGTGCGCCGTGCAGCGTGCGGTGCGAGTTGTTCACGGCATAGCGCTCGCATAGCGCATCGAGCGAATTGCGCTTGCCCGGATGCAGCTCGCGCGCCATGGCCAGCGTGTCGATGATATTCGGCGAGTATTCGGATAATTTTTTCAAGCCGGCGAAGGACAGTTCCTGATCGAGAAATTCAACGTCAAACGCCGCGTTGTGAATGATGAGTTCGGCGCCGCCGATGTAGTCCACGAACTCCTTCGCGATGGCCGGGAACTTCGGCTTGTCGGCGAGGAACTCGAGCGTCAGGCCGTGCACCTTGGCGGCGCCCTCGTCGATCTCGCGCTCGGGATTCAGATAACGGTGGAAATGCCGTTCGGTGACGTTGCGGCTGAGCAATTCGATGCAGCCGATCTCGATCACCCGGTCGCCCATCCTCGCGTTCAGGCCCGTGGTTTCCGTATCGAGCACGATCTGCCTGGACGCCATCAGTTCGATCCCTGCGCAACTTCGTTGGGAATACCGCAGTTTGCGAGCATATCGGCGCGCTCGTTCTCCGGGTGCCCGGCGTGCCCCTTGACCCAGAACCATTCGACCTGGTGGCCGCGCGCGACCTCATCGAGCCTGCGCCAGAGGTCGGCGTTCTTGACCGGTTTTCGGTCCGCCGTGAGCCAGCCGCGCCGCTTCCAGTTGTGGATCCACTCGGAGATGCCTTTCTGCACGTACTGGGAGTCCGTGTAGACGCGCACCTTGGAGCTCCGCTTCAATGACAACAACCCTTCGATCACCGCGGTGAGCTCCATGCGGTTGTTGGTGGTAAGCGCTTCGCCGCCGCACATTTCCTGCTCGCGGCCGCCGGCTCGCAGCAGCACGCCCCAGCCGCCGGGGCCGGGATTGCCCTTGCAGGCGCCATCGGCATAGAGGACGACGATGCGCTCCACCACGCCGTCAGCCATCGCTGTTGCGCTGCGGTATCGCGGCGAGCGCGCGCCGGCGGGCGCGTTCCTGCCGCCAGGCCGGCGCGATCAGGCGCATGCCATGCACCCGCTTCACCGCACGCACCACATAGACGCCGCCCATGATCGGCCACCAGCGTGCCCCCGCTTTCTCCATGAACGAGAACCGCGACAGCCATAGCGGGTTGTCGAACGGCGGCGCGTAGCAGCCGAAGCGGCCGCCGTTCAACTCGAAGCCGAGCAGGTGCAGCCAGTCCCTGAGGCGCAGCAGCCCGATGAAGCGCTCGTCCCAGGGCGCGCCGGCGCCTTTCCTGGCGAATAGTTGCCGCAGCCGCCAGAAGGACAGCGGGTTGAACCCCGAGATGACCAGCTGGCCTTCGGGAATCAGCACGCGCTCTGCCTCGCGCAGCACGAGGTGCGGATCGGCGGTCGATTCCAGCGTATGGGGCAGCACCACCAGGTCCACGCTCTGGTTCGCGAGCGGCAACTGCATCGGATCGGCGGCGAGCGTGGCGCCGTGCTCCAGTGCCAGCGTGAAGCGGAACGGGATCCGGTTGGCGCGCAAAAAATCGATGCCCGGCACCCCCGCCTGGACCGCGCGGTAACCGAACACGTCCTCGGTGGCGTTGTCGAACTGGCCCAGCTCCCAGTCGAGCACATGGCGCCCCTGTGCGGTGGCGAACCATTGCGAGAGCGCCGGGCGCGCGCCGTTATACTGGTGCGCGCCATTCGATACGAAGGATTGCCGATCCATGCTCGAAATCGTTCCTCTATCCGCTTTTCAGGACAACTACATCTGGACGCTGCGCGCAGGAAAAAACGCGGCGGTCGTGGACCCGGGCGAAGCCCGTCCCGTGAAGGAGTACCTCGCGCGCGAAGGACTCACGCTTACCGCGATTCTGGCCACGCACCACCATCCCGATCACGTCGGCGGCATCGCCGAACTGGTGGCGATGACGAAAGTCCCGGTGTTCGGGCCCAAGGGCGAGCCGATCCCGGCGCTGACCCATCCGGTCGGCCAGGGCGACGTGGTAGAGATTCCGGAACTGAAGGCGACATCCACGGCGCTCGCGCCGTCCTTTATCGTGCTCGACATACCGGGACACACGCGGGCACATGTCGCCTATTATGGCTTGGAATCCCTGTTCTGCGGCGACACGCTTTTCGCCTGCGGCTGCGGCCGCGTGTTCGAGGGCACCGCCGAGCAGATGCTGGCGTCGTTGTCCAAACTGGCGGCACTTCCCGATGCAACCAAGGTCTATTGCGGCCATGAGTACACGCTGGCCAACATCAAGTTCGCGCGTGCGGTGGACCCGGACAACAGCGTGCTCGCGGCGCGCGAGGAGCGGGCCAAGAGGCTGCGCGCGGCCGGCCGGCCCACGCTGCCCTCGACACTGGGCGAGGAGCGCGCCACCAATCCGTTCCTGCGCTGCGCCGAGCCGGTGGTGGTTGAATCGGCCAACAAGTATCTCGGCGCCCGCGTCGCCGATCCCGTGAGGGTGTTTGCCGCCCTCAGGGAATGGAAAAATCGGTTCTAATGCCGGCTGTGCAAGCAATGACAACCCGGTTCCTGCTCTGCGCGGCGGCTGCGCTTCTGGCGTCCTGCGCGTCGCAGCCCGCCGGTCCGGATTCCGCTGCCACGCCCCGCATCCCGGTCGAATCCCCGGTGCTCGGATTCCGCGAGGCGCCGCCCGATCCACGCATCGCTCTCTCCAGAGCGTTGGATGCGAACCGCCTGCCGCCGTTCGAAGGCGTTCGCGAGGAGGTAGGCAAACGGCAGCAACTGGCGCGCGTCGACCGCACCGTCAGGCAGGACGACCTCTGGCAGCGCATCCGCGATGGCTTTTCGATGCCGGACCTTGCCGGCCCGCTGGTGGCGGAAAAGACGGCGTGGTACGTGGCGCGCCCCGAATACCTGAAGCGCGTGTTCGAGCGCAGCCGCAGGTACCTGTTCCACATCGTCGAGGAAATCGAGAAGCGCGGTCTGCCGACCGAGCTGGCACTCCTGCCGATGGTCGAAAGCTCGTTCAACCCGATGGCCTACTCCCGGGCGCACGCCTCGGGGCTCTGGCAGTTCATCCCCGGCACCGGCAAGCGCTACGAACTGGCGCAGAACTGGTGGTACGACGGCCGGCGCGACATCGTGGCCTCGACCGCGGCGGCCCTGGGCTACCTGAATGACATCTATCAGATGCACGGCGACTGGCACCTGGCGCTCGCCTCGTACAACTGGGGCGAGAACGCGGTAGCCCGCGCGCTGGAGAAAAACCGCATCGGCAATCTGCCGCTCGACTACTCGAGCCTCACCATGCCGCTGGAGACGCGCCAGTACGTGCCCAAGCTGCAGGCGCTGAAGAACATCCTCGCCAACCCCGCGGCGTTCGGCATCGAACTCGAACCGATCCCGAACCAGATCTATTTCACCACCGTCATCAAGACGCGCGATATCGACGTCCGGCTCGCCGCCAAGCTGGCCGAGATGCCGGTCGAGGACTTCATCGCGCTCAACCCGGGCTTCAACCGGCCGGTGATCCGCGCCGAGCTGACGCCGCGCATCGTGCTGCCCGCCGACCGGGTCGAGATCTTCCGCCAGAACCTCACCAAGTACGACGACAAGTCGCTGGTGTCCTGGCAGACCTACGAGCCGAAGAAGGGCGACACCCTGGACATGATCGCGAAGAAGTTCGGCGTCGCCCTGGCGCAGCTGAAGGAAGTGAATGGCATCGGCCCGGGGGTGCGCGCCATGCCGGCGCTGATGGTGGTGCCGACGGGTTCCCCCCTCGGCGGCGCGCGCGACCTGGGCCGGCTGCCGATCATGTACGCGCCGCCGATCGCGGTCTCCAGCCCACGCAGCTTTGCCCATAGCGTCAAGGTGGGCGAGACCCTGCCGGGTATCGCCGGCCGCTACCGGGTCAGCGTCGAGGACCTGCGCCGCTGGAACAAGATCGGCCGCCTGGCCGCCGGCCAGAAGCTGACCATCCAGACCAAAGCCGCCCCGGCCGGGGCCAAGGCATCCGGCAAGGCGGTTAAAGGAAAACCTCGAATACAAGCGGTCGGAGCACCTATTAGAAAATCAGGTGGTTAGCGTTCTTTTATGAAGTAACTTATTCTATTTTGCTGCGGAGCGGCAACCAGCTCGCCCGAGGATGCCTAGAATTGGTTCCCTATGGGCCGGTTCCTGCGGAAGGGTGTCCTTTTCACCCTGCTTTTTGCAGGCGTCGTCACGCCTGCCGCGGCCGACCCGATCCTCATGTTCCTGCTCGGATTCGCGCGCAATTTGGTCGAATCGCACGTCGCCAGGTCCCGTGGTGCCCCCGCCCCCGAGTTCGTACCGGAGATGGCGCGCGTCTACCCCGGCACCTCGGTCGAACCCGACCACCTGCGGCGCTTGATCGACGACAGCTTCCTCTACCTGAGCGACGCCCAGCGCAAGGAGATCTTCGACTCCCTGCATGAAGCGCTGTCGAACCCGAATAACGCGGCAGTGCGCGGCGCGATGATCGAATATTTCGCGCAGAAGGCGCTCACGGTGCGCGCGGCGCAGGTCAAGCTGTCGCAGCTTTCCTGGCGCGAGAAGGAAAAGCTGGCGGATGACTTCAAGAAGGAAATCACCACCCTCTCCGCCGAGGATCAGACCCAGCTCGGCGAACTGCTGCGCAGCGGGCTGCTGCCGGTCCCGACCGACCTGAATCAGCTGCTGCTGGCCGCATTCGACGCGCGGTAGAGGATGCAGTTGACGGTCCTGCCGCGGCCCAGCTTCACCGCCTCCGGATAGGCCTCACGGCATTCGGGCATTGCCTTGGGGCAGCGCGGATGGAAATGGCAGCCGGCCGGCGGATGGGCCGGCGACGGCAGTTCGCCTGCCAGCCGGATGATCTCGCGCCTGCCGTCCACGGTGGGCACCGCCGAGAGCAGCGCCTCGGTATAGGGATGCTTCGGATTGCCGAGCACCTCTTCGGCCGTGCCGCGTTCCACGATCCTGCCCAGGTACATCACCGCGACCTCGTGCGCGAGGTATTCGACGATCGAGATGTTATGCGTGATGAAGAGGTAGGCGATGCCGAGCCGGTCCTGCAGCGACTTCAGCAGGTTCAGGATCTGCGCCTGCACCGAAACATCCAGCGCGCTGGTGGGCTCGTCGCACACGATCAGCTTCGGTTCCACCGCCAGCGCGCGCGCGATCGCGATGCGCTGGCGCTGGCCGCCCGAGAACTCGTGCGGATAGCGCGACAACGCCTCCAGCGGCAGGCCCACCTGCTCCAGCAGCTGCGCCATGCGGACCATGCGGTCCTTCTCGTCGCGCCCTACGCCCAGGCTGCGCATGCCTTCGGCGAGGATATCGGCGGTCCGCATGCGCGGGTTGAGAGAGGCGTAGGGGTCCTGGAAGATGATCTGCATCGCGCCACGGCTCATGCGCAGCGCCTTGCGCGAAAGCAACGACAGGTCCTGGCCCGCGAACACCACCCGCCCGGCCGTCGGGGGAATGAGCCGCAGCAGCGCCTTGCCCGCCGTGGTCTTGCCGCAACCCGACTCGCCCACCAGCGCCAGGGTCCTTCCCGCATGGATGGCGAGCGACACGCCGTCCACCGCCCTGACCTGGCCGACGGTGCGTTTGAACAGGCCTTTGCGGATCGGAAAATGCACTTTGAGGTTCTCTACCTCCACGATCACCGGCGTGCTCGCGACCGCGACCAGCGTGCGCTCTTCCCCCTCGGCGGACGCATCCTGCGGCGCCGGCGCCAGGCCCTGCTCCCGGAGGTGGCAACGCACCAGCCTGCGTGCCGCGGCATCTCCGGGGATCGCAATCAGCTGCGGCACCTCATGGCGGCAGCGCAGGTACGCGAACTCGCAGCGCTCCACGAAACGGCAGCCGGCAAACGTCCCGGTAAGTGGCGGCACCTGGCCCGCGATCACCGACAACTCCGTGCCGCGCTTCTCCGGCGAGGGCAGCGCTTCAAACAGCTTCTGCGCGTAGGGATGCTGGGGCGCGGCAAAGAACGCGTCGCGATCCGCAACCTCGACGATTTCGCCGGCGTACATGACGGCGACCCGTTGCGCCATCCGGAAGACGATGCCCAGGTCGTGGGTAATCAGCAGGATGGCCATTTTGCGCTCGGCCTGGAGTTTCACCAGCAGGTCGAGGATCTGCGCCTGGATCGTCACATCCAGCGCGGTGGTGGGCTCATCCGCAATCAGGACCTCGGGCTCCGCGGCCAGCGCTGAGGCAATCATGACGCGCTGCTTGAGACCGCCGGAGAGCTGGAACGGATATTCCTCGCAGCGCCGCTCGGCATCCGGAATGCCGACCGCGTCGAGCAGTTCGAGCGCGCGCTTGCGCACCGCCTCCCCGGACAACCGGGTATGGCGTTCGACGACCTCCATGATCTGGCGCCCCACGGTCAGCACCGGATTGAGCGCCGTGGAAGGTTCCTGGAAGATCATCGCGACGCGCCGCCCGCGCACCGCGCGCATCGCCGCCTCGGGCAGCGCGAGCAGATCCTGGCCATCGAGCAGCACCCGGCCATCGGCGATGCGCCCGGCTTCGGGCAGCAGGCGCATGAGCGACAGCGCGGTCATGGATTTGCCGCTGCCGGACTCGCCCACCAGCACGAAGCATTCTCCTTTGCGCAGTTCAATGTCGATGCCGTCGACGGCGCGTACCTCGCCTCTCGCGGTATCGAGATGTGTTTTGAGATTTGTAACTTCCAGTACTGAATCGCTCACATGCGCACCCGGGGATCGAAGCCGTCGCGCACCGCGTCGGCGAACAGGTTGGCCGCCAGGACCAGCAGGAACATGAAACCGAAGGCCGCGGCGAGCGACCACCAGACGATGGGCTCACGCCCCATCTCCAGCCGGGCGGCGTTGATCATGGTGCCAAAGCTGGTAGTGGCGGGATCCACGCCGACGCCGACGTAGGAGAGCACCGCTTCGGCGAGCACCAGGCCGGAGAAGTCCATCACCATGGCGATAATCACGATATGGGCCACGTTCGGCAGGATGTGGCGGCCGAGGATGCGGGCATCGGCGACGCCGAAGGCATGCGCAGCCTGGATGTACTCCAGCTGGGAGAGCTTGAGCGCCTCGCCGCGCAGCAGCCGGGCGAGGCCGGTCCAGCTGGTGAGGCCGAGGATCGCGCACAGCACCAGCAGCCTGATGTCGGCGCGCTGCGCGGCGGTTGAAAAGAGCTCGGCGTTCCGGTCGATCAGCACCTGCATCATCAGCACTGCGGCCGCAATCAGCAGCACCCCGGGGATCGAATTGAGCGTGGTATAGAGGTACTGGATCAGGTCGTCGACCCAGCCCTTGAAGTAGCCGGCCATGATGCCGAGCGCGATTCCCAGGGGCAGCAGCACCAGCGTGGTGAGGGTGCCGATCACCAGGCTGATGCGGACCGACTTCAGCGAGAGATACAGCACGTCCTGGCCCACCTTGTCGGTGCCAAGCACGTGGTAGTCCTTCGCGAGGAAGGCGATCGGCAAGGCGATCGCGACAATAACGAGGAGCGTGCCGCCCGCCGCGCGCCATGGCACTTCCGGCCGCCGGCGTTGCAGCCACCTTGCCAGCAGGCCGATCAAAACCGCCGCCACGGCGGCAAACAGCAAACCCAGCCCGATACGCGCGGCCACATCGCGGCGCTGCTCGAGCTCGTCCTTCAGGTGCGCCCCACCGTACGCCAGGCGCGGAAAATCACGCACCATCTTGCCGTCAACCTGCATCTGCTCCTTGGAATAGAGGCGGGTGGCCAGCGGCGCGGAATACGTTCGCTCGCGCCGCTCGCGAAGATGCGTCAGGGCGACGTCGAGCAGCGAAAGCACCTCGGGCGAATAGCTGGCGCCCGCGCCGGCACTGCCCGCCTGCGCCAGGCGCAGCCGGAAATGCAGCGAGTCGGCGACGCCGATCGCCACGTAGCAGGCGAGGATTACCGCCGACACGGCCGCGGCCTTGGACTGGAACACCCGCTGCCACGGCAGGACAAGATGCGGGCGGCGAGCGCAATACCAGGCATAGAACGCGATCGCACCGATGAGCAGCCACAGCAGCACATCGGTGTACAGCGGAAAGGGAAGGAAGGGCATCTACTGCAGCGTGATCCGCGGATCGACCAGCGTGTAGGAGAGATCCGTGAGCAGCAGCCCGAGGATGTAGAGCACCGAGCCGATGAAGACCATTGAGCGCACCACGGCGAAGTCCTGCGCCTGGATGGCGTCGATGGTGTAGCTGCCGAGGCCCGGAATGCCGAAGAACGACTCGGTCAGCAGGCTACCCATGAAAAGCAGCGGGATCACCACCACCACCCCGGTGAGGATCGGGATCATGGCGTTCTTCAGCACGTGGCGGAACAGCACCACCGATTCCGCCAGCCCCTTGGCGCGCGCCGTGCGCACATAGTCCTTGCCCATTTCCTCGAGGAACAGCGTGCGGTACCAGCGGCCGCCCGAGCCGATGCCGCCGATCACGCCGATGAGCACCGGTAGCACCAGGAATTTGGCCGCGTCCAGGCCCCCGCCGTAGCCCGAGATCGGCACCAGGTTCCAGAGCTTGGAGACGATGTACTGGCCGCCGATGATGTAGAACAGCGTCGAGATCGACATCATCGCCACGCACAGCACCACGCCCCAGATATCGAGGTAGGTGGCGCGAAAGAAGGCCATCAGCATGGCGAAGCTGATGTGGACCAGCAGGCCGACCAGCAGCACCGGGACCGCGAGCGCGAGGCTGGGCATCATGCGCATGCGGATCTCGTGGGCGATGTCGCGCTTGTCCTCGGCTGCGCCGAAGTCGAAGGCGAACAGCCGCACCGACTTCTCGTAGAAGATGGTCTGCGTGAATTTCCCCAAGCCTGGTTTCTGACTGTCGAAAAGCAGGGGCTTGTCGTAGCCGCGTTCCACTTTCCACTTCTCGATCGCCTCGGGCGTGACCCGCTTGGCACCGAGCTGCATGCGCGCCATGTCGTCGGGCGTATTGACGACGAAGAACAGCAGGAAGGTGATCAGGTTGACCCCGATGAGGATCGGGATCGCGTAGAGGACGCGCCGGACGATGTAGGCGAGCATCAGGCCGGCCTTGCTGCCATGCGTTCACGCCGCCGGTAGCTGCGGATCGCGGGGATCGCGCAAAGGACCAGCAGCAGCGCGATCAGGCCGGTGGGCCACAGCACCGGGCGGTTCCACTGCGCGCGCAGCGCGGCGCGCTTTTCCGGGTCGAGCCTGAGGTACTTGATGTTGTTGCGCGCCATGTTGTTGGGCTTGTCGTTCGCGATCCAGGAATGGCGCAGGCTGTAGTCCTTGGGGTGCACGCCCCAGATCCACGGCGCGTCGCGCCGGACGATGTCCACCATGCGGTCGATGATGCGCTGGCGCTCGGGCGTGTTGCTCATGTTCTTCATCTGCTCAAAGAGCGCGTCGTACTCGGGGTTGGCATAGTTGGCGGCGTTCTCGCCTTGCGACTTGGCGCGGCTCTGCGGGCCGTGGAGCAGGAACAGGAAGTTCTCCGGGTCCGGGTAGTCCGCGTTCCAGCCCAGGCGGAAAATCTGTGTGGCGCCCTTGCGGATCTTCTCCTGGAAACGGTTCCAGTCGGTGCTGCGGATGTCGAGCTGCAACGAGAGCTTCTCGAACTGGCGCCGGTACCAGTCGAAGACCGCCTTATCGCCGGGTCCGCGCGTCACGGTGTCGAGCGCAAGGACCAGGGGCTGCCCGGTCCTGGCGTCGCGCCCGCCCGGGTAGCCCGCCTCGGCGAGGAGCTTTCTCGCCGCCTCGATCGACTTGCGCTGCGGCCTGTCGCCGGCCCAGTCGTATACCACCGGGTTGATGCCGGTCCTGTCATCGGTATAGCCGAAGATGCCGGGGGCAATCGGCCCCTGGGCGGCAATGCCGCGGCCGTTGGCGAAGATGGTGATCTGCTCCTCGACATCGAAGGCGATGGACAGCGCGTGGCGCAGCTTCCGAGCGCGCTCGGCCGACTCCCCGCCCTTTTGCCCGCCGACCACTGCGTCGTCCCAATTGAACGCCACATAGCCGGTGGAGGTGGCCACCGAGGTGGTGAGCCGGATGCCTCTTTCCTCCATCTCGGCGCTGACCGTCGAGTCGCCCTCGATTGAGATGCGTACCGCCTGGTCGAAGACGTCGGAGCTGATCGCCGAGGTATCGTAATAGCCTTGCAGGAACTTGTTCCAGTAGGGAATGCTCTCCTTCTCGCGGCTGTAGACGACCTTGTCGATGAACGGGATTGGCTTGCCCGTGTCCGCGAGGAGCCCGGCCTGCGCGTCGCCCGGCTCGCCCTCAGCAGGATAGGTCTCGCCGTGGAAGTGCGGATTGCGCTCGAGCGCCATGCGCGCATTGGGGTTGTTTTCCGTGAGCATGTACGGGCCGGTGCCAACCGGCCACCAGTCGAGCGTGAAGTTCTTCTGTGCCATGCCGGGCTGCTCGAAAAACTTTTCCGCCTCCCAGGGGATGGGGGCGAAAAAGGGCATCGCGAGCCAGTAGACGAACTGCGGGTAGCTGCCCTTCAGCGTGATGCGCAAGCTGTGCGCGTCCACTCTCTCCACGCCCTCGAGCGGATGCTGGCGCAGATCCAGCCAGCCGTTCCGGGTATCGATTTCCTTCAGCTGCCGGGCGTAGTCGGCCATGCCGACGATGTACTCGGCCATCAGGCCGAAGATCGGCGAGTGGAGCTTGGGATGGGCGAGGCGCTTGATCTGGTAGATGTAGTCATCCGCGGTGAGTTCGCGCGTACCGAGCGGCAGTTCATAAGGGGTTATCAGCCCCTCTACCCGCTTTCGATTCAGGCTATGGTTTTCAGGAATGAAGCCCGGGTGCGGCTGGTAGCGAATGCCCGGCCGGATGCGGATCTCGTAGACGGTGAACTTGCCGCCTTCGATGAGCTTGGGCTTCGGGACCTCGATTGCCGTAAGCGGGATGAGCTCGTAGGGCCGCTTAAGGTAGTGGTATTGCAGCGGCGGCTCGTAGACCTGCTGGGTAAAGCGCGCCTCGTCTTCTGTATAGGACTGCACCGGGTCGAGGTGCTTGGGGCGCTCAGAGAACGACGAGTAGAGAATGTTCTTGCCCCGGTCGGCCGCCGGATAGGGGTCGTTCCAGACTTCTCCGCAACCCGCCAGCAGGACCGAGAGGAACAGCAGCGTACGCATGGCGGAAAGTATAATGCCCGGATGGGATTCCTCTCCGCAAAAAAGATTCTCGTCACCGGGCTGCTCAGCAGCCGCTCGATCGCCTACGGCATCGCGAAGGCCGTGCGCCGCGAAGGCGCCGAACTTGCCTTCACCTACGTCGGCGATCGCTTCAAGGATCGCGTCACCGACCTGGCGCGGGAATTCGGCTCGGACATTGTGCTTCCCTGCGACGTGGCGAGCGACGACCAGATCACCGGCCTGTTCGACGCTCTTGGCCGGCGTTGGGATGGGCTCGACGGCCTGGTGCATGCGATCGCGTTTGCCTCGCGCGAGGCGATCTCGGGCACGCTGCTCGACGGGCTGTCACGCGAGGCATTCCGTCAGGCGCAGGACATCTCCGCCTATAGCTTCCCGGCACTTGCCAAGGCCGCCATGCCGATGATGGCGGGCCGCGCCGGAGCGATGCTCACCCTTACCTATCTCGGGTCGGAGCGCCAGATCCCGCACTACAACACCATGGGGCTGGCCAAGGCGAGCCTCGAGGCGAGCGTGCGCTACCTCGCCGCCGACCTCGGCCCCAGGGGAATCCGCGTCAACGCGATTTCGGCCGGCCCGATCAAGACGCTCTCTGCTGCCGGCATCGCCGGATTCAGCAAGATCCTCAAGCATGTCGAGACGTTCGCGCCTCTGCGGCGCAACGTGACCATCGACGATGTCGGAAACGCGGCGGCGTTCCTGCTTTCTGACCTCGCGGCCGGCATTACCGCGGGGATCCTCTACGTGGACGGCGGCTTCAACGTCGTGTCCGTTACCATTGCCGATGAGACGGGCACGACCTGAGCGCTATTTCTTCTCCAGGTTAGCCCGGTTGATCTCGATTTTCGCGCGCGCGCGCAGGCTGGCGACGTAAGCGTCCAGCTGCTCGGCACCCGCCTGGCGATCGACCATCGCGAGCTCCTCGGCGCTCTGCGCGCCCGCCTTGTATTCGCCCGCAATGACCTTGGACAGGCGGTAGATCGCGTAGCCCTTGTCGCCGGCTTCCAGGCCGGCGTGGGCCGGCAGCCTGGAGACATCCGCCGTCATGACCTTGCGCAGCGCCGGCAACGGCAGTCCTTGCGCGTCGCGCCGCGACAGGGTCTTGGGCGCGCCCCACTGCAGGCCCGCGTCGCCCCCCGTGGCAAGCAGCGCGAGCTTCTCGGCGCCTTCCTTGTGCGCCAGCGCCGCCGCTTCGCGCCGCGCGAGCTTGCGCTCGACCTCGGCCTTGACCTCCTCCAGCGGACGCTGCGACTCGGGCTGGTGCTCCGCAACCCGCGCCGCGACCAGCATGCCCGGTGCGACTTCCACCGCATCGGTATTGCGCCGCTGCTGGATCGAATCCGGTGAGAACAGCGCGGCGAGCAGCTTGGGGTGCGCGAGCACGCCCTGCTCGGGCGAAGGCTGGCGCGCCATCCAGCCGCTGGTCGCGAGTTTCAGCTTGTAGCGCTCGGCCGCGGGCTTCAGGCTGTCGGACTGCTCGTACACGAGGTTGTTGAAGGCGTCGGCGATTTCCGCGAACTTCTTCGCCCCTTTCTGTTTCGCGACCTCGGCGGCCAGATCCGTCTTCAGCTCGTCGAAGGCGGCGGTCTTGCCGGCCTGTAGCCCGGTGAGCCGGACGACATGGAAACCGAACTCCGACTGGACGGGATCGCTGATGTCACCGTTCTTGAGCTTGAAGATCGCGTCTTCCAGGCCCTTGCTGGCCAGGGCGCCTCTGGCATTCAGCCCCAGGTCGCCGCCGTTCTCGGCCGAACCCGGATCCTGCGAATGTTTCTTCGCCAGTTCGGCGAAGCGCTGCGGCGCCTTGCGCGCCTCGGCAGCGATCTTTTCGGCCTCTTCCTTCGTCTTCACGAGGATATGGCTCGCGCGCCGCTGCTCCGCGACGGCCAACTGGCTGGCGCGCTTCTCGTAGGCTTCCTTCAGCTCGGCGTCGGTCGCCGCCTCGCTCTTGCCCAGTTCTTCCGCGGAGAGCACCAGGTACTCCGCGCGCACGCGCTCGGGCACCTTGAACTCGGCAAGGTTGGCGTGGTAGTAGGCCTTGAGCTTGGCGTCGTCCAGCTTCACGCGGCCGAGGAACTGCTCCGCGGGAATGAAGGCTTCGGCCACTTCGCGTTTTTCGCCCTGCAGGGCGATCAACCGTTCGGCGACCGCGCGCGGCTGGAACGCCGAACCGCTGATCGCGCCGGCAAGGCGCCCCGCGGGCACCTCCAGCCGGAGCTGCGCGACATTGCCCTCGTCCGTCATGCCGCGGGTCCTGAGGAAAATCATGTAGCGCTCGCTGGAGAACTTTCCGCCTTCCTGGAATTCGGGCGCGGCCAGGATGCCGGCAACCACGTCCTCCTTGGAGACCGCAAGGCGCGACTTCACCACCTCCGCCAGCACCAGGCGCTGGGAGATGAGGGATTCCAGGATCGCCAGCCGCATCTCCGGCGTATCGAGCGGCGCCAGGTCGGCGCCGCGGCCGAGCACCTGACGCAACCGGTCCTGTTGCCGGCTCACTTCCTCGGTAAACTCGCGCTGCGTGATCGCGGCGCCGTCGACGGTGGCGACATCCTGCCCGCCGCCCACGCCGCGAGTGTAGGACTCCAACCCGAAGAAGGCGAACGGGATGATCGTCAGCACGAGGACGGCCTGCAGGATGCGCTTGTGTTTGGCGACGAAATCGAACATCGATACCCAGGAGAAAAGCGTTGGCGGAGCGGACGGGACTCGAACCCGCGACCCCCGGCGTGACAGGCCGGTATTCTAACCAACTGAACTACCGCTCCTAAATGATGTTTCTGGTGGGTGCTGACGGGGTCGAACCGCCGACATTCGCCGTGTAAGAGCGACGCTCTACCAACTGAGCTAAGCACCCGCAAAAGGGGCGCTAGTTTATTGCATCCTTCAGGGCTTTGCCAGCGCGGAACTTGGGCACGCGCGCGGCGGCGATCTTCAGCGCCTCCCCGGTGCGCGGATTGCGCCCGGAGCGGGCCTGGCGCTTGCCGACGTAAAAGGTGCCGAAACCGACCAGCGTGACCATATCGCCCTTCTTGAGGCTCGATTTGACCGCGCCGATCAGGGCATCCACCGCGCGCTCCGCGGCCGATTTCGAGACCTCGGCCGCCTGCGCGATCTGCTCGATCATGTCCGCCTTGTTCAACGCACGCCTCCAGTCCTAATGCTTTACGGCGGCGGGCGAGCCCGGCTTCTCCTCGGCCGGCGGCAGCGCCGCAGCCGGCGGCAGCGCCGCGCCTGCAAGCGCCTCGGGCAGCGGCACCGGCTGGCGCTCCAGAGCGATCTCGAGCACCTTGTCGATCCACTTCACCGGGATGATTTCCAGCCGGTTCTTGACGTTGTCCGGGATCTCGACGAGGTCCTTCACGTTCTCCTCCGGGATCATCACCGTCTTGATGCCGCCGCGATGCGCCGCGAGCAGCTTTTCCTTCAGGCCGCCGATCGCCAGCACTTCGCCGCGCAGCGTGATCTCGCCGGTCATCGCGACGTCCGCGCGCACCGGAATCCCGGTCAGCACCGAGACCATCGCCGTGGCGATGCCGATGCCGGCGCTGGGCCCGTCCTTGGGCGTCGCGCCCTCGGGCAGGTGGATGTGCATGTCGTTCTTCTGGTAGAAATCCTCCTGTACGCCGAGCCTGCGGGAACGGTTGCGCACCACCGACAGCGCGGCCTGGATGGACTCCTGCATCACCTCGCCCAGCTTGCCGGTGGTGATGGTCTTGCCCTTGCCCGGCATGGTCACCGTCTCGATGGTCAGCAGTTCGCCGCCGACCTCGGTCCACGCGAGGCCGGTCACCTGCCCGACCTGGTTCTTCTTCTCCGCCATGCCGAAACTGTATTTGCGCACCCCGAGGAACTTGTCGAGGTTGCGGGGCGTCACCGTAATGCGCTTGGCCTTGCCTTCGTTCTCCTGCTTCTCGGTCAGCAGTTGCTTCACCGCCTTGCGGCAGATCTTGGAAATTTCGCGTTCCAGGCTGCGCACCCCCGCTTCGCGCGAGTAGTAGCGCACCACGTCGCGGATTGCCGGCTCGGTCACTGAAACCTCGCCCTCTTTGAGTCCGTTGTTCTTCATCTGCTTGGGCAGCAGGTACTGCATGGCGATGTTGATCTTCTCGTCCTCGGTGTAGCCCGAAAGGCGGATCACCTCCATCCGATCGAGCAGCGCCGGCGGGATGTTGAGCGTGTTCGCGGTAGCGACGAACATCACTTCCGAGAGGTCGTACTCGACCTCGATGTAATGGTCGGTGAAGGTGTTGTTCTGCTCAGGATCGAGTACTTCGAGCAGGGCCGAGGACGGATCGCCGCGCCAGTCCATGCCCAGCTTGTCGACCTCGTCGAGAAGATACAGCGGGTTTTTCACGCCGACCTTGGTCATGTTCTGCAGGATCTTGCCCGGCATCGAGCCGATGTAGGTCCGGCGATGCCCCCGTATCTCCGCTTCGTCGCGCACGCCGCCCAGCGACATGCGCACGAACTTGCGGTTGGTCGCGCGCGCGATCGACTGCCCGAGCGAGGTCTTGCCCACGCCCGGCGCGCCCACCAGGCACAGGATCGGCGCTTTCATCTTCTCCACGCGGGTCTGCACCGCCAGGTACTCGACGATGCGCTCCTTGACCTTCTCCAGGCCGTAGTGGTCCTCGTCCAGGATC
>JBBPIU010000052.1:0-21354 GCA_038040245.1 Pseudomonadota bacterium | reverse complement strand
GTCATGGGCCTGATCGCGGTCGGTTTCCTTTCCTTCATGCTGTTCACCTCCAACCCGTTCGACCGCCTGCTGCCCGCGGCCGCGGACGGCCGCGACCTGAATCCCCTGCTACAGGATCCCGGCATGGTGTTCCATCCGCCGATGCTCTACATGGGCTACGTCGGCTTCTCGGTCGCGTTCGCGTTCGCGATCGCGGCGCTGCTCGACGGGCGGCTGGACGCGACCTGGGCGCGCTGGTCGCGTCCCTGGACCACGGCGGCGTGGATCTTCCTCACCATCGGCATCGCGCTGGGCAGCTTCTGGGCCTACTACGAACTCGGCTGGGGCGGCTGGTGGTTCTGGGATCCGGTGGAAAACGCCTCGTTCATGCCCTGGCTGATCGGCACCGCGCTGATCCACTCGCTCGCGGTGACCGAGAAGCGCGGCGCCTTCAAGGCCTGGACCGTGCTGCTCGCGATCATCGCGTTCTCGCTGAGCCTGCTCGGAACTTTCCTGGTGCGCTCGGGCGTGCTGACCTCGGTGCATGCCTTCGCCACCGACCCCAAGCGTGGCATTTTCATCCTCTGCTTCCTCGCGCTGGTCATCGGCGGCTCGCTCGCGCTGTACGCGTGGCGCGCCAACAAGGTCGCGCCGGGCGGACGCTTCGACCTGCTCTCGCGCGAGTCGATGCTGCTCGCCAACAGCGTGCTGCTGGTGGTCGCCTGCGGCGCGGTGATGCTCGGCACGCTGTATCCGCTGTTTCTCGATGCGCTCGGCCTGGGCAAGATTTCGGTCGGACCGCCGTATTTCGACTCGGTATTCATGCCGCTGATGGCGCCGGCGGTTCTGCTCGCCGGAATCGGCCCGCTCATCGCCTGGCGCAAGGGCGATCCGGCGCAACTGATTCGGCGGCTGCGCTGGGTTGCGATCGTCGCGCTGATCGGCGCGCTTTTCGTGCCGCTCGCGTTCGGGCGCTGGGCCGCGCTTACCAGCGTGGGCCTGCTGCTCGCCTTCTGGATTTTCGCCGGCGCGCTGACCGCATTGGTAGTGCGTTATAGATTGAAAGTCAAACTAACAAGCGCGTTCTTCGGCATGCTGCTCGCGCATGCGGGCGTCGGCGTGTTCGTGATCGGCGTCACCCTGGTCAAGAGCTACGAAACCGAGCGCGACCTGCGCATGGAGCCGGGAGACACGGCCATGCTCGGCGGCTACAGCTTCCGCTTCGAGGGGGTGCGCGAGGTGAGCGGCCCGAACTACACCGCCTCGCGCGGCGCGATCACCGTACAGCGTGATGGCGAGACCATCGCCCGTCTCGCGCCGGAAAAGCGCGTCTATCTCGTGCAGCGCAACCCGATGACCGAGGCCGCGATCAACGCCGGTATCTCGCGCGACGTCTATGTGGCGCTTGGCGACGCAGTGGGCGGCGATGCATGGACGGTGCGCATCCATATCAAGCCCTTCATACGCTGGATCTGGTTCGGTTGCCTGATGATGGCGTTCGGCGGCCTCCTCGCCGCGAGCGACCGGCGCTATCGCATCGCCGCGCGCCGGCGCGAGGACGCGTCGACAGCGGACGCGACCCTCATCCGGAGCGGCGCGGCATGAAGCGCTTCCTGTGGCCGCTCGCGATTTTCATTCTACTGGTCGGCTTCCTCGCCGTCGGGCTGAGGCTCGATCCGCGCGAGGTCCCCTCGCCGCTGGTCGGCAGGCCGGCGCCCGCATTCGAGCTGCCGGTGCTGCACCAACCGGACAAACGCTTCGTCCCCGGCGACATGCGCGGCAAGGTGTGGCTGCTCAACGTCTGGGCCTCATGGTGCGTGTCCTGCCGCGATGAGCATCCGCTGCTGGTGGAGTTGTCGAAAAAGGGCATCCTGCCGATCCTCGGCCTCAACTACAAGGACAAGGGCGAGGATGCGCAGCGCTGGCTGAAGCAGTTCGGCGACCCCTACCAGCTCTCGGTGGTGGATGCCGACGGTCGCATCGGCATCGACTACGGCGTCTACGGCGTGCCCGAAACCTACCTGATCGACGCCGAAGGCGTGATCCGCTACAAGCAGATCGGACCGCTCACCATGGCGATCCTGGAACAGAAAGTGCTGCCGCTGGCGAAAGCGCTGAGAAAATGAGGTCTTTGCTTTTGATTTCTATTCTTGTCTTTACCGCTTTCACGACAAACGGCGTGCAAGCGCAAACAAACGACAGCCAGACCGAGCAACGCATTCGTCAGCTCTCCGAGAAAATTCGCTGTCTCGTCTGCCAGAACCAGTCGCTCGCCGATTCCAACGCCGAGCTCGCCCAGGACCTGCGCCAGCAGCTGCGCGAGCAGGTGACGGCGGGGCGCAGCGACGACCAGATTCTCGACTACCTAGTGCAGCGCTACGGCGACTTCGTCCTCTACGAGCCGCCATTCAAGGCCACCACCGTGCTGCTCTGGATCGGGCCCTTCGTACTGCTCGCCGCGGCGGCGCTGGTGCTGGTCGCGACCCTGAGGCGCCGGCGCCGCGCGCCCGAGGAGCCCGCGCTCGGTCCGGAAGACAAGCGCCTGGTCGAGCGCGTGCTCGGCCCCGCCAGCCCGCCGGAACGCGACGGGAGCGCGCGATGATGCTGTTCTGGGCGATCGCCGCGGCGCTGACCGTGGCCGCGCTGCTGTTCCTGCTGCCGCCGCTGCTTCGCCGCCGCACCACCGCACCGGATGCGCGCGTCGCCGCCAACGCCGCGATCTACCGCGAGCAACTCGAGGAGCTCGCAGCCGAGCTGCAGCGGGGCGCCCTCACGAAGGAGGAATTCGAGCGCGCCAGCCGGGAGGTCGATCACCGGATCGTCGCCGAGCACGCGGACGGCGGTCCCGCGCCGGCGACGCACCGGCCGCCAGCCGCGACGGCGCTCGCGGTCGGGCTGCTGCTGCCGCTTGCGGTCGTGCTCGGCTACCTGCAGCTCGGCAGCCCGAAGGCGCTGAGCGGTACCGCGGCGCTGAGCGGTACCGCGGCGGAGCCTGCGCATACCGTCAGCCCCGAACAGATGGAGTCCCTGGTGGAGCGCCTCGCGGCCCGCATGCAACAGACGCCCGAGGATGCGGAGGGATGGATGCTCCTCGGCCGCTCGCTCAGCGTGCTGGGGCAATACGATCGCGCCGCGCAGGCCTATGCGCGCGCGTCGCAGCTGGCGCCGAAGGACGCCGGATTGCTCGCCGACTACGCCGACACCCTCGCCATGGCGCGCGGCCGCAAGCTCGAAGGTGAACCATTCGCGATCGTCAAGCGCGCGCTGGAGATCGACCCGGAACACCTCAAGGCGCTCGCGCTCGCGGGAAGCGCCGAATTCGAACGCCGCAACTACGCCACGGCGATCGGCTACTGGGAACGGATCCTGAAGGTCGCGCCGCCGCAATCCGAATTCGCCCGCTCGGGGGCCGAAAGTATTGCCGAAGCCCGCACGCTCGCCGGCGGTGCGCTAGCGCAGAAGGGCAATCCGTCCCTGCAGGGCGTAGTCAGCATCGAACCGGCCCTCGCCGCCAAGCTATCACCCAGCGACACCGTCTTCGTGCTTGCCCGGCCCGTCAGTGGATCGCGCATGCCGCTCGCTGTCGCGCGCACCACCGTTGCAGCGCTCCCCTACCGCTTCACGCTGGACGACAGCATGGCCATGGCGCCGGGCGCCACGATCTCGAGCCATGCCAAGGTCGTGGTTGCGGCGCGGGTGTCCAAAACGGGCAACGCCATCCCGCAGAAAGGCGACGTCGAGGGCTCGAGCGCACCGGTGGCGCCCGGTGCTACCGGCGTGCAGGTCGTGATCTCGAAAACAGTCGACTGAGACTTAGAATCGCTTCATGAGCGGCGTTACCGGAATAGTTCTTGCGGGCGGCCAGGGGCGGCGCATGGGCAGCGTCGACAAGGGGCTGCAGCTGCTGCACGGCAAACCGATGGTGGCGGCCGTGATCGAACGGCTGGCGCCGCAGGTGGACGAAATCCTGATCAACGCCAACCAGAACCTCGCGGCCTACGAAACCTTCGGCCACCGCGTCGTGCCGGATGCGATCGGCGGCTTCGCCGGGCCGCTCGCCGGGCTGCACGCGGGCCTCGGCGCCGCCCGCCATCCTCTCGCGCTCACGGTGCCCTGCGATTCGCCTTTTCTGCCTGCCGATCTTTTCGTGCGCCTTCAGACCCACTTGGGAGAAAACGAACTGGCGGTCGCGAAAACGGGAGATCAGCCGCATCCGGTCTTCGCGCTGGTCCGGGTTGCGGTCAAAGAAAATCTCGAGGACTTCCTCGCCAGGGGCGGACGCAAGATCGACGCCTGGTATGCCTCGCTCAAGGTGATCGAGGTGCCGTTCGACGATGAGGCGGATGCCTTCCGCAACATCAACACCCGCGAGGAACTCGACAGCGCATGAGCAGCATCGCGCAGGTGGTGAGCTGCCTGGACGGCTACGACCCGGACGCGCTGCGCGTGGACAAGGCCGGCGCGGCGATCCGCGCCTGCCTGGACCCGGTGACGGAGGTCGAGACCGTTGCCATCCGGAAATCCCTGGGAAGGGTGCTGGCACAAGACATCGTTCCGGCAATCAACGTCCCCGGACATGACAACTCGGCAATGGATGGCTATGCGGTTCGCAGCGCAGACCTTTCTTTTTCTCAAGATGTTTGCTTGAAAGAAATCGGATCTGCATTCGCCGGAAAGGTCTTCCAGGGGAAAATCCAGGCCGGCGAATGCGTGCGCGTCATGACCGGCGCGGTGATGCCGCAGGGCGCGGATACCGTCGTGGTGCAGGAGGTCTGCCGTGCCGACCAGGACCGGATCACCGTTCCGGCGGGCCAGAAGGCGGGCCAGAACGTGCGCGCCGCGGGCGAGGACCTGAAGGCGGGCGTGGCGGTGCTGCATCCCGGGCAGCCGGTGCGCGCCGCGGACCTGGGGCTGATAGCGTCGCTGGGCATCGCCGAAGTGAAGGTGAAACGCAGGCTGCGGGTCGCATTCTTTTCCACCGGCGACGAACTTGCCTCGATCGGCACGCCGCTCGTGCAAGGCCAGGTCTACGACTCCAACCGCTACACCCTGCACGGCATGCTCTCGGGCCTTGGGGTGGAGATCATCGACATGGGCGTGGTACGCGACGACCCCGAGAAGCTGGAAGCGGCGTTTGCCGCCGCGGCGGCGAAGGCGGACGCCATCATCACCACCGGCGGCGTCTCGGTCGGCGAGGCCGATTTCGTCAAGCAGCTGATGGCCAAGCTGGGCGAAGTGCTGTTCTGGAAAATCGCCATGCGCCCGGGCCGGCCGATGGCCTTCGGCAAGATCGGCAAGGCCTATCTTTTCGGACTGCCCGGCAATCCGGTCGCGGTGATGGTGACGTTCCACCAGTTTGTCCGCGATGCTTTGCTGGTACTTGGAGGTCGAACCGATTCTTTTGCAATTCCCCTGCTGAAAGCCGTCAGCGCGACCGCGATCCGCAAAGTCCCCGGCAGAACCGAGTACCAGCGCGGCGTGCTGTTCGCCGAAAACGGCGCCTGGAAAGTCCGCACCACCGGCCAGCAGGGCTCGGGCGTGCTGCGTTCCATGTCGGAGGCGAACTGCTACATCGTGCTCGAGCACGAGCGCGGCAGGGTCGAGGCCGGGGAACTGGTGAGCGTGCAATTGATGGACGCCCTGGCGTAGAGTCGATCCCATGAATCCGATCCATCCCGGCCTGGCGCCGCTTGCGCGGGTTGCGAAGACATTCAGCAAGGTTTTTCGCACCACGGGCAAAGTGAGCGAGCCTGACCTGGCCGCGGTGCTGCGCGAGGCCGTCGGCAAGCGCTCCGGCTGGCTCAGACCGGAGCACCGTGTCGGCGATCCGGCGCGCTACATGCGCCACCTCCTCTACGTAGATCCCGACGATGATTTCGTCATCACCGCGATCACCTGGCTGCCCGGCCAGCGAAGCCCGGTGCACGGCCATTACGTTTGGTGCGCGTACGGCGTCGCCGAAGGTGAACTGACCGAGGAGACGTTCCGCGCGCCGGGCGCCCTGCTCGAGCCGGTCGGCACCAAGGTGATCCGCGCCGGCGAGCTCGCCGACATCGACCTCGGCGGCCCGATATACCACCGCGTCTCGAACCTTACCCACAAACCGCTGGTATCGCTGCACCTCTACGGCGTCGCCGCCGACTGCCTGACCACCGGCATCAACCGGATCTACGCCGAGGCATGAACGACGCAGACCGCCGCGCCGGAAAGGACCGCGGCGCGGTGGCCGCCTGGCTGTTCATCTGCGCCGCGTTCACCTTTGCCACGGTCGTGGTGGGCGGCATCACGCGCCTCACCCATTCCGGCCTCTCGATCGTCGAATGGCAGCCGCTCGTCGGCGCCATTCCGCCGCTCTCGCACGCCGACTGGGAGGCGCTGTTCGCCAAGTATCGGGAGTCACCCCAGTTCCGGCAGGTGTTCCCGTACATGGACCTCGCGGGCTTTAAGGGGATTTTCTGGTGGGAGTACCTCCACCGCCTGCTCGGGCGCGTGATCGGGCTGGTGTTTTTGATTCCTTATCTCTACTTTCTCTTCAAAAAAAGCCTTTCCCGTTCCCTGGCGTGGAAACTCGCCGGCGTATTCGTGCTGGGCGGCCTGCAGGGCGCGATGGGCTGGTACATGGTGAAAAGCGGCCTGGTGGACGATCCGCGCGTCAGCCACTTCCGCCTCACGGCCCATCTTGGCCTTGCCTTGTTGATATTTGCCATTGAATTCTGGCTCGCACTTGGCCTGCTGCAGGAAAAAACCCAATCAATCAGAAAAGCATTTCCGCTGGTAGTCGTCGGACTGGTCTTCCTGATGGCGCTTTCGGGCGGCTTGGTCGCCGGCCTGCGCGCCGGCCACGCCTACAACACCTTTCCGCTCATGAACGGCCACCTCATCCCGCCCGAAGCCTTCATGCTCGAGCCGTGGTGGCGCAATTTCTTCTGGAACGTGGCCACGGTGCAGCTCGTGCACCGCGCGATCTTCTGGCTGCTGCTCGTCCTGATCCCGCTGCTGTGGTGGCGCGCACGTCGCACGCAGGCGAAAATCGCCGCGCACCACCTGCTCGCCGCGTTCCTGCTCCAAGCCACGCTCGGCATTGCCACGCTATTACTCGCCGTCCCCGTCCCGCTCGCCGCCTTGCATCAAGCCGGGGCCGTCCTGCTGCTCGCGGCGGCGCTCTGGACGGCGCAAAGTCTGCAAACGCACCGCCCCTAGTCCGGTTCGCGCACCGCTGGGACCGCGGACTCCTCCGGCGCGCGATCGCCGTGATACGCCTCCCGTGCGCGGCGCGCCATCAGCGTAAAGCGGCGAGCCTGGTCGAGCCAGGTCAGCTTCGCGATGGGAGGAAGCTTGCTGTAGCGAAGCAGTTGTTCATCCGAGAGTTCGTATGAGTAGTCGTACTTGTTCACGAGCTTCACTTACCGCGCGTCCGGCCGCGCAGCCGTTTTAGCCGGCGCAGCGCGAGGATATCGGATTCGTCCACCTTCCGGCCGGTGCCTGATTTCAACGCGATCAGGTCTTCCGATGCAGCAACACTTATGCTCACATCTTCGACTTTCATCCGCTTGCGCCGCCGGTACGCGGATTGAAAGGACACGACCGGCTTGACGAGGATATCCACGGACGGAGCTTCAAGTTCGGGGCTGCGAAGCTGGAACGCAAGCATGTGCTTGTCCCTCACCCAACTTGCCACGGTTTTTGGGTCGCAGAACTGTTCCAGGGTGACCGGAAGCACCGCCGGCGCAAGCCGCAGACTGCGGGCTACCGCCCGGAATCTTTCGAGATTTTTTCCGTCCATCGCGAGCATGAGGTCTACGTCCATCGTCATCCGCTCGGCGCCGTGCAGGTTGACCGCGACTCCACCCACAAGCAGGTAGCGCACCTTCTGCCGCTCGAGTGCCCGAAAGAGCTGAAGGTAGAACAAAATCTAGCCGCCCCCCGGCTTCCGCTCCTCGGGCAGCCGCACAACATTTGCCGACGAAACTGCGGGCTCGGGCGCCGGCGCATCAAGTTCTGCCGCCTCGATCTTCATGAACTGCTGCGAGATTTTGCGGCTCGAGGTTTGCACGTCCTCGGCGTCCTGGTGCGCCTGGCGGATGTGGTCGGCGAGCTTCTTCATGCGTTCGTCGAATCTTCGGAAATCAACCCCGAGCCTGCCGAGGGCGTCCTTGATGACGTGGATCTGCTTGCGGGTCTCGACATCCTTCAGCACCGCGCGCGCGGTGTTCAGCACCGCCATCAGGGTGGTGGGCGAAACGATCCAGACGCGCTTCGCCTGGGCGTAGTCCACCACTTCGGCGTGGTAGGCGTGGATCTCGGCGAACACCGCTTCCGCCGGCACGAACATCACCGCGCCGTCCGAGGTTTCGTTCTCGATGATGTACTTCGACGTGATCGCATCCACGTGCTTGCGCAGGTCCATGCGGAACTGCTTCTGCGCCAGCGCGCGCTCCGCGTCGCTGCCCTCGAACATGCGGTTGTAGTTCTCGAGCGGAAATTTCGAATCCACGCACACCAGCCCGGTCGGGTCGGGGAGCCGCAGCACGCAGTCGACCCGCGTGCCGTTGGACAACGTGTACTGCATCTCGAATGCGTTCGGCGGCATGACGTTGCGCACCAGGGCTTCGAGCTGGACTTCGCCGAACGCGCCGCGCGATTTCTTGTCGCCGAGCAGCTCCTGCAGGCTCACCACGCTGCCGGTCAATGAATCGATCTTCTTCTGCGCCTCGTCGATGGTCGCCAGGCGCTGCATCACGTTGACGAAGGTCTCGTTGGTCTTCTTGAAGCCCTCGTCCAGCCTCTCGCTCACCCTGTTGGAGATCTGGTCGAGCCGCGCGTCGAGCTTGCCGGCGATCGCCTCGCGCAGCTCGGTTAGCTGCCCGCCGATCCGGTCGCCCTGCTTCGTCAGGCCATCGTGCAGGTCGCCGAGCATCTGGCGGTGTTTCTCTTCAAGGCTCCGCTGAATCGAGTCGGAGGCAGCCTTTGTTTGCAAAGAGAACCAAATCGCGAGACCAATCGCGACACCGGCGAGCACCAATGCGGCTTCAATCATGGTCCATTCTAGCGCCCTGATTCGTTTGGACACTCGCTTGCGCGTCCCGCCTTCCGGTCAAGCGCACTTCGGTTCACCAAAAGGGGTCTTGCACTCCGACGTCTAGACGTCTACACTATGTTGAAATCACTCCTGCCCAATCAATGCCACCCAAAAAGAGGCCCGGTGAAGTGCGCGATGCGATCGTGAAGGTCCTTACGACTCATCCAAAGGGCGTTTCTGTGTCCGAGATAGAGCGCGGCGTTGAATCAATACTTGGACCAACCGCACACTCGTCCATTCGCTCGTATCTGCGGCTCAACTCCGAAACACTGTTTGCGCGCATGGATCGCGCTCAGTACACGCTGCGGGAATTCCTTCCTGTTGCCCAGCGCGCTCGATCGCCGGAGAAGCAGCAATCGATGCAGGAGCACCGCCTCGGCAATGCGACTTTGGTGCATGGGGACTGCCTCGAGTGGCTCGCGAAGCGAGAACAGTTCAGTGTGCATGCGGTGGTCGCAGATCCGCCTTACGGCTTGCTCGAGTACACGGAAGAGGAGCAGCGGAAACTGCGCACAGGGCGAGGCGGAATCTGGAGAATCCCACCGTCGTTTGACGGCGCAAAACGTTCTCCGCTTCCCAGATTTACAGTTCTTTCCACCGACGACATTCGTGCAATAGAGGAATTCTTCCTGACGTGGGCGCGAGCGCTGCTTCCGGTATTGGTACCGGGCGCGAACGTGGTTGTCGCCAGCAATCCCTTGCTGTCTTACGTTGTCTCGGGCGCGCTGGCAAAGGCGGGGCTGGAACGCAGGGGCGAGATCGCGCGGCTTGTGATGACAATGCGCGGCGGAGACCGCCCGAAGGCCGCGCATGAGGAGTTTGCGGGTGTCAGCGTCATGCCGCGGTCGATGTGGGAGCCGTGGCTTGTCTTTCGCAGACCGATTGACGGTCGCGTTCAGGACAACCTGAGGAAATGGAAGACTGGGGGCTTTCGGCGCCCATCTGCCGAACGACCATTTGGGGATGTCATCCAGTCCTCGCCGACAAGATCATCTGAGCGCGCCATCGCGCCACACCCGAGCCTGAAGCCGCAGGCGTTCCTGCGTCAACTCGTGAGAGGAATTCTTCCTCTCGGCGAAGGTGTTTTACTTGACCCATTCGCGGGATCGGGATCGACGCTCGCGGCCGCGGAGGCGGTCGGCTATTCAAGCATCGGGATCGAGAAGGACAAGACCTACTTTGACATCGCCCGAAAGGCACTTCCTCGCCTTGCCGCATTGCGCACAGATTAACCGCGGAGTCTGTATATCCAGCTCTTTCGAAGTTTCTCTATCCCTTTCTTGTGCAATGTGGCGGTTCTAGTGCCGAGCTCGGCACGCGCATTCTTACGGAAATCTGCCCTAGTCACCTGGCCTAGGTAAATTTCCGTGATCGATAGCGGCTTACGGTCATTTGCAGGCTCCGTTTCATTGTCCACTTCGTACACGAATACGCACATCCACTGATCCCGCGCACCGTGGGTATCTACCGCGCCGCCGCGCTTCCTCGTGGACTTGACCTCGACCCCCTCCACTCCCGCCTTTACCGAGTCGCCGGGATACCGGCCTTCCACTATGAGGTCCGGATGCCCATTGAAATACCGGTTCTCGGTCAAGGTACGTGAGTGCCGTGCAAGGCTCGCGGCGAGCAGATCCGAAAGGATTCCCGACATGATTGCAGGCCGCAGCAGATCGTCGAAACGCTTAAGACCTCTCGACACAAGCGCCGAGTTCACATCGAAGAAGAAATCGTAGATATCCTGCGCCGCGATTTCGAAGTCCTTCAGCCGAAGCTCAAACGGCAGCTTGGCCGTCGGATTGAACTTCGTCAGATCAACAGTGTTCCTGACTATTGGCATGATTTTAGACAACTTTACTACTTAGGCGTGACCGGAAGCCAAAGGAACGGCTATACCGAGTCCCGCAGCGTGAGCGCAGGAGACGCGGACAGCACCTTCCGCGCCGACAGCCACGCATTGAGCGAGAGCAGCGCGAGGCCCGCGAGCGGACCGGCAATCCAGAGTTCGGGGCTCGGCGGCAGGTCGAGCTCGAAGACGCGGCGCGCGAGCAGCTGCCCGATCGCGGCGGCGCCGGCGGTGGCGAGAATGCCGGCGAGCAGGCCCATCGCGAGAAACTCGACGCGCTGGCTACCGGTGACCTGGGCACGCGACGCACCGTAGACGCGCATCACCGCCGCCTCGCGCCGGCGCTCGTCTTCGGTCGCCACCAGCGCCGAGTACAACACCAGCAGCCCCGCGCCGAGCGCGAACATGAACACCACCTGCACCGCGGTGATCACCTGGTCGATAACGCCCTGCGCCTGCCGGAGGGCCGCCCCGACATCCACCACGGTGAGGTTCGGGAAGCGCGCGGCCAGGTCGTTGATCAGCGGCTCGTCGCCGGCCGCGAGGCGGAATGCCGAGATGTAGCTCGCCGCAAAACGCCCGACGAGGCTGGGCGGCCCGATGACGAAGAAATTCACCTTCATCGAGTCCCAGCGCAGCTTGCGCAGGGATGTCACGCGCGCTGAGAACGCCTCGCCACCGACCGCGAATGTCAGCTCATCGCCCATCTTCCAGCCGAGCGTCCTGGCGATCCCCTCCTCTACCGAAATCTCCTGTGTGCCAGGCGCGAACCATTTACCCGCGACGATGGTGTTGTGCGCGGGCGGCTGCTCCGCGAACGAAAGGTTGAACTCGCGCTCGACCAGGCGCCGCGCGCGCTCCTCGGCGTAGTCGGATTCGTCGACTTTCCTGCCGTTCACCGCTGTGAGCCGGCCGCGCACCATCGGATTCAACTCCGGCACCGCGATGCGCTGGCTGGTGAAGAACGCCTTCACCTCCGCGAGCTGGTCGGGTTGGACGCCCAGCAGGAAGCGGTTGGGCGCATCCGGCGGCGCGCTGCGCCGCCAGGCATCCACAAGGTCGTTGCGCGTGAAGGTCAGCAGCAGGACCGCGGTGAGCCCGAGCGCGAGGCTCGCCACCTGAATGGCGTTGCCGCGTGCGTGCCGGCGCAGGTTGGCGAGGCCATAGCGCAGCGCCACGCTGTTCGCGCCGAGCCGGCGTGCCACCGCGCCGCTGGCCGCGAGCCGCAGCGCCGCCCAGGCTACCGCCGCGAATACCGCCACCGCGACACCGAAACCGCCCACGACGGTAACGCCCAGCTGGACATCTCCCGCCTGCCAGATGAGCAGGCCCGAGAGCGACACCAGGCCGGCGGAGTAGACCGCAATGGTGCTGCCGGAGGCAGCGCCGGCTTCGCGGCGGATGACGCGCACCGCCGGCACGTTCTTCAATTGCACCAGCGGCGGCAACGCGAAACCGAGCAGCAGCACCAGTCCGACCAGGAAACCCTGCAGCGCCGGCAGCAGCGAGACCGACGGCAGGTCGGCGCGCAGCAGACCGCCGAGAATTTCGGCGATGAAAAACTGGGCGACGAAGCCGATCGCGGTGCCGATAGCGCAGGCAACCAGCCCCAGCAGGAAAAATTCGACACCGAACAGCATCAGCAGCTTCCCCTGCGTCGCGCCGAAGCAGCGCATCACCGCGCAGCCATCCAGGTGCCGCTCGACGAAGCGGCGCGTGCCCAGCGCGATCGCGACGCCGGCGAGGATCGCGGCGAGCAGCGCGGTGAGGCCGAGGAAGCGCTGCGCGCGCTCGATCGCGCCACGCACTTCCGGCCGGCCGCTTGCCAGGTTCTCCACGCGCTGGCCGCGCTCCATCCGGCCCTTCGCCCAGGTTTCGAGCGCCGCCACCGGCTCGCTCGCGCCGGCGGCGTAGAGGTAGTGCCAGACGCGGCTCCCGGTCCGCACCAGCCCGGTGGCCGGCACGTCGGCGACGTTCATGAACAGGCGCGGCGCGATGTTGAAGAAATTGGCGCCGCGCTCGGGCTCGAGCGTGAGAATCGCGGCAATCTCCAGCGTCGAGGCGCCGAGCTTGAGCCTCGAGCCGACCGGGGCGGCAAGCGCGGTCACCAGGCGCTCTTCGATCCACACCGTGCCGGGTTTCGGACCCGCCTGCGCCGGGGCGTCGGGCGCATTCACCGCGGGCGCGGTCCGCAGCCTGCCCCGCAGCGGGTAATTGCCGGAAACCGCCTTGACGCCCGCCAGTACCGAGTTCTCGCCCGCGATCGCCATGCTGATGAAGGTCGTCGAGCGCGCGCTCTCCAGGCCGCGGCGCGCTATCTCCTCGGCAATCCCGGCTTGCCAGGGGTGATCGGAAACCAGCACCAGGTCGGCGCCAAGCAGTTGGTGCGCATCGCGCACCAGTGCCCTGCCCACGCGATCGGCGAAGAACGCGACGCTCGTGATGCTCGCCACCGCCACCACCAGCGCCATCGCTAGGACGCGAAGTTCCCCGGCGCGCCAGTCGCGCAGCAGCATTTGCAGGGATTGCTTCATCTTGCGGCGATCATCCCGGCCACCAGGCGGATCACCCGGCCGCAGCGCTGCGCCAGATGCTCGTCGTGCGTCACCATGACGAGCGTGGTACCGAAGCTTCGATTCAATTCGAACAACAGATCGATCACGCCCGAGCCGGCCGCGGCGTCCAGGCTGCCGGTCGGCTCGTCCGCGAACAGGAGCTTGGGCCGCACCGAGAACGCGCGCGCCAGTGCGACGCGCTGCTGCTCGCCGCCGGAAAGATGCTTCGGGTAGTGGCCGAGACGGTCTGTGAGCCCGACGCGTCGAAGTATTTCTTCTGCTCTTGCTTCTGCCGCAGCATCTTTTCTCAATTCCAGAGGCAACATGACATTCTCAAGAGCGGTCAGCGAAGGCAGCAGCTGGAAGGACTGGAATACGAAGCCGACCGAGCGGCCGCGCAGCTCGGCGCGCGCGTCTTCGTCGAGCCTGAAGAGGTCGACGCCGTCCACTTCGACCGTGCCAGCGGTGGGCGTATCCAGGCCGGCCAGGATCGCGAGCAGGGTGGATTTACCGGAGCCCGAGGCGCCGACGACGGCGACCGCGTCGCCCGCCGTGACGCTCAGGTCTATTTCGCGCAGAATGACAAGATCACTGGAGCCGCTCTTGACCGTCTTGCCGATGCCGCGCGCGCCGAGAATTGTTTTTTCGCTGTTGTCGCTGTTGTTGTTCATGTGCCTGGGATTCGCGGCATCCGCCGCTCATGGACAAACGATGCTTGTTTACGGCGACAGCCTGTCGGCGGCGTACGGCATGCCGGCGCGGCGCGGCTGGGTGGCCCTGCTCGAGGAACGGTTGAAACGCGAGCGGCCTGATTATAACGTCGTCAACGCCAGCATTTCCGGCGAAACCACGGCCGGCGGCCTGGCGCGCATCGGCAGCGTCCTCGAGCGCCGCAAACCGGAAATCGTGATCCTCGTGCTGGGGGCCAATGACGGCCTGCGCGGTCTTCCGGTCGCGGCGATGAAAAAGAACCTTTCCGCCATCATCGAGCGCTCGCAGAAGGCCGGCGCCAAAGTGCTGCTGGTGGGCATGCAACTGCCGCCGAATTACGGCGAGGACTACACGAAAGCCTTCGAGCGCGCGTTCACCGACCTGGCAAAGAGCCACCGCACCGCGCTGCTGCCGTTCCTGCTGGAAGGTTTCGGCGAAACAGCGGAACTGTTCCTGGCCGACCGAATCCACCCGACCGAAATGGCCCAGCCCAGGGTACTGAAGAACGTCTGGAAGCCGCTCGCACCGCTGCTCAGGAAATGAGTTTTTGCTAAATGACGTCACGCCAGCAATAGGCCGGGGTGGGGTCTTGCGCTTATCGTAGGACGTAAATGACCGCTTTCGACCTATCGACGTTCAAGCGTAGACTTTCCTGCGAGCTCGTCCGTAGAGGGGTTAATGAGCCAAGGCCCACGCAAGCCATTTCTTATTGCTGACGCCAAGGCGCTCGGCCTGGCAATCCCGCAGTCGGTGCTGCTGCGCGCCGACCGGGTGATCGAAAGAACAGGCGTTATCTGTGAACGACGCAGTAGTCGGCAAATGACCGCTATTGGCCGCATCCGGTGCTTCAACTCGACGACTGGGCTAGAGCGCGCATTGGTTCGCAGTTGGAATTTTCTCGATTCGACAGGACAAAAAGATAAAGAAGCACGCATCGTATAGCGTCGACGCAGCGCGCAACGAAGGTCTATGCTTAACAGCATGGCGCTTCCAGACCGCATCTATCGACGCAAGCCTGCAGGCCAGCAGATACTCACCAATCCGGACAGGACGCATCCGCTCGAGTACCAGCGAATTCTCGCGCTGATCGATCAGGACACGCACACTGACGTCGTTCGCGGATGCTTGCGCCAGTTTCCCGACACGCTGCTTGCCGACTGGCTTGCCGAAATGGAGGAGTTCGGCTACCTGAGCTCGACCGCGGCCGACAGCACGCAGAGTCTCGACTTCAGGGAGCTGTTCAAGGCAGCGCGGGCGGCGGCAGCGCCGCTGGCGGCGGAAGACCGCAAGCGCATTGAACGTCAGACCAGTCAGGCGGCCGCGGCGCTCGGCGACAAGGGCGCCTTCCTGTCGCTGGACCGCATCAAGAACCGCGAACCGCTTGGGAAAACCCTCGGCGAAATATCGGTGCTTATCGTTGAGGACGATCCGGACCAGGCCGCGATTGCCGATATGCGGGTCAGCATGGGTGGTTACAAGGTTCGCCTGGCTGCAAGCCAGAAGGCGTTGCGCGAAGAGTTGAGCGCAGGCCGGCTACCCGACATCCTGCTCCTGGACATCAGGCTTCCGGACGGCGACGGTTTCGAGATCCTCGCATCCATGCGCCGCCATCCAAAGCTCGCGCTGCTGCCAGTCGTCATGCTGACTGTGGTCACAGGAAAGGAAAACGTGCGCCGCGGACTCGAGCTCGGCGCCGACGGTTACATCACGAAGCCCTACAGCAAGAAGATCGTCGTCCAGACGATCCGCGACGTGCTCAAGCACGCGTAGATCTGTTTTTCTTGAGGTCGAACCTTCGGGAAGTCAATCGATTTCAGCTTTTGTGCGAAGCTACCCCCACGTCGATCGCGCACGCGGTACACCTATCAAAGCTGCAGGGGTACCACCTGCTACTAGGGGAAGCTGGATTGGCTGGAATGTCGGCTTCCGACCCCAAGCGGTCGTTCAGGGTGTAGATTTTCGATCGAATCGGGTTTGAGCGGGCATTCAGCCCAGTTCCCCGACCCCGGTGCTACGTTTCGTCGTAGGAACCGAATGGATCTCGCGCGTGGCGGTCATTTTCAATCCGCCATGCGAAAGAAAGGGCATCGGCAATGAAGTACAGAAGATTCGGCCGCACCGGCCTTCAGGTCTCGGAAGTCGTCTTCGGCGGCGGTTACGTCGGCGGCATCGTGATCCTCGCCGACGACGACACACGGCGCCGCGCGCTGCGCCGCGCGCTCGACGCCGGCATTAATTGGATCGACACGGCGCCGCTCTACGGCCAAGGGCGCTCCGAAGATGCGCTCGGCTGGCTGCTCGCCGAAGTTTCCGACAAACCCCATCTCTCGACCAAGGTCCGGCTCGATCTCGACAAGCGCGCCGATATTCCAGGTGAAATCGAGCGCAGCGTGCACGCAAGCCTGCGCCGGCTGAAGCGCGACTCGGTCGACCTGCTCCAGCTGCACAACCAGATCGGTGCGCGCACCGGAAGCGGCGTGCTCGGCGCGATCAGCATCGAGGACGTGCTGCGCAAGGATGGCGTCGCCGACGGCCTCGAGCGCATGCGCGAGCAGGGCCTCACGCGCTTCATCGGCCTCACCGCGCTCGGCGAAGCGCCCTCGATCGTGCGCGCCCTGGATACCGAGCGCTTCGATTCGGCGCAGGTCTACTACAACCTGCTCAATCCGAGCGCCGCGCGCGCCATGCCCGCGGGCTGGACCGGGCACGATTTCGCCGGCGTGTGTGCGGCCTGCGTGCGGCACGACGTCGCGATGATGAACATCCGCGTCTTCGCTTCGGGCGTGCTCGCCACCGACGAACGCACCGGGCGCGAGATCGCGCTCACCGAAAACAGTGCGCTAGAGGTGGAAACGCAAAGGGCTCACGCCGCGCTCGCGGCACTCGGGCCGGGCCACGGCACACGCGCGCAGACGGCGCTCCGCTTCGCCCTGGCGAATCCCAGTTTCGCCTGCTTCGTGGTCGGTCTCGGAGAGCCATCCCATCTCGACGAGGCGATCGAAGCCGAGGCGATGGGGCCGCTGCCGGCGGCTGACATTGCGCGGCTCGAGGCGGTATACGCGAGCGGATTCGCGTAGATATCGGCCAAAATGCTGACGTTTGCCAATGACCACTTTCGACCCATAGCGGTCATTCAGGGCGTAGACTTGATGGCGCTGTTGGGAATACCCGAAGGATCGGCCATTAGAGCCGGTCCGCACGTTCGGCTTGGGGCCCGCAGGGCCCGCCTATTCGGTACAGGTCTGTACCACTCTGCGAGATTGCCGACGCTCTGCTGCGCATATTTGCGAAGCGACGTGTGGCCCCCCGTAATGCTTCATATCGGAAAGGTAGACACCCAATGAAGATCAATTCGCTTACGAGCGCGGCTCTGGTTGCGGCAGTCTCCGCTACCTTGGCGTTCGCCGGGACGGCGCTCGCCCAGCAGCCTCGAACCCTCAAGATACAGTCGGCGGTGCCGCCGGCGTCCACCACGCAGGATGCCCTCAAGTTCTTCGCCGATCGGGTCGACAAGCTGACCGGCGGGAACCTGAAGATCGATGCGCTCGCCGGCGGCGCGGTCGTCCCGCCTTTCGAGATCCTGGATGGCGCGCACAAGAAGGTGATCGATGGCGCCTGGGGCATCTCCTACTGGTGGATTGGCAAGAACAATGCCGCAACGCTCTTTGCCAATACGCCGGCCGGCATCGCCGGCATGGATGCGGTCGACTTCATCGGCTGGGTCTACGACGGCGGCGGCCTGGAGCTGTGGAACGAGTTTTATCAAAAGGAGCTGAAGCTCAATCTGGTCGCATTCCCGAGCATTCCGCCGAGCCCGCAGGCGCTCGGCTGGTTCAAGCGGCCGATCAAGAACCTCGCCGACTTCAAAGGCATGAAGTGCCGTCAGACCGGCATCGTCGGCCTGCTCTATGCCAAGATGGGCATGGCTGTCGTCAACATGCCGGGCGGCGAGATTCTGCCCGCCGCCGAGCGAGGCACGATCGACTGCGCGGAGTGGGTAGGCGGAGTGGAGGACCTGCGCCTCGGACTGCATACGGTCTGGAAGTACCACTACACGCCGGGCATGCACGAGAGCGCCTCCGTTGCCGAGATCGCGTTCAACAAGGACGTCTGGGACAGCCTTCCGGCTCAGAACAAGGAAGCCATCAAGTCGGCCACATCGGAGACCTTCTTGCGCTGGTGGGCGACCTTTCAGAAGCAGAACGCGGAGGCCATCGACGAGTTTGTGACAAAGCACGGCGTAAAGCTCCTGACCGCGCCACCCGAGATCAACAAGGCCTTCCTCAAGACCTGGGACGAGTTCGCCGCCGCGGAAGCTGCGAAGAATCCGTTCTTCAAGAAGGTCCTGGAGTCTCAGAGAGCCTATGCCTCGAAGGTCGTGCCCGCCAAGCGCTTCATGTTCCCGCCCTACGCATTGCAGGCGGACCACTACTGGCCCGCCAAGAAACAGTGAGATGGGATTGACGGACGAGTCGAGACGACTGACAGGGCGGCTTCGGCCGCCCTGCTTGATACGGGCAGTACCGTCAGGAACGGCCGGGGAGGAAAGTTCGCCGGCCGATCCTACCTCACCGCATTTGGCAACCACAGAGCGATTTGCGGGTAGAACAGCAGCACGATCAGAACGAATACCTGGATGACCATGTAGTCGGCCATGCCCTTGTAGATCAACCCCAAGCTCCATTGCGGAACGACGTTGCGCAGGTAGTACGCCGACATTGCGACCGGTGGACTCAAGTATGAAGTCTGCATGGTGACGGCGGTCAGGGCGCCGAACCAGATCAGCAAGTCGAGCTTGCTGAGGCCGAGTTGGAGCTTTTCGACCACCGGCAAAACGATCGGCAGAAAGACCAGGATGATCACGGGCCACTCGAACGGCCAACCCAGCACGAAAAAGATGACCATGATCAGCGCCAGCTTCCACCAGTCTCCCAGAGGAACGGCGAGGAGGTAATTCGTGATCAGGTTCGCACTACCGAGCTTGGTGAAGACGGCACCGAACACATTCGAGGCCATAGCCAGAAACAGCACCATCGCCGAGGTCACCATAGTGCCGATGGCAGCGTTGGTAGCCGACTTCATGCTGAGCCGACCATAGAGGAGCGCCAGGAGGCCGGCGCCGAAGGCGCCACACGAGGCGGCCTCGGTCGGCGTTGCCAATCCACCGACGATCGTTCCCAGCGTAAATCCGATCAGCGCACTCAGCGGCGCGATGCCCAGCACTATGGCGCGGAAGTAGGCGTTGCGGAAGTACGGGTACGCCACCAGCAACGCGGGCACCGATGCGAGGGCCGAAACGCCCAACGGGCCGACGGTGACAGAAAGAGGCGGGACACCCGCCTGGCTCAACAACAGGTCCGCGGCCAGATAGGTCATCACCACCAGGCAGGCGAGACCCAATCCGATCACGGGAGCGCCTACCTTTTCCGTGGTCATCTCGTCATAGGCGGATTTGCGCTCGTCCATCGTCATCGGTGGACCGAGCTTTGGATTGATGAAGCTGCGGGTGAGCGTATAGACGACGTAGCAGCCGGCCAGCAGGAAACCGGGACCGAACGCCGCCGAATAGAGAAGATTGACGGGTACCCCCATGGTCGGGCCCATGACCACCAGCATGACGCTGGGCGGGATCAGAATGCCGAGCGTACCGCCGGCAGCGATAGCACCGGCTGACAATCGGGCGTCATAACCCGTTTTGATCATCATCGGCGCGGCCATGATGCCGAGCACCGTCACGGCGGCGCCCACGATGCCCGTCGCCATGGCAAAGACCGTCGCCGTCAGGATGACCGCCAGATAGAGCGAGCCTCGCACCGGTGCGAGAAGGCTGCGCAGCGCCCCGAAGAGGCGCTCCATGAGGCCTGCCTGCTCGGTCATATAGCCCATGAAAATGAACAGCGGCACGGCAGGAAAGATTTCGTCCTTCATCGTGCCCCAGATCTGCAGATAGGTCAGATTGAAGGTCTGTTCCCACCCCAGTCCTAGTCCGCCGAACACGAGCGCGAGGAACAGCAGCGTGAAGGAGATCGGGAAACCGATGAAGATGACCGCGACCATGCCCACGAGCATGATGAGTCCGAGGGCTTCGGCAAAACTCATGCTTCTCAGACCTCGATCTTCTCGTGCTTGGTCAGGAACTCGCCGGTTCGCCAAGCCCAGAGGCTCTTCATGAGCTCCGAGATGCCCTGCAAGAACAGCATGAAGGCAGTCAGCGGAATGACGCCGCGCAGCGGCCACAAGACCGGCATCCAGGCACCGGAGCTCGAGCGCTCGTTGATCGAGACCGAGTAGAGGAAGTCGTCAACCGAGATGAAGAACAGCACGGCCATCGTCGGCAGGAAGAACAGCACAAATGCCAGGCTGTCGATCATGCCCTTTGTGCGATCGGAGAACGCTTCCCACAGCATGTCGGTACGAACGTGGGCGCCCTTCAGGAGCGCCAATGCGGAGCCCAGCATGAACAGGGCCGCGTACGACATGGTCGTCATTTCGAGGGCCCAGATCGTCGGCTCCTTGAGGACGTAGCGTGCAAAAACTTCGATCACATTCGCGAAGATCAAGGGAATGATAAAGAGTACGAAGAGGTAGCCAGTCCATTGCGTAAACTTGTCGATGGTGCGGATGACAGCTAGGAAACCCCAGGATGGCATCGGCTTTCGCGGAGAGGAGATGCTGGTCATTGCAGTGGCAATTCTCCTGCTGGGCAACTGATCCAGAGGCGCCTGCCTGGAACCACCCCATGAGAAGGGATCGCACCATCCAGTGCGACCGACCAGCCCCCATCGAGTGGTCCAGATGTTGGCTTAAACGATAGGAGAATCAATCCCGTCTCTCTTCGCGCGTCGGGCCGATGACAGCGGTTTTGGCACCGATTCCATGTCCCCGCACGACGTGCCAGAGCATGTTGGGCCTGCGACCAGCCAATTGCAATGCCCGTCAGGTCGAAATTGAGCGAATCGTGAGCAGCGTGAGTCGATTGATTCGTTTCACCGGCGGCGGCTTTGCCCTCCTAGAGCCCAAGCTACTGAGACCGCCGCGCAGCACCGAGCGCAAGGAGTACCAGTACCGCGATACGCCTCTTCATTCGCCCCCCCTCAGGCCACCGGAAAGCAGCGCAAATATGGGGATCGGCGGGCGGAGAGCACTAGTGACTCCAGACTACGATTAGCCAAACCTGAATGACCGCT
>JBBPIU010000051.1:20472-22027 GCA_038040245.1 Pseudomonadota bacterium | reverse complement strand
TGCCGTACCAGTCGTAGTAAAAGGCGCGCACCATTTCCTGCACCAGCGTATTGGGGCAGTTCATCGACAGGTGCACCGACGCGGTGAGGAGTACCGGTCCCGTGCAGTCGTGCGGCGCCACCGGCAGCTGGTACGCCTCGGCCATGGTGGCGATCTTCTTCGCCTCCGACAATCCTCCCGTCCAGCCGACGTCGAGCATGCACACCGACACCGCCCGCTTCTCGAAGAGCGCGCGGAAGCCCCAGCGCGTGGCGAGCGTTTCGGACGCCGTTACCCACACGTCCGTGCGCCGTGCGTAGTCGGCGAGCGCGTCGAGGTTGTTCATCTTCACCGGGTCTTCGTACCAGTACGGGTCAAAGGACTCCAGCGCCTTCGCGATCTTGATCGCGGCGGGCAGTTGCCACATCGAATGGAACTCCACGTGAATGTCCATTTTGTCGCCCACCGCCTTGCGGATCTGCTCGAAGGGCCGCAGCGCCTTCTTCAATTGCGCCTTCGAGATGTCGGTGCCGTTCGAAGCCTCCGCCGCCTCGTCGAACGGCCAGATCTTCATGCCGGTGATGCCCATATCGAGCAAGGACTCCGCAAGCGCGCCCGCGTCGGTGCGGAAGGCGACGAGGTCCTCGTACGGGCGCTTCCTGCGGTCGAGGCGCGCGGGCAGCCCGAAGTTCTCCGTACCCTGCACGGGCTTCGCGCGCACGTACTCGTAGCCCGCGCAGGTGTTGTACACCCGCACCTTGTCGCGTGTGGCGCCGCCGAGAAGCTGGTAGATCGGCTGGCCGGTGGCCTGGCCAAAAAGATCCCACAGCGCAATGTCCACCGCAGAGGCCGCCCGCATCTCCACGCCGACGCTGTTGAAGCCGAGGTAGGTGTTGAGGAAATGCCGGCTGTGTGCATCGATCCGCAGTGGATCCTTGCCGAGCAGGTACGGCGCGCAGGTTTCGTGGATGTGCGCCGCCACAGGCGCCACCGCGTAGAACGTCTCACCAAGCCCGACGAGACCCTCGTCGGTATGCACCTGCACCCAGAGAATGTTCGGGAATTCGCCGAGGGTGATAGTTTCGATCGCGGTGATTTTCATCGGGCGGGATGCACGGGCGGAGGAATGCCAGAGTCGCTGCGGGCGGAAGCGGTAGCGCCGTGAAACCGATCAGGCCTTCAGTTCGACCAGGATCTCGTGATAGCGGTGATCGTCGACATTCTTCGCAGCGTGGGTGTCGCCGCCGCTTCGGTAGTAGACCTTGCCCGCTTCCAGCGTCGCCCGCGTCACCCCCGTGGCGCGGGTAACTTCGAGGGTGCCGCCATCGATGGGGTAGAAGAAATAATCGTGCTCATGCTTGTGGGCCTCTATGGTTTCTCCGGGCTGCAGCGTGAATTCCCAGACCCTGACGCGCTCGTTCTCGAATAAAAGCTTGCTGCCGACTTCAGCCAATTTTCCCTCCTTGATGTCGTTCGGGCTCGAGGCGAGCACTCGGGACGATCGACGCCTGGACGCCAGGACCATGGACTTCCCCTGCGCGCTAATCTACCCCACGGTCCGGGAAAGGGAAAGGCC
>JBBPIU010000051.1:5937-20372 GCA_038040245.1 Pseudomonadota bacterium | reverse complement strand
CCATGGACTTCCCCTGCGCGCTAATCTACCCCACGGTCCGGGAAAGGGAAAGGCCATCCGCACGCTGACGACGTAGGCCGTTCGCGGCGCTCTGATTCATTGATTTTCCTATGACTCTCCTCTATAGTCGCTGCACCAAGGCTTTCAAAATCGGTCAAATGTCTCTGCCCAAGCTCTCGCCACGAAGGACAACATCAATCCGATTTGCTTCCGTCGCTTTGTGCGTATTGCTCGTCGGATGTACTGCAAAATATCAAGTGAATAACCTGGCGGGTGCCGGGAGAGTTCAACTCGATCGTCGCGTAGGCGTATACATTACTGTCCCCCAGGATGGCGCTTTCGGATCCACAAACTATCCTGGTTCTGGCCAATCGGTTGCACAAGCCGTTGCCACCGCATTCTCACCCTTGGCAGATCGTGTCCACGTTGCGGATAGAACGATCGGAAATGACCAATCGATGGTCACGGCCAAATCTCTAAGTGCAGGATATCTAGTTGTGCCAACAATCGTGATCTGGGAGCAACGAGCAACGGAATGGTCTGGACGTCCAAGTCGAATGGCTATCCGACTCACTATCATCGATGTAACCTCGGGCAACCAACTTGCAACTTCTGCCATAGAGGGACGTAGTCGTATCGTTTCATTTATATACACCAATCCGGAATCCCTGCTTCGCGATCCGTTGGCAGGATACGTTCGTGGTCTTTACTAGAGCTATTTCGATGGAATCTTTAGTTTCGCGATCTAAACTCGCGTTTGAGCCGAGACGTGCGACCTCGCGGTCGTGCGCGACAGGAGTTTGAATGGCAAGCGTGCATCCAGGCAGCATCCAGGCGGACGATCCAGCGGCTTTCGAGCTTGAAATCGCGCGGCTGATCGCCGAAGTCGTCCACCTGGATTGCCCGCCCGAGCAGATCGACCCGACGGCGCCGCTGTTTGGCGATGGCCTCGGCCTCGACTCCATCGATCTGCTCGAGATCGCGCTGGCGGTCTCGCAAAACTATGGTTTTTCGCTGCGTTCCGACGAACCCGACAATCGCCGGATTTTTTCATCGTTGCGCGACTTCTCCGCCCACATCGCGCGACACCGCACCAAATAATTTCATGCCTCGCGCACAGCGGGTGTGGATCCGCCGATCCGTCCTGCTGCTCGCCTGCGCCTGGCCGTTGTCGCTGCACTATGCAATCGTATTTGCGGCACCCGAGTGGTCCGCCCGGGTGAGCGCAACGGCCATGGCGCTGGGAGCACTGATCTGGGCGATTGCCGATGGACGCCTGGCCGCCGCAATGCTCGCCGCCGGGATCGCCGTGCTGCTGGGCGCAACCGTCCTGTACGCTCCGCAGATCCTGCTGTTCGCGCCGCCGGTGATCATCAACGCGGCACTCGCGGTTTTCTTCGGCGCGAGCCTGCGCACCGGGCGCGAGCCGGTGATCAGCGTATTTGCGCGCCTCGAACAAGGCGGCGTCCTGCCGCCCGACCTGGCTCGCCATGCGCGATCGGTCACCTGGATCTGGACGCTGCTTCTTGCCGCGATCGCAATACTTGTTATGGCGCTCGGGATCTGGGCGCCGCTGGAGACATGGTCGCTGTTCGCCAATGTCGTGAGTTACGCGCTGATCGCTGCGCTGTTCATCGGCGAATACCTCTACCGGCGCGTGCGTTTCCGCCACTATCGGCACGCTTCGCTGGCGGCGTTGCTGCGCAATGTCCGGAGCGCCAACCTGTTCGCCCGCCGATGATCGAACCCGTCGGCCTGGATCCCCTGTTGCAGGGCTTTGCGCCCGGCGCACCGATGGGCTGGCGCGACGGCCAGTCAGTGCCGATCGAGCGGTTTCTGGGCGTCGCCGCGGCGCTCGCCCGCCGCCTGCCGCAAGGCGGTCATTGCATCAACGCCTGCGAGGACCGGCTCAATTTTCTGGCCGGATTCGCGGCGGCCCTGATGACACGCTCGGTCACCCTGCTGCCGCAAAGCCGCGCCCCGAACGTGCTGCGCGATCTCGGCAGGAGCCATGCCGGCGCCTATCGGCTGGCCGATGTCGAGGTCGGGCCGTGGCAAGAGCGCTACGAACCGATAGACGCTCCCGCGTTCCCGCGGGACCAGATTGCCGTCATCCTGTTCACCTCCGGCACTACCGGCACGCCGCGGCCGCATGCCAAAACCTGGGGATCGCTGGTGGCCGGCGCGCGCGCGTTGCAGGCACGGGTACCGGATGTCGTCGGCGCATCGATCGTAGGCGCAGTTCCGCCGCAGCACATGTGGGGCCTGGAAACAACCGTGATGCTGCCGCTCCAGAGCGGCTGCGCGGTGGATTCGTCCTGCCCGCTGCTGCCGGCCGAGATCGCAGCGGCGCTTGCCGGGATCCAGGGGCCGCGCTGGCTGGTCGCGACACCGGCGCATTTGCGCGCTTGCGCACTTTCGGGCCAGCCGCTGCCGGCGCTCGCGGGCGTACTGTGCTCGACCGCGCCGCTGCCCGAGGAAACCGCGCAGCGTGTCGAAGAAATTGGCGGCGCACCGGTGTTCGAAATCTATGGCAGCACCGAGACCGGCGCGATCGCCACGCGGCGAACGGCGCGGACGCAGGTTTTCGAGGCGGTTGCCGGAATTGAGATCTCCGTCGCCGGCGACCAGGCCGTCGCGCAGGGCGGGCATTTGCACAGTCCGGTTGATCTCAACGATGTGCTGCTGGCAAAAGGAGGCGCGCAGTTCGTGGTGCAGGGTCGTGCCGCCGACCTGGTCAAGATCGGCGGCAAGCGCAGCTCGCTGGGCGCACTCACGGCCGAGCTCAACAGGGTTCCCGGAGTCCTCGACGGCGTGTTCTGGTTACCGGACCCTGCGCCGGGGGAGTCCCGCCTGACTGCGTTTGCCGTTGCGCCGGGAATCGACAAGGCGGCAATCGTGGCCCATCTGCGCGACCGGATCGATCCGGTGTTCCTGCCTCGCCCCCTGATGCTGGTGGAGTCCCTGCCGCGCAATGCGGCGGGCAAGCTGAGCCGCGACGATCTCAAGGCGCTTGCCGCGCAGGAATGGCAAAGCGTTCCTGCTTCGCATCCGGCGCTGGCGGGCCATTTCCCCGGCAACCCTGTGGTGCCCGGCGCCTGGCTGTTGGCGCTGGTCGAGCGCGCCGTGCGGCAGCAGTTCGGCGATGGCCTGCATCTCCTCGGCATGCCTGAGGCGAGCTTTCGCTCGCCGCTGCGGCCGGAGGATCGCTTTCGAATCGTGCTCGATCGGATCGCGCAGGACCGGGTCGGATTCAGGATCGAGGGCGAGGCGGCGCTGGTTGCCGATGGCACGCTCCTCATGCGCAGCAGCCCATGAGCACGGTCTGGCTCGAGCAGCGCGAGCGGGGCAACCTAGCGGCGTTGCGCCTGATCACCTGGATCACGCGTGCCCTGGGTCACCGGGCGGGACGGGCGCTGCTGGTACCGATCTGCGGGTATTTCATCGTGTTCGCGCCGCGCGCGCGGCGCGCGTCCCGCGCCTACCTGCAGCGGATTCTCGCCACGCCCGTGGGAATAGCACAGGTGTTCCGGCATTTCCACGTGTTTGCCAGCACCGTGCTCGACCGGATCGAGATGCTGTCCAGTGGCAGTTCCCGCTTCGAGATCCGGGTGCATGGCTTGCCGGCGATCGAGTCGATCCTGGCGCATGGCCGCGGCTGCCTGCTGATCGGCTCCCACCTCGGCAGCGTCGAGATCCTGCGCGCTTTTGGCGAGCGGCATCAGAAGCTGGCGATCAACCTGGTGATGCATGAAGTCAATTCACGAGCGATCAGCCGCTGGCTGCGCCAGATGGCGCCCGAGCTCGCAAAGCGCATCATCACTCCCGGAGAGCCCGGCACTCTGTTGCGGGTACGCGAGTGCCTCGAACGCGGAGAAGTCGTCGCCATGCTCGGCGATCGATCGTTCGGCAGCGAGCGGACGACGCCATGCGAATTTCTCGGCGGCAATGCCAGATTTCCCTCCGGCCCGATGCTCGCCGCGGCAGTGCTCGGGGCCCCGGTCGCCACCTTCTTCTGCCTGTACGAAGGCGATCTTCGCTACAACGTCCACTTTGAGGTGCTCGCCGAACGCATCGAGCTCGGCGCCGGGCAGCGCGATGCAGCGCTCGTTCCATGGATCGAGCGCTACGTACGCCAGCTCGAGGCACATGCGCGCATGGCGCCCTACAACTGGTTCAATTTCTACGATTTCTGGCGGGACGGGTGAAGACATTCATGCGCTGGCAAGCCGTGCTGCTCGCCGCAGTGCTCCCCCCGATGCTCGCCTGTCCGGCCGTCGCGGCGGACTTCGAGCTCACCGCCCTGATGGAAATGCTGGCCCTGGTGCCCGCGGCGAAGGACAGTTTCACGGAGACCAAGCACAGCGCAGTTCTGAGCACGCCGCTGGTGCTCAAAGGCACTCTGGTGTACGTGCGGCCCGATCGTTTGGAAAAAACTATCCTTGCACCCTACGAGGAGCGAACCGTCATCGCCGGCAACAGCGTGACGATGGAAAATCGCACCCTCAAGCAGACCCGCACCTTCTCCCTCGCTTCCTCTGCCCCGATCGCGGCTTTCGTCGAAAGCATGCGGGCAACGCTTGCCGGAGACCGGGCGGCGCTCGAACGCCATTACAGCATCCAGCTCGAGGGGCTGCCGGACGCCTGGCTCCTTAGCCTGATGCCGCGCGAGCAAAAACTCGCCTCCCTGGTCAAGCGCATCCAGATTGCCGGGGTGCGCGAGCGCCTAAAACGCATCGAAGTCGAGGAAGCCGCGGGTGACCGTTCGGTCATGCTGATCAGTCCGGATCAGCCATGACGCCGGAAGGACGCGCAGTGGCGCGTGGAGGACGCGCCGTGGCGCGTGGCGCTCGCGCCGCCATCGCGCTCTGGCTGATCTTGCTTGCAGGATGCGGAACCTGGCTTGCCCACCGGCTGGTCCTCACCACGGACATGAGCGCTTTCCTGCCGCCGGCGGCAACCCAGGCGCAGGAAATATTGATCGGCCAAATGCGCAGCGGCATCGCCTCCAGGCTTCTGCTGGTCGCCCTGGAAGGTACAAACCCGGCTGCGAGTCAGAGCGAGCTTGCCCAGGCGAGCAGCGCTCTGGCCGAAAAACTCTCGGCCAACGGCCTGTTCGAAACCGTCGCCAACGGCGATCGTTCGCGTGCCGCCAAGGACCTCGAACAGCTCTTCGCCTTGCGCTACATCTTGAGTCCGGGCGTCGTCGCAGCGCGCTTCACCGCCGAAGGATTGCACGAGGCGCTGCAGGAATCGCTCGCGCTGCTGGCCTCCCCCCTCAGCGCAGAGTTCAGGGCATGGCTCGCGCCAGATCCGACCGGAGAGATGCGGCGGCTCGCAGGCCTGCTCGCCCAATCCGGCGCACCGGTGACGCAGGATGGCGTCTGGTTCTCGAAAGATGGCAAGCGCGCGCTTCTGATTGCCGAGACTCGCGCCCCCGGATTCGATCTGGATGCACAGGAACAGGCACTGGCGAGCATCCATCGCACGTTCGCGGAAGTGTCGCCTGCCGGGGCGCGGCTGCGAATCGCCGGGCCGGGCCTGGCGGCGGTCACAGGACGGGCCACCGTCGAGCGCGACGCCGCGCGTTCTTCCCTGATTGCGACCATCGGCATACTGGCGATCCTGCTGCTGGTCTACCGCTCGCCCTATCCCGTCCTGTTTTCGGCGCTCCCGGCGGCAAGCGGCATGCTCGTCGGAGTCACCGCGGTGAGCCTGTGGTTCGGCCAGGTGCACGGCATTACGGTCGGCTTCGCCGCGATCCTGATCGGCGAAGCGGTCGATTACCCGACCTACCTGTACGCCCAGGCCGGGCGCGGAGAAGCGCTGGGGGCGACGCTCGGGAGAATCGGCGCCACCCTTCGCCTTGCGGTGCTGACGACGGCGTGCGGTTCCCTGGCGATGCTGCTCTCCAGTTTTCACGGGCTTGCGCAACTGGGCTTGCTCACGATCGCAGGCGTGATTACCGCGGGCCTGGTGACGCGTTGGGTGCTCCCGGCGCTGACTCCTGCGAAGATCCTGGAGCGCAAGCTGGTGCGGCTGCCGTTCAACTGGGCGCTGCCCGACGCGCCAGCGAGGCGCTACGCATGGCCCGCCGTTGGCGTGCTTGCCGCCGCAGCCCTGGTCGTGGTGCTCCAGAATGACAAGCTCTGGGACGATGACCTGTCGAACCTGGCGCCGCTGCCGGAAGACATCAAAACGCTCGACCGGGAATTGCGCTCGCAGCTCGGTGCGCCCGACCCGCGCTACCTGATCCTCGCGACGGCGGCGGATCGCGAGCAGCTGCTGCAAAAGAGTGAACGGATCGCGACCGTTCTGGATGGCATCGTGAAGTCGGGCGGCATCACCGGCTACGAGCTGGCAGCGAACTATGTTCCCAGCCGGCAAATGCAGGAGGCGCGCAGCGCCGCGCTGCCGGACGCTGCAACGCTCGCTGCAAACCTGGACAAAGCGATGGCAGGCCTGCCTTTCCGGCCGGGCCTGTTCGCGCCGTTTCTTGCCGATGTCGCGCGCGCGCGCGAACAGCCGTTGCTGGTGCCGGAGGCGCTGCGCGGCACAGCCATTGGCGCGAAAGTCGGATCGTTGCTGGTTCCGACCGCCAACGGCTGGGCCGCGCTCGCGCCGGTCTCCGGCGTACGCGAGCCCCAAGCGCTGGACGCCGCGCTGCGCTCGAGCGGCGAACGCGACGTGCTGCTGTTCGATCTGAAGCAGGAGGCCGATGCACTGGTGGCAGGCTATCGCGCCGAAGCGCTCCGGCTCCTGGGCATCGGCCTTTTTTGCATTGCGCTGCTGGTTTATGCCGGCTTAAGGGATTTGGCCGCCACCGGCCGCGTCCTCGCGCCGGTGCTGGCCGCGACGCTGATGGTCGTGGCGACCTTCTCCGTATTCAGCGTGCAATTGACCTTGTTCCACCTGGTCGCCCTGCTGCTGGTCATCGGAGTCGGCACCAACTACGCGCTGTTCTTCAACCGGCCCCAGCACAACCATGACGAGCGCGCGTTGATGCTGCTGTCGCTCGCCGTGGCGAGCCTGGCGACGCTCATATCCGCCTCCGCACTTGCCACCAGCGGCACACCGGTGCTGCGCGCGATAGGCTTGACAGCCGCGATCGGAACGGTCTATGCACTGGTACTCTGCGCGCTTCTTGCGCCCCCGCATTCTGCACCCCGGATAACCCATTGAAACCGCTATTCACCACATCGTTCTCGCTGGTCAGTGCGCTTGGCCGCGGCGCCACGCCTGCGTTCGAGGCGTTGCGCGCGGGGCGCAGTGGACTGCGCCGCAACGACTTTCTCGACAGCACCCTCGATACATGGATCGGGCGCGTAGAGGGACTGGAAGCGGGGCTGGAGCCGGACGCGGCTGGCACGCAAATTGAAGATTTTCCCGACTATCGGGTCCAACGGCTCGCGCACGCCGCGCTGAATGAGGACGGATTCAGCGAAGCCGTTGCGCGCGCGCGCGATGCGCATGGATCGGATCGCATCGGCGTGTTCCTGGGAACCAGCAGTGCCGGCATGCTGCAGGGCGAACTCGCCTACCGCGCTCGCCAGCCCGGCTCCGCGGCGCTGCCTGCCGGACTCAGCTACCGCGACAGTTTCAACATGTACGCCCCTGCGGCCTTCGTGCGCGCCCGGCTCGGCCTGAAAGGTCCGGCCGCGGTCGTTTCCACCGCTTGCTCCTCCAGCGCCAAGGTGTTCGCAACCGCGTCTCGCGCAATCGCTGCCGGCCTCTGCGATGCAGCGGTGGTAGGAGGGGTGGAGACGCTTTGCTTCACCACCTTGCACGGCTTCGCCTCTCTCGAGTTGCTGTCGCGCGACCCGTGCCGCCCTTGCGATGCGAGCCGCGGCGGAATCTCTCTTGGCGAAGGCGCGGCATTCGTGCTGCTTGAGAAAACGGCTACCTCGGGCGAGGATCTGGCGCTGCTCGGCTATGGTGAAAGCGCCGATGCCCACCACATGTCGACGCCGCATCCGGAGGGGCTGGGCGCGGCGCTGGCGATGCGTTGCGCGCTCGAACGCGCCGGGCTAGCGGCAACCGACATCGACTACATCAACCTGCACGGGACCGGGACGCGCAGCAACGATGCCGCGGAAGATGCCGCTGTTTTTTCCGTTGCGGGGAACCGCGTGCCGTGCAGCGCGACCAAAGGCTGGACCGGGCACACATTGGGCGCCGCAGGCGCAATCGAAGCCGTTCTGACTCTCCTTTGCCTGCGCCATGGCTATGCGCCGGGCACGCTCAACACCCGGCACGTCGACCCTGGCATCCGGTCCCAGATACTGCTGGAAGGCCGCAGCATCCCGCTCGAGCATGCGATGTCGAACTCCTTTGGCTTCGGCGGCAGCAACTGCTCGCTCGTGTTCGGGAGATCGCGCTGAAGCCCCGCATGAAACCCGTCTGGCTCGCAGGTGCGGGCGTGCTGGGTCCCGGCCTGCCGGACTGGAACGCGGCGCGCGAAATTCTTCTGGGGCGCGCTCGCTACACCGATACGCCGGATCCTGAACCCGTTCCCGCGCTGTTACCCGCCAACGAGCGCCGGCGCGCCAGCACTCCGGCGCGTTGGGCGCTGATGGTGGGAAGCGAAGCCCTTGCCGGCAGCGGACTCGGACTGGAGGAAGTGGCGATCGTTTTTGCCTCCTGTGGTGGGGATGGCATGATCACGGATCAGATTTGCCGGGCGCTGGCGGCCAGCCCACCTGAAATGTCGCCTACGCGCTTCCACAATTCGGTTCACAACGCACCCGCAGGCTACTGGAGCATCTTTGCCCGCTCCCGGGCGCCATCGACCACGCTATGCGGATTCGACGCGTCGTTTGCAGCCGGATTGCTGGAAGCGGCGGCCCAGACAACGGTCGAGCAGCGGCCGGTTCTGCTGGTCGCCTACGACCTGCCTTGCCCGGATCCTCTGCGCAGCCTGTGGCCGGTCTCGCGGCCGTTCGCCGCAGCGCTGTTGCTGGCGCCCGTGCCCGCGGGCAACATGATGCGCCTTGCTATCGAACTTGAGGACGGCCCGGCCAATCCGGCCAATTCCGCCTGGCCCGAGATGTTGCCGCGTGACCTTTCGACCAATCCGGCCGCGCAGGCGCTTATGCTTCTCACGGCCGCGGCGAAAAGCGCAGGCGGACGGACCGAATTGCAATACTTGCAGAAATCCCATGTCGCGGTTGAAATCAGTCCATGAGGAGCCCGAAGATCGCTGACCTGGTGCCGCAACAGGGCGCGATGTGTCTGCTGGATGAAATCCTGAGTTTCGACGAGCGCAGCGTCGTGTGCCGCACTGCCAGCCACCGGTCCCCCGGCAATCCGCTGCGCTGCGATGGCCGGCTTCCTGCAATCGCAGGAATCGAGTACGGAGCGCAGGCGATGGCGGTGCATGGCGCCCTGCGGGCAGGGCAGTCCGGGCCAAACGGCTTGCTCGCCGGGGCCCGCGCCGTGCGCTGTCACGCCCGCTACCTGGATGATGAATCGGGACCGCTTACCGTGCGGGCGGAGCGACTCGTCGTCGAAGGCAGGCGGCTGCTGTACGCATTCGTGGTAGAGGGCGCGGAATCCGAACTGGTCAGCGGACGCATCGCGGTGGTCCTCACGATGGGCGCACTCCGATGAAGCGAGCATTGGTAAGCGGCGGCAGCGGAGAAATCGGCGCGGCAATTTGCCGGGCGCTGTCGGCCAACGGTTGGGAAGTGATTGTGCACGCGCGCGCCCACCCCGATCGGGCGGCTGCGCTGGCCGGAGAAATCACCGCCGGCGGCGGACGGGCACACAGCGTCTGCTTCGATGTCGTCGATGCGGCAGCGACTTCGAGCGCGCTGGCCGTGCTGTTGCAGGCCGGTCCGATACAGGGAGTGGTGCACAACGCAGGAATACACGATGATGCGACAATGGCCGGCATGAGCGCCAGGCAATGGCACGACGTGATCGGCGTATCGCTGCACGGTTTCTTCAATCTGGTGCAGCCGCTGTTGCTGCCGATGCTGCGCACGCGTTGGGGACGAATCGTCACCCTTTCGTCGATCTCCGGCATCATGGGAAACCGGGGCCAGGCGAACTATGCCGCCGCAAAGGCCGGACTGGACGGCGCAATGCGCTCGCTGTCGCTCGAGGTCGCATCGCGCGGCGTCACGGTGAATTCCGTCGCCCCGGGGATCATCGACACGGCCATGAGCGCCGGCGCGTTCGACGCCGCGCGCATCGGGCAACTGGTGCCGATGAAACGCGCCGGTACCGCTGCAGAAGTGGCCGGTCTGGTCGGATATCTGATGTCGGAGGGGGCCGGCTACATTACCGGCCAGGTCATCTCCATCAATGGCGGCATGGCATGAATGCGTTTTTACCGGCCGGGGCGATCGTCATCCCCGCGTACAACGAGATCCGCACGATCCGTGATGTCGCCCAACGCGCGCTGGCCCAATCGCCCCTGGTGATCGTTGTGGATGACGGTTCTACCGATGGCACCGCCGCGGCGCTGGAGGGCCTGCCGGTGGTTGTGCTGCGCCACGAAGGCAATCGCGGCAAGGCGGCCAGCCTGCGCTGCGGCGCCGACGAGGCGATCAAGCGGGGCGCCGGCGCCATCGTTACTCTGGACGGCGACGGACAGCATTGCCCCGAGGATATGCCACTGCTGGTCGATGCGTATATCACGGCACCGGGCCGCATCGTCATTGGCTCGCGCCTGCACGCGCGCCAGGAGATCCCGCCGGCGCGCTACTGGGCGAATCGATTTGCCAATTTCTGGATCAGCTGGGCGGCCGGCTATGCGATCGCCGACAGTCAATCGGGTTTTCGTATTTATCCGGCTGCGCTGTTTTCCCAGGCCAAGGTCAGCTACGGCGAGGCGGCCTCATTTGTTTTCGAAAGCGAAATCCTGATCGAAGCGGCGCGCCTGGGCGTGAAGGCGGTATGCGTTCCGATCAGCGTCATCTACAGCACGCGCGCGCGGCCCAGCCATTTTCGGCCGGTCGTTGATATTGCGCGCATTGTGCGCATGGTGGCGTGGCGTTTACTCACGCGCGGCCTCTACCTGCAAGGGCTCGTCCGCAGCTTCAAGCCGGGCTGACCCGCCCGGCCCTCGGCAGCAGGCTGCGGCCGTGCGACAATCGCCTGCATGGAATCAGCCCTCCCTGCCGATGAAGACCAGCAGAATCCATTCCACGAAGACCGCCGCCTGCTCGGCCGCCTGCTCGGCGAGGTGATCCGCGAGCAGGTCGGCGCCGGGACGCTGGAGCGCATCGAGAGGATCCGCCAGACCGCAGTGCGCTTCCGCCGCGCCGATTCCTCCGGCGGGACGGCGCGCGACGCGGCCGCCGCGAAGGCCCAGCTCGAGGCGCAGCTCGACGGCTTGCCGATCGAGGAAACGCTGCACGTGGTGCGCGCGTTCAGCTTCTTTTCCCACCTGCTCAACATCGCCGAGGACACGCACCAGAACCGCCAGCACCGGGCAGCACCGGCGCGCCGGCCCGGCAGCATCGCGTACGCGCTCGAGCGCGCCGCGGCCGCCGGCACCCCGCCGGCCGAGCTGCTCGAGTGGTTCGATGCCGCGCGCGTGAGCGCGGTGCTGACGGCGCATCCCACCGAGGTCCAGCGCCAGAGCATTCTCGATTGCGAGCGCGCGATCGCGCGGCTTATCGCGGAGCCCGCGACGCCCGAGCGCGACGAGGCGCTGCACGCCGAGGTGCTGCGGCTCTGGCTCACCGCGATGCTCCGGCTGCAGAAGCTCGCCGTGGCGGACGAAATCGCCAACGCGCTCGCGTACTTCCGCGGCACGTTCATTCCGGAGCTGCCGCGGCTCTATGCGAGCCTTGAGCGCGCGCTGCGCGCCCAGTTCAACCTGGAGCACGAGCCCTGGCTGCCGCCCTTCATCTGCGTCGGCACCTGGATCGGCGGCGACCGCGACGGCAATCCGAACGTCACCGCGCAGACCCTCGACATGGCGGTGACGCAGCAGGCGCGCCTGATCTTGGAGAGTTACCTCGCGGACGTGAACCTGCTCGGCCGGGAACTCGCGCTCTCGGACCGCGTCAAGCCGGCGCCGCCGGAAATCGAGGACCTTGCCGCGCGCTCGGGCGACGAATCCGCCTACCGCCGCGACGAGCCCTACCGCCGCGCGATCTCGGGCATCTACAGCCGGCTCGCCGCCACCGCGTCGGCGCTTACCGGGCTGCAGCCCACGCCGGCGCCGATCGCGTCCGGCGCTCCCTACCGCGCGCCGGGCGAGCTGGCCGCGGACCTGGACGCGATCGCGCGCGGCCTGGACCAGCAGGGCGCGGCGCGACTGGCCGCCGGACGGCTGCGCGAATTGCGCCGCAAGGTCAGCGTCTTCGGCTTCCATCTGGCGCCGATCGACCTGCGGCAGAACTCCGACGAGCACGCCGCGGTGATAGACGAGCTGCTGGCGCGCGCCGGCGTCCAGACCGACTACCGCTCGCTCGGCGAGGCGGCACGCCTCGAGCTGTTGGAGCGCGAACTGGCGGGCCCGCGGCCGCTGCGTTCGCCGCACCTCCAATACTCCGGCCTCGCCGACCGCGAGCTGGGCATCGTCTGCGCCGCCGCGCGGGCGCGCGCCTCATTCGGCGCCCCGGCGGTATCGAAGTACATCATCTCCCATTGCGAATCGGCCTCCGACCTGCTGGAAGTCGGCCTGCTGCTGCGCGAGGCCGGGCTGCTGCGGCCCTCGGGGCTGGAGATCGACATCATTCCGCTGTTCGAGTCCATCGCCGACCTGGAGCAGTGCGGCGAAATCATGCAGCGCGCGTTCTCCTCGCCCCTGTACCGCGCCTGGGTACGCGACCGCGGCGACGAGCAGGAGGTCATGCTCGGCTACTCCGACAGCAACAAGGACGGCGGCTACCTGTCGTCCAACTGGGCGCTGTACAAGGCGACCATCGACCTGATGCGCGTGTGCAAGGCCGAAGGCGTGCGGCTTCGTCTATTCCACGGCCGCGGCGGCACGGTCGGGCGCGGCGGCGGGCCGAGCTACGAAGCGGTGCTGTCCCAGCCGCCGGGCAGCGTCGGCGGCGCCCTGCGCCTCACCGAGCAGGGCGAAGTCATCGCCAGCAAGTACGCCGATGCGAAGACCGGCCGGCGCAACCTGGAGATCCTGGTCGCGGCGACGCTGGAGGCGAGCCTCGCGGCGGCGTCCGACGACGGGCACGCGCGCCACGCCGCGGTGATGGAGTCGCTGTCGGGCTTCGCGCTCGCCGCCTACCGCAGCCTGGTGCAGATGCCGGGCTTTATGGACTACTTCCGCGGCTCCACGCCGCTCGCGGAGATCTCCGCCCTCAACATCGGCAGCCGTCCGGCGTCGCGCAAGGGATCCGCGCGGCTGGAGGACCTGCGCGCGATCCCTTGGGTGTTCAGCTGGAGCCAGTGCCGCGTCATGCTGCCGGGCTGGTTCGGTTTCGGTTCCGCCGTATCCCGCTGGCTGGAGGGCTCACTGCAGGCCGGCGGCTCGCTGCAGGAATTGCGCGAGATGCACCGTTCCTGGCCCTTTTTCCGCGGCATGCTCTCCAATCTGGAAATGGTCCTCGCCAAGACCGACCTCGGCATCGCAGCGCGGTACGCCGAACTGGTGCCCGACGCTACGCTGCGCGAAGCGGTGTTCTCGCGCATCGCCGCCGAATGGGAAACGACCCGGACCCGGGTCCTCGCGATCACCGGCGGCAGCGATTTCCTGGCCGACAATCCGGCGCTCGCGCGCTCGATCCGCAACCGCTCCCCCTACCTCGACGCCCTGAGCCACATGCAGGTCGAGCTGCTGCGGCGCTACCGCGCCGGCGAGACGGACGAACGGACGATTCGCGCGATCCACCTGACCATCAACGGCGTATCGGCCGCCTTGCGGAACAGCGGCTAGCGGCGGCGCGCGCCCTTCCAGCGCTTGACCAGCCCGCTCTCGATCTCGAACAGGTCCAGCACCCGGCCGACGCTGTGATTGATGGCGTCGTCCAGGGTGCGCGGCGCGTTGTAGAAAGCAGGCATCGGTGGCGCGAGGATGGCGCCCATCTCCGCGGCCTGCAGCAGCAGCCGGCAGTGGCCGACGTGCAGCGGGGTCTCCCTGGGCATCAGCACCAGCCTGCGGCGCTCCTTGAGCACCACGTCCGCCGCGCGCACCACCAGGTTGTCCGCGTACGAGTTGACGATTCCCGACAGGGTCTTCATCGAACAGGGAGCAACGATCATGCCGGCGGTCTTGAACGATCCGCTCGCGATGCTCGCGGCGAGGTCCTGATCGCTATGGACCTGGTGCGCCAGCGCCTCCACCTCCTTAATGCGCCGGCCGGTCTCGAGGGCCAGCGTAAGCCGGCCGGTCTTGCTGATCACCAGATGCACCTCGACCTTGGGCAACTCGCGCAATGCCTCGAGCAATCGGATGCCATAGATGGCGCCGCTGGAGCCGGTAATTGCGACGATCAGACGCATTCGCGGATAATAGC
>JBBPIU010000051.1:0-5837 GCA_038040245.1 Pseudomonadota bacterium | reverse complement strand
ATGGCGCCGCTGGAGCCGGTAATTGCGACGATCAGACGCATTCGCGGATAATAGCCCGCTCTCCGTATGGCGTGTGAAAGGGAAACAAATGCTCAGGGAACGCAATCCAGATTTTTCCAAACTTGTCGAGCCCGATAGAGTGCGAAAAGAGGTCTATAACGACGCGGAAATCTTCGAGCGCGAGATGGAGCGCATCCACGAAACGGTGTGGATCTACTGCGGCCATGAATCGCAGGTGCCCAAGGCCGGCGACTACTACACGGTGCAGATCGGCCGCCAGCCGATGATCCTGGTGCGCGGCTCCGACGGCAAGCTGAACGTGCTCTACAACCGCTGCCCGCACCGCGGCAACATGATCTGCGGCGACCGCAAGGGCAATACCGGCGAGTTCTTCCGCTGCTCCTACCACGCCTGGACCTTCCACCACGACGGCAAGCTGAAGAACATCCCGATGATGGAGTCGGGCTATGCCGGCACGCGCTACGGCAAGGACAACCCGGATTGCAGCATCAAGCAGGCGGCACGCGTGGAGAGCTACCGCGGCTTCGTCTTCGCGAGCCTCGCCAAGGACGGGCCGGCGCTGAAGGAATTTCTCGGCGCATCCATCGTCGCCTTCGACGACATGTGCGACCGGGCGCCGGAAGGCGAGGTGGAGGTGGTGCCGAACTGCTTCCGCGTGATCCAGAAAAGCAACTGGAAACTCTTTCTCGAGAACCAGCTCGACGCGCTGCACCCCTCCGTGGTGCACCAGTCCACCGGCCGCGCCGCGCACGAGGTCGAGAAGATCCTCGCGAAGAAGGCGAAAGGCGGCGCCGCCGCGCTGTCGTACCACATGCTGTCGGCGTTCGCGACGGTGACCATCGACAAGTGGGACGACTTCCAGACCATCAACTACCCCTACGGCCACTGCGTGCTCACCGGCTACATGGGCCTGCGGCCGCAGGACCCGGACACGCTCGCCTACGACAAGATCATGATCAAGGCCTACGGCAAGAAGCGCTTCGAGGAGATCGTGGGCGTCAACATCCACCACGTGCTGGTCTACCCGGGTCTGTCGGTGCAGTCGCCGCTGCAGCAGTTGCGCGCGGTGCGCCCGCTGGGCGTGGACCGCACGCTGACCGAGATCTGGCACTTCCGCCTGAAGGGCGCGCCGGAGGCGATCTACCGCCGCTCGCTTGCCTATTACAACCTGGTGAACTCACCCGCCACGCTGATCAACGCCGACGACCTGGAGAATTTCTGGAAGTGCCATACCGGCCTCGCCTCGGACGGCGGCGACTGGGTGAGCTTCGGGCGCCATTTCGGGCGCGACATCGAGAAGAACGGCGTGGTCGAGTCCGGCCCGAAAATGGGCACCTCGGAGGCGCCGATGCGCAACCAGATGAAGGCCTGGGCGCAGTACATGGGGAACAGTCGGTGAAAAAAACCGAACTGCAGCACGAAGTCGAACAATTTCTCTACCGGCAGGCCGAGTACCTCGACTCGAAGCAATGGCAGGACTGGATCGACCTGTTCACCGCCGACGGCATTTACTGGATGCCGCCGGATGCGACCTACAAGACCTGGGACGGCCAGCCCGCGATTTTCGCCGAAGACAAGAACCTGATGACGGTGCGCATGCTGCGCGTGCTGCACCCGGACGCCTGGTCGCAGCGGCCGCTGTGGGAAACCAACCATGTGGTTTCAAATGTTTCTTTGCAAAAAATCTCAAAAAACGGGGACGTGCATGTCCGCTCACGCTTCCACATGCTGGAGTTGAGGCGTGACGACGTGCGGCATTTTGCGGGTTCGTATTTTCATAAATTGAAAAAAACAAAGAAAAGCTACGCAATCAAGCTGCAGCGCGTGGACATGACCAACGCGCAGGCCGCGTACGACTACGTGTTGCAGGTCTGGGTCTAGGAAATGACTGCGATCCGATGACTGCGCGCTTCCCCCGCCTCACGCCCGAAACCATGACCCCCGCGCAGCGCGAGGTCGCGGCCGAGATTTCCGCCGGCCCGCGCGGCGAGGTGCGCGGGCCGTTCATCGCGCTGATCCACAACGCCGAGCTCGCGCGCCGCATGCAGCAACTCGGCGAGCACCTGCGCTGGAAGAGCAAGCTGCCGCCCAGCCTGCTCGAACTGGCGGTGCTCATCACCGCGCGTGAATGGAATTGCCAGCATGAGTGGTACATGCACGAGAAGCTCGCGCGCAAGGCGGGCCTCGAGCCGAGCATCTTCGAAGCCGTCGCGCAGGGCAAGGAGCCGCAGGGCATGTCGGCGGACGAGGCGCTGGTCTACAAGGCCAGCAAGCAGGCGCACAAGACCGGACGCCTGGACGACAAAACCTTTGCCGCGGCGCGCGAGCGCTTCGGCCTGGACGGCGTGCTCGAACTGCTGGTGCTGAACGGCTACTACTCGGCGATGGCGATGGTGCTGAACACCGCCGGCATGCCGCTGCCGGACAATGCCGCGCCGCGACTGAAACCGCTGTAGCCGGCCTATCCCTGCCCGAGGAATTCCTTGAGCGATTTTTCCGGCGGCTTGGCGTAGTTCGAGCGCCGGCTCACCGCCGCCATGCCGGCCATGCGGCGCAGTTTGACCGCCATCTCGGCGGCCTTGGCGACCAGCGTGATGCCGTTGACGATGGGCGCGCCATCGAGGTTCGCGCCGCGCTCCGATCCGAACAGCATCATCGGCAGGCCGCCCGCCGGCACGATCACGTCCGCCCCGGCGTCGAGCAGGATGCGGCATTCGCGCTCCCATTTCGGCAGCAGCGCGTCGAACGCATCCTTGCGGGCGAAGGCGTCGATGAAGTCGCTTATCCTGGCGTCGACTGCGCGCACCCCGATCACGCGCTGCTGCAGGCCGTAGCGGATCACCTGGTCCTCGTGCCAGGGGATGAACGCCGGATTGATCGTGACCAGGCCCAGTTTTCTTCCCAGCGTGCAGGCATGGTAGAGCGTGGTCTCGCCCAGGCCGACCACCGGAATCTCCGCCACCGATTTCACTTCGGCCAGCCCGGCGTCCTGGAAATGGGTAATCGCCATCGCGTCGTAGCCCTGGCGCTCTGCCTCGAGCGCGCCGCGCACGAAAGCCCCCGCGATGCGGAACTCGGTGAGCGCGTGGGTGGTGGTCGCCGGCGGCGTGGTGGTGTTGAACGTGGCGCTGAACTCCGGATCGAGGATCGCCTTCAGGTGCGCCTCCACCCTGCTGATGTAAGGCGCCATGTGGACGCGATCGGTCGCGCCCTGGAACCAGATGCGGTATTGGCCCTTCGTTTCGCTCATTCGAAATCTCCTCGGCGGTTCAGTGCTGATCCCGGTCAGACGGTTAGTATGATGCCAAGTTGATGGCAACCTTCCAATGACCCGCGCCCCCCGCAAAGGCTATGACGGCGTCGCCGTCGCCGTTCCGGTCACCGTGCCCTATGTCCGGTACTCGACGCACGGCGCGCACTGGTTCATCGGCCGCGTGCTGGCGGAAATGATCCGCGAGTCGGGCATAGCCAAGGACGACATCGATGGCCTGTGCGTGTCGAGCTTTACGCTGGCGCCCGACACGGCCGTGGGTTTGACGCAGCACCTCGGCCTGAGCCCGCGCTGGCTCGACCACCTGCCGCTGGGCGGCGCCTCGGGCGTCGTGGCGGTGCGCCGCGCCGCCCGGGCGATTCAGGCCGGCGACGCCGAAATCGTCGCCTGCGTCGCGGGCGACACCAACCATGTGGAGTCGTTTCGCCAGTCGCTCGGCAGCTTCAGCCTGTTCGCGCGCGATGCCACCTATCCCTACGGCTCGGGCGGACCGAACGCGATGTTCGCCTTCATTACCGCGCACTACATGCGCAGCTACGGCGCGCGGCGCGAGGACTTCGGCCGCATCTGCGTCGCGCAGCGCGAAAACGCGCTCGCCACGCCTCACGCGATGTTCAAGAAGCCCCTGACGCTGGACGAGTACATGGCGGCGCGCGTCATCGCCGAGCCGATCCACCTTTTCGATTGCGTGATGCCCTGCGCCGGCGCCGAGGGCGTGCTGGTGATGAGCGAGGCGCGGGCGCGCGACCTGAATCTGCCGTTTGCGCGCCTGCTCGCCGCCACCGAGCGCCACAATGCCTACCGCGAAGACCCGATCATGACGCGCGGCGGATGGGCGATGGATCGCGACGACCTCTACGCGCAGGCCGGCGTCGGGCCAGGTGATCTCGACCTGCTGCAGTTCTACGACGACTATCCGGTCATCGTCATGATGCAATATGAAGATCTCGGTTTCTGCGCCAAGGGCGAAGGGCCGGCATTCTTGAACAGCCGCACGCTGACGCGCGAGGGCAACCTGCCGACCAACACGAGCGGGGGCCAGTTGTCGGTCGGGCAGGCCGGCGCTGCCGGCGGCTACATCGGCCTGGTGGAAACCGTGCGCCAGCTCACTGGCAAGGCGCCGGGACGCGCGGTTCCGGATGCGAAGCTTGGCCTGGTGAGCGGCTTCGGCATGGTGACCTACGACCGCTGCCTGTGTACCGGGGCGCTGATTCTCAGCCGGGCCGACACACGATGACAACGCCTATGACGCGCCCCAGGCGCAAGAATCCGGTGCTGCGCACACGGCTGCCCACACTGCCGCCCTGGGGCCGCAGCCGCGTTGCGCTGGGCCTTACCGCAGCGGCGGCGCTCGGCCGCTTCGAATTGCAGCAGTGCGCGGATTGCGGCGCGGTGCAGTACCCGCCGCGCGAGGCCTGCCACGCCTGCCTGTCCGCTCGGCTGCCATGGAAGGCGCAGAGCGGAGCCGGCAGGCTGTTGAGCGAAACGGTCCTGCATCACAGCAACGACCTGTTCTTCCGCGAGCGCCTGCCCTGGCGCCTGGGGCTGGCGCAGCTCGACGCCGGGCCGACGCTGATGCTGCATTTGCTCGATTGCGCGCCGGCGGCGCCCGCGCGCGTGAAGGTCGATGTGCGCCTCGACCGCGCCGGTCAGGCGGTTCTGCTCGGCTATCCAGAAACGGAGACTGAACACATGGCTGAAGACCGCGTGCTGCGTGAAATGACCTGCGACCCCAAATTCCGCAAGGTGCTGGTGACCGACGGCAAGACCGCGGTGGGCCAGGCGATCGTCAAGGCGTTGGCCGGCGCCGGCGCCGACATCGTCTGGGTCGGCCATGCCGAGCCATGGAAGAAGCTACCCGGGCTGGGCGCGATCGCCGCGCTGCCACAGGTTACGCTGGTGCCGCTCGACCTGACCAGCGCCAAATCGGTGAGCGAACTCGCCGGCGAGGTGGCCGGCAAAGTCGATATCGTCGTCAACAACGCGGAAGTGCATCGCAGCTACGGCATCAGTGCGCGCCGCGGCGCGGATGCGGCGCGCGCGGAGATGGACATCAACTACTTCGGGCTGCTGCGTCTCGCGCAGGAGTTCGGGCCCGCGCTCAAGGGACGCGGCGCCGACGGGCCCGCCGGCGCGGTGGCATGGGTCAACCTGTTGTCGATCTACGCGCTGTCGAACTATCCGCCGCACGGCACCTACTCCGCCTCCAAGGCCGCCGCGCTGTCCCTCGCGCAGTGCCTGCGCGCGGAAATGCGGCCGGCGGGCATCCGCGTCATCAACTTGTTTCCGGGGCCGATCGACGACGACTGGAACCAGTTGATGCCGCCGCCGAAGATCGCGCCGGCGTCGCTTGCCCAGGCAATCGTCAAGGCGCTGCGCGATGGCGTGGAAGATGTCTACCCCGGGGACATCGCGCAGGAATGGCTGGCGCGCTGGCGGGAAAATCCGAAGGTGCTCGAGCGCGAACTTGCCGCGGAAGGATCCTGAGCCATGAAAACGGGCGACATTCTCGGCGCGCTGGCGGGCGCGCTCGCAGGCGGCCGGA
>JBBPIU010000050.1:0-22297 GCA_038040245.1 Pseudomonadota bacterium | reverse complement strand
TATACGGCGGCAGCGCCGCCCACAATTTCAGAAAGCTCTTTGGTAATGCCGGCCTGACGGTTCTTGTTGTAGATCAGCGTCAATTCATCGATCAGGTCGCGCGCGTTGTCCGAGGCGGCCTTCATCGCCACCATGCGCGACGATTGTTCGGAAGCCATGTTCTCGGCTACGGCCTGGAAAATGATCGCCTCAATGTAGCGCGTCATCACCTGGTCGAGCACCGCCTTGGCTTCCGGCTCATAAAGGTAGTCCCACACCGTCTCCGGCGCGCCCAGGCGCTCGCCCGAGAGCGGCAGCAGCTGCTCGATTACCGGCTCCTGCTTCATGGTGTTCAGGAAGCGGGTATAGCCGATCAGCAGGCGGTCGAAGCGGTCTTTCGTATAGCCGTCGAGCATCACCTTGATGGTGCCGATCAGCTTGTCCATCTGCGGCCGGTCGCCGATCTGGATCGCATGCGACACGATGTTCGCGCCCAAGCGCTGCATGAAGCCGAAGCCCTTGTTGCCGATGCAGCAGACGTCGAGCTCCTCGCCCTCCGCCTGCCAGGTCTTGTACTGGCTCAGCACCATGCGCAGCAGGTTGGTGTTCAGCGCGCCGCACAGGCCCTTGTCGGTGGTGATGATGATCAGGCCGACGCGCTTTACCGAGTCGCGGTGCACCAGGAACGGATGGCGATACTCCGGGTTGGCGTGGCTGATGTGCGCGGCGACGTTGCGGATCTTCTCGCCGTAGGGCCGCGCGTGGCGCATGCGCTCCTGTGCCTTGCGCATCTTCGAGGCGGCGACCATCTCCATCGCCTTGGTGATCTTCCGAGTGTTCTGCACACTCTTGATCTTGACCCGAATTTCCTTGGTGCCTGGCATGGCGCTCGCTCAGTAAGAGCCGTTCTTCTTCCAGTCGGCGATCGCGTCCTTGAGCGCCTTCTCGTCGTCGGCGGAGAGATCATTTTTTTCCTCGATCCGCTTGATGAGGTCGGCGTACTTGCTCTTCAGGTAGTCGCGCATCGAGCGCTCGGCGGCGAGCGCCTTCTTGACGTCGATGTCGTTGAAAAACCCGTTGTTGACCGCGAACAGCGTCACCGCCATTTCCCACACCTGCAGCGGGTGGTACTGCGGCTGCTTCATGAGTTCGGTGACCATGCGGCCGAGTTCCAGCTGCTTGCGGGTGGCCTCGTCCAGGTCGGAGGCGAACTGCGCGAAGGCCGCGAGCTCGCGGTACTGCGCGAGCGCGAGGCGCACGCCGCCGCCCGTATCGCGGCGCTTCATGATCTTGGTCTGCGCGGCGCCGCCGACCCGCGACACCGAGATGCCGGCGTTGATCGCGGGGCGGATGCCGGCGTTGAAGAGGTCCGTTTCCAGGAAGATCTGGCCGTCGGTGATCGAGATCACGTTGGTCGGCACGAACGCCGTCACGTCGCCCGCCTGGGTTTCGATCACCGGCAGCGCGGTGAGCGACCCGGTCTTGCCCTTGACCGCGCCCTTGGTGAACTTCTCGACATACGCGGGGTTCACGCGTGCCGCGCGCTCAAGCAGCCGCGAGTGCAGGTAGAACACATCCCCAGGATAGGCTTCGCGGCCCGGCGGGCGGCGCAGCAGCAGCGACACCTGGCGGTACGCCCAGGCCTGCTTGGTCAAATCGTCGTAAATGATGAGCGCGTCCTGGCCGCGATCGCGGAAGTATTCGCCCATGGTGCAGCCGGAGTAGGGTGCGATGAACTGCATCGCCGCGGATTCGGAGGCCGTCGCGGCCACCACGATGGTGTAGGCCATCGCGCCGTGCTCCTCGAGTTTGCGCACCACGTTGGCGATGGTCGAGGCCTTCTGCCCGATCGCGACATACACGCAGAAGAGGTCTTTGCCCTTCTGGTTGATGATCGTATCCACCGCCACCGCGGTCTTGCCGGTCTGGCGGTCGCCGATGATGAGTTCGCGCTGGCCGCGTCCGATCGGCACCATCGCATCGATCGCCTTGAGGCCGGTCTGCACCGGCTGCGACACCGACTGCCGCGCGATCACGCCCGGCGCCACCTTCTCGATAACGTCGGTCAGCTTGGCATTGATCGGACCCTTGCCGTCGATCGGGGCGCCCAGGGAATTGACCACGCGGCCGAGCAGCTCGGGGCCGATCGGCACCGAGAGGATCTTGCCGGTGCACTTGACGGTGTCGCCCTCGGTAATGTGCTCGTACTCGCCCAGGATCACCGCGCCGACCGAATCGCGCTCGAGGTTTAGCGCCAGGCCGAAGGTGTTCTTCGGGAATTCCAGCATCTCGCCCTGCATCACGTCCGACAGGCCGTGGACCCGGCAGATGCCGTCGGTCACCGACACGACGGTGCCCTGCGTGCGCATCTGCGCGCCGGCGTCCATGTTCTGGATCCGGTTTTTGATGAGTTCCGAAATTTCGGACGGATTGAGTTGCATGACTGCTCCTATAGGGTACGGGAGACGCGTCTCCCGTTCTTATTACGCTTTCAATGCTGCTTCGAGCGCGCTCAGCTGCGCGCGCGCGGAACCGTCGATAACCTTGTCGCCGATCACGATTTTGACGCCGCCGATGAGGGATTTGTCCACGCTGACGCGGGCCCTCACCTTGCGGCCGGTTTTCTTCTCCAGCCTGGACACCAGGTCGGCGACCTGGGCCGGGTCCATTTCGAACGCGGTATAGACCTCGGCCTCGACTACGCCTTCGCGCTCGTTCTTCAGCACCTCGTACTGGGCGCGGATTTCCGCGAGCACGTCCAGGCGGCCGTTCTCGGCCAGCACCCGCACGAAGTTCTCGCTCTCGCCCGTGAGCTTGCCCGACAGGATGGCAAGGAACAGCCCGGCGACCTTCGCGGCGGGAAAATTCGGGTCGCCGATGGCCGCGCGCACGCGCTCATCGGCCGCGACCGCGGACAGATTGGCGAGCGTCACCGACCAGTCGGCGAGAGCGCCTTTAGCATCGGCCAGCCTGAAGGCGGCTTCCGCGTAAGGGCGCGCGATGGTGCTGGGTTCGGCCATTAAAGTTGCTTCTTGATCCCGTCCAGCAGATCGGCGTGCGCCTTGGCATCCACCTCGCGGCGCAGGATCTTCTCCGCGCCGGCAACGGCGAGCGCAGCGACCTGCTCGCGCAACTGCTCGCGCGCGCGCGCCGCTTCCTGCTGAATATCGGCCTTGGCGGCGGCCTTTTCGCGATCGCCTTCGACCTTGGCGGCGATCTTCGCCTCCCCGACCATCTGCGCGTCGCGTTTCTCGGCCTGCGCGACGATTTCGGCGGCGCGCATACGCGCCTCCTGGATCGCCTGCTCGGCCTGCTTGCTCGAAACCTCGAGCGATTTCCTGCCCTGCTCGCCGGCCGCCAGCCCGTCGGCGATCTGCTTCTGGCGCGCCTCGATCGCGCGCATCATGTGCGGCCAGATGAATTTCGCGGTAAAGATAATGAACGCGAAAAAAACGATCGCTTGGGCGAACAGCGTGGCAGTGATGTTCATGGCATCCCCTTCGGGATCCGCTCTGGCCGGCGGTCTTTAGCGGAACGCACTGGCCAGCGGATTGGCGAACGCGAAGAACATCGCAATACCGAGGCCGATAATGAAAGACGCGTCAATCAGGCCAAGCAGGAGGAACACCTTGCCCTGCAGCGAGCTTGTTAGTTCGGGCTGGCGGGCTGCTGCTTCAAGGAAGCGGCTGCACATGATTCCCACGCCCACGCAGGCGCCGAGCGCCCCCAAGCCGACCATGAGGCCGATGCCGATGCCCGTGTAGGCTTGAACCATCGCCAGAAGTTGAAGTTTTTCCATTGATATTTCCCCTTTCTTAGTGGTGTTCGTGCGCCATTGCGATGTAGACGATCGTGAGCATCATGAAGATGTAGGCCTGCAGCAGAACGATCAGGATGTGGAAAATCGCCCAGAACAGGCCCAGCAGAACCGAAACGACGAAGCCGCCGAAATAGTCCGCGGCGAAGGAACTGTTCGCCGCCCACATCCATAGCAGCAAGAACAGGATTTCGCCCGCGTACATATTGCCGAACAGTCGCAGCGAATGCGACAGCGGCTTCGAGATGTATTCGACGCAGTTGAAAAGAAAGTTGGCCGGCCACAGCAGCACGTGGCTACCGAACGGTGCGCAGAACAATTCGTGAATCCAGCCGCCGAGGCCCTTCGCCGCAATCGAGAACCAGATCATCATTGCGAAGACAGAAAGCGACAACGCAAACGTCGTATTCACGTCAGCCGTCGGAACGATCCGCCACTCGCGCACACCGATGAGGCCAAACGCGGCGGCGACCCAGTCGGCGGGCAGGAAATCCATCGAATTCATCAGCACGATCCAGACAAACACGGTGAGTGCCGCTGGCGCAATGAATTTGCTGCGGTCACCGTGATGGAAAATGCCCTTGACCTGGTCGTCGATGAATACAATCAGTAGCTCAACAAAGGCTTGTCGCTTTCCGGGAACGCCAGCGGTCGCGCCACGCACCACCCACCAGAGAAACCCTAGACCGACGATGCCGAGCACCACCGCTGTGACCACAGAGTCAACGTTGATGCTCCAGAAGCCTCCGCCCTCCGCAGGCTTCGTGAGGAAGCTAAGGTGGTGCTCGATGTACTCGCTTGCTGACTTGTATTCTGTCGCCATCGCGGAATGCTATTTGTACTCGCGCACAAAAAACGCCATTGAGAAAAGCAGGATCGTTACAAAAAACGACCCGAAGAATGCGGGCGCGACGACATCGCCATACATCGCCAGCACGATCCACAACAGGATCACGATCAGACCGATCTTGATGCCCTCGGCCATCAACGCAGCGATCAGGACCCCCCCTGCGGACTGCGTCTTTCCGGTTGCCGCAACGATCGCGGATACCCCTCCCGCGCACACGCTGACCGCGCCTCCCAAGGCCGCGGAGAGAGCGCCGTGGGCTCCCCCAAAAATCCAAGCCAAAAGCGTCAGCACCGCGGTGGCTAGCAACTGCCACCGGAGAACCGTGCGGATCGGCTCGCTCAGGACGCGGGGGCTGGCGTTCATGTTTCCCGCATCCTGCAAGGCGCGGAAATTATATTGGCATCGCGCACTGTGGGTCAACGAAGCTTCTTCAGCAACTGGTCCAGGTGGTCGAGTCCCGCATAGCTTACGACGATCGTGCCGCTGCCCTTGCGGCCGGGCCGGATCTGCACCGTCGTTCCCAGCCGCTGCGAGATTTCTTCCTCCAGCCGCGCGAGATCGCGGTCGGTCTTGTGCTTGCGGCGGGAGGTCGGTCCGCGCAGCAGGCGGGTGGCGAGCGCTTCGCTCTCGCGCACCGACAGGCGGCGCGCGACGATGCGGTTCGCCGCCTCGATCTGGCGCGCACCATCGAGCGCCAGCAGCGCACGCGCATGGCCCATGTCTAGCGTTCCCTGCATCAACATCGCCTGCACCGGCTTGGCGAGCTTCAGTAGACGCAGCAGGTTCGTGGTGGCGCTGCGCGAGCGGCCGACCGCCTCGGCAGCCTGCTCGTGGGTCATGCGGAACTCGTCCACCAGCCGCTGCAGGCCGGCGGCCTCCTCCATCGGGTTCAGATCTTCGCGCTGGATGTTCTCGATCAGCGCCATCGCGAGCACCGCGTTGTCCGGCACTTCGCGCACCAGCACCGGTACCTCGGTGAGACCTGCCATCTGTGCCGCCCGCCAGCGGCGCTCGCCGGCGATCAGTTCATAGCGGTCACGCTCCACCGGTCTGACCAGCAGGGGCTGCATCAGTCCCTGCGCCCGTATCGATGCCGCGAGTTCGGCAAGAGCCTGCTGGTCCATCCGGGTGCGCGGCTGGTATTTGCCGGGCCGGATCGACCCAACCGGCAAGGTCGCCATCGCGTCCTTGCGCGTGCTTTCTTCGGCGCCCAGCAGCGCATCGAGGCCGCGCCCAAGCCCCTTGGGCCTGTTCATGGATACCCTCCCAGAATTTCCTCGGTGAGCGCGACGTAGGCCTGAGCGCCTTTCGAGGTCTTGTCCCACACCACCGCCGGGGCGCCGTAACTCGGTGCTTCAGCGAGGCGCACGTTGCGCGGCACCAGCGTGCGGTAAACCTTGTCGCCGAAGTGCTGTTCCAGCTGCTGGGAAACCTGGTTCGCGAGCGTGTTGCGCGGATCGAACATGGTGCGCAGCAGGCCGGCGATTTCGAGCCGCGGGTTGAGCTTCGAGCGCACCCGCTTGATGGTGCCGACGAGGTCGGAGAGCCCCTCCAGCGCGTAGTACTCGCACTGCATCGGGATCAGCACCTGCTCGGCCGCGGCGAATGCGTTCACCGTGAGAAGGCTTAGCGACGGAGGACAATCGATCAGGATGAAATCGTAGTCGCTCGCGATGCGTTCCAGGGCAGCACGCAGCCGTCCCTCGCGATTGGGCAAGTCGACCAGTTCCACCTCCGCGCCCGCGAGATCGCGATTGGCGGGAATGAGGTCATAGCCGCTGTCGACGCGCATGCGGATGTTCGATGCATCCCCAAGCCCGAGCAGGACGTGATAGATCGTGCGCTCCACCTTGCTCTTGTTGACGCCGCTGCCCATGGTCGCGTTGCCCTGCGGATCGAGGTCCACGAGCAGAACGCGACGGCCCGATTGCGCCATGCCGGCCGCGAGATTGACGCTGGTGGTCGTCTTGCCGACGCCGCCCTTCTGATTCGCGACCGCGAGAATGCGCGCCATGCTCAGGATCCGATCCGGCACAGGACGAGGTGCCGCTCGGCGTCGAGCAGCGGCACCTTGAGACGCCTTATCTCGCGGCAATCGCAATCGGCCGGTATCTGCGCCAATTCGTCGCGCGGGTAAGCGCCTTTCATTGCGGCGAGAACGCCCGAGGGCGCGGCAAGATGGCGGCAGACGGCGAGGAAATCGACCAGGCTGGCGAAGCCGCGGGAAATCACCACCGCGAAGCCCTCTGCGGGATGCCAGTCCTCCACGCGGCCGATGTGCACCGTCGCGTTGCTCAGGCCGAGCTCGATCACCGCCTGGCGCAGGAACGCGCCTTTCTTTTCGCTGGCGTCGTTCAAGGTGACGCGCCGCGCCGGCTCGGCGATCGCAATCGGAATCCCGGGCAGCCCGCCGCCCGAACCGACGTCCGCAAGCGTTCCCGCGCAGTCAGACAAATCACGCAGCACGGCAAGTGAATCCAGCAAGTGATGACTCACCGCCTGCAGCGGATCGCGGATTGCGGTGAGGTTGTAGGTCTGGTTCCACTTCGCAAGCAGTCCCAGGTAAGCCATCAGCTTTTCGGCCGCGCCTGAGGGCAGCGCGAGCGCGAGTTCAACCAGTCCGCGCTCGAGCGCGGCCTGCGGGGTCATGCGCTCTTCTTGTATCGCGGATCCTGCTTGCCGGCCTTGGCGCGGACTCGCTTCAGATGTACCAGGAGAAGCGAAACCGCCGCGGGGGTTACTCCAGAGATGCGTGCCGCCTGGCCGATGGTCTGCGGCCGCTGGCGCGACAAGGTTTGACGCGCCTCGGTCGAAAGGCCGCGCACTTCGGCGTAATCGAGGTCTGCGGGTAGCGATGCCGATTCCTGCGCCTCGCGCCGATTCACTTCCTCTTGCTGGCGCGCGATGTAGCCCTGATACTTCGCCTGGATTTCGACCTGCTCCGCCACCACCGGATCCTGTACACCCTCTACAGACGTATGTATTAAAGAAAGCGAGCGATAACTAACATTTGGCCGGCGCAGCAGTTCGTGCAGCGTGTACTCGCGCTCGATGGACTGGCCCAGCACCTGTTCAGCAATCTCCGGCGACAAGCTGCGCGGATTGACCCAAGTGGATTTCAGCCGCTCGGTCTCGCGCACCACGGCGTCCCGTTTGCGACTGAACGCGTCCCAGCGTGCGTCATCCACGAGGCCGAGCCTGCGTCCGATCTCCGTGAGTCTGAGATCGGCATTGTCCTCACGCAGCATCAGGCGGTACTCGGCCCGGCTGGTGAACATGCGGTAGGGCTCGCTGACGCCACGCGTGATGAGATCGTCCACCAGTACGCCAAGATAGGCTTCGTCCCGGCGCGGACACCAAGCCGCCTTGCCCTGCGCCTGCAGAGCCGCATTCAAACCGGCCAGCAGCCCCTGCGCGGCCGCCTCCTCGTATCCGGTGGTGCCGTTGATCTGGCCAGCGAAGAACAACCCGGCGATCGTTTTTGTCTCCAGCGAGGATTGCAGATTGCGCGGATCGAAATAGTCGTACTCGATGGCGTAGCCCGGACGCAGCAGATGCGCATTCTCCAGCCCGCGGATCGAGCGCACCAGCGCCAGCTGAACGTCGAAAGGCAGGCTGGTGGAGATGCCGTTCGGGTAGATCTCGCTCGTGGTCAGTCCCTCGGGCTCGAGGAATATCTGGTGCCCCGTCTTGCCGGCGAAACGATGGATCTTGTCCTCGATCGACGGGCAGTAGCGCGGGCCGACGCCCTGGATGACGCCAGTGAACATCGGCGAGCGGTCCAGGCCGCCACGGACGATCTCGTGAGTGCGCTCGTTGGTGTGCGTGACCCAGCACGGCAGCTGCCGGGGATGCATAGCGCGCCGGCCGAGGAACGAGAACACTGGCGCTGGAACATCGCCGGGCTGGGTTTCCAGCGCCGAGAAATCGATCGTATTGCCGTCGAGCCGCGGTGGCGTGCCGGTCTTCAGACGACCGACCGGAAGCTTCATTTCCCGCAGGCGCGCCGCAAGTGTGATCGACGCCGGGTCGCCCGCACGCCCGGCCTGATAGTGCTGCAGCCCGACATGAACCAGACCGGACAGGAAGGTGCCTGCGGTCAGCACGATCGTGCGTCCCCGGAAACGCAGCCCAATTTGAGTTACGACGCCGGCCACCCGATCGCCCTCGAGCACGATGTCGTCCACCGCCTGCTGGAACAGCGTCAGGTTCGGCTGATTCTCGAGCCGGGTACGGATCGCCTGCTTGTACAGGAGACGATCGGCCTGCGCCCGCGTGGCCCGCACCGCTGGCCCTTTGGAGGAGTTGAGCGTCCGGAACTGGATTCCCGCCTCGTCGGTCGCGAGCGCCATCGCCCCGCCAAGGGCGTCCACTTCCTTGACCAGGTGCCCTTTGCCGATCCCCCCGATGGAGGGATTACACGACATCTGGCCGAGGGTCTCGATGCTGTGGGTCAGCAGCAGCGTCTTGCAGCCGAGCCGGGCCGCGGCGAGCGCAGCCTCGGTACCGGCATGGCCGCCGCCAATCACGATTACGTCGAATTCGGTCGGGAATTGCATGGGGAATGGTGTGGCGCGGCGAATGATACGTGAATGTTCCACGTGAAACTAGACGACCTGGACGCAAGGGCGATGTTTCACGTGGAACAGCACGAGCTTAGCGCATTGCTGCATCGCAGCATCCGCGGGCCATGTGAGACAATCGCGCCCCTTTTTGTTGCAGGTCTCGCTCAAGGCCCCCCGAGTGATATCGCTCGCGCGCTACTCCACCCTGCTCGGTCAGCCCGCGCTACGCTCCGCCATCGCGGCCTCGGTGCTCGGGCGCCTGCCGATAGGTATTACGGGCTTGGCGATCCTGATGCTCGCCCAGCACGCCACCGGTTCGTTCGCGCGCGGCGGCATGGTCGCCGCCTGCTATGTCGCGGGGCTGGCCACGGTCGCCCCGCTGTTCGGCCGTCTGATCGATCGCTATGGTCCACGCTCGACCTTGCTTGCCTGCGCATTCCTGTTCCCCTCTGCGCTGGCGGCACTGGTGGTGGCGCTCGAGCACGCCGCGCCGCCATGGATCGCGTTTGCGCTTGCTGCCGCGGCCGGCGCGTGCTTTCCGCCGATTACGGTGTGCATGCGGACTTTCTTCAAGCAACGACTGAAGGACGATGCGCTGCTGGCGACCGCCTATTCGCTCGAATCCGTCGTCATCGAACTGATCTTCATCCTCGGACCGCTGCTGGTGGCAATGTTCGTCGCCCTGGCGTCGCCGGCCGCGGCGGTGCTGTTTGCCGCGGCCTGCGGCTTTGCGGGCACCTTGCTGTTCCAGCGCTCGCGTGCGCTCATCGAGTGGCAGATCGAGCCGCGCGGTGAAACAAGCCTGTTCGGTCCGCTGGTCGAGCCGGGATTCGCGCCGTTGCTGGTCGTGATCGTCTGCTACGCGACGGCTTTCGGGCTGGTCGAGATCGGGACCACCGCGTATGCCGCCGAAACTGGCGGACCTGCGCTGGCCGGGGTTCTGCTCGGCATCATGAGCGTCGGCAGCGCTGCCGGAGGCCTGGTCTACGGCAGCCGCAGTTGGCGAGCGCCGCTCGCACGCCAGTTCTCCTTCACCCTCGCTTTGATGGGCCTCGGCATCGCGCCGCTGGCGCTGTTGTCGCCGCTGCAGTTTCCGGTATGGGCGTTCGGCCTCTGGTGCATCGCCGCCGGAATCGTGATGGCGCCCGCATTGATCATGCAGGCAATGCTGGTCGCAAAGATCACGCGCGCGGCACACTCGACCGAGGCATTCACCTGGTCATCGACCAGCCTGCTCGCCGGCGTTGGCTTCGGTCTGACGGCAGGCGGCGTGCTGCTCGAGTACGCGCGCTCGCCCGCGGTATTCGCCGCAGCAGCCGCGCTATCGCTCGCCGCTGGCGCGCTTGCCCTGCGGCTGGTGAAGACTGGAAGTCGTGAAGACTAAAGTCTAAGCGGCGAGCTTCTGATGCATGCTGCCGCGGCGCACTTCCAGCTCCGGCGGCAGGTGGCCGGCGAGGTTACTGAAGAGTTCGTCGTGCGCCTTCAACTCCGGGCCCCAGGATTGTCCGTCCACGCGCGCGATCTCTTCGTAGCGCGCACGATCAAACCGTTCCAGGCCCGACCAATTGAGATCCTCGTAGCGCGGGATCACGCCCAGCGCCGTTTCCACGCCCTGCGCCCGGCCGGCACAGCGGTCAACGATCCACTTCAGCACGCGCATGTTCTCGGCGAAGCCGGGCCAGATGAATTTGCCGTTCGCATCCTTCCTGAACCAGTTGACGCGGAATACGCGCGGCGGGCGCGACGCTGCCTTGCCGAGCTTCAGCCAGTGCGAGAAATAGTCGCCCATGTGATAGCCGCAGAACGCGAGCATCGCCATCGGATCGCGCCGCACCACGCCGACCTTGCCGGTGATCGCGGCAGTGGTCTCGGAACCCAGCGTGGCACCCATATAAACGCCGTCCTCCCAGCTCGGCGCCTCGACCACCAGGGGCACGGTCGAAGAACGCCGGCCGCCGAATATGAACGCCGAAATCGGCACCCCCTTGGGATCTTCCCAGCGCGCATCCATCGAGGGACATTGCGAGGCCGCAACCGTGAAGCGCGCGTTCGGATGCGCCGCGACGCGACCGCAGCCCGGCGTCCAGTCCTTGCCCTGCCAGTCGGTCAGTCGCGCGGGCGGTTCCCTGGTCATGTCCTCCCACCACACGTCGCCGTCGGGCGTCATCGCGACATTGGTAAAAATGACATTCGCGCGCAGCGTCTTCATCGCATTCGGGTTGGTCGCCTCCGAGGTACCGGGCGCAACGCCGAACAGGCCCGCCTCCGGATTGATGGCGTAGAAGCGGCCATCGGCGCCCGGTTTGATCCAGGCAATGTCCTCGCCGATGGTGGTCACTTTCCAGCCGGCGAAGGCCGCCGGCGGAATCAGCATCGCGAAGTTTGTCTTGCCGCAGGCGCTCGGAAACGCCGCCGACACATAGTGCTTCTCGCCCTCGGGGGATTCGAGCCCGAGGATCAGCATGTGTTCCGCGAGCCATCCTTCGTCGCGCGCCATGACCGAGGCGATGCGCAGCGCCAGGCACTTCTTGCCGAGCAGCGCGTTGCCGCCGTAGCCCGAGCCGAACGACCAGATCTCCCGGGTTTCGGGAAAATGGACGATCCACTTTTCCTTTTTGTTGCACGGCCAGGCGACGTCCTTCGCCCCGGGCGCCAGCGGCGCGCCTACCGAATGCACGCAGGGAACGAACGCGCCGTCCTCACCGAGATGCTCGATCACCGCGCGGCCCATGCGCGTCATCAGCTTCATGTTGGCCGCGACGTAAGCCGAGTCGGACAGCTCGACGCCGATCTGCGCAATGTGGGAACCAATGGGGCCCATGGAGAACGGCACGACGTAAAGCGTGCGTCCGCGCATGCAGCCCTCGAACAGGCGTCCGAGCGTCGCACGCATCTCGGCCGGGTCGATCCAGTTGTTGGTCGGCCCGGCGTCATCCTTGCGGGTCGAACAGATGAAGGTGCGGTCTTCCATCCGCGCCACGTCCGTGGGATTCGAGCGCGCGAGATAGCTCCCCGGGCGCAGTTTCTCGTTCAGCTTGATGAAGGTGCCGGCGGCCACCAGCTCCGCGCACAACCGGTCGTACTCTGCCTGCGAGCCGTCGCACCAGAGCACGCGCTCGGGCTTGGCCAGGCGCGCCATTTCAGCGACCCAATCGCGCAGCTTCCGGTGGCGGACCCAGTCTGGCGCTGCGGATAATTCGGCTTCGGGGGAACGGCGGTGGCTCATCCAATTGGATCCTCTTGAGGGCGGATTTTACCGTGTCGCGCGGGCGCCCGCGAGGCTCGGGCGGCGAGTGCAGATTTCCCTTAAGTACCAAAACGATAGTCAATGATTGGCACGCGCTCGCAGGGTTCGCGCGCCGCTTTCATTTTCCGATGCAGAAGCGGGAGAAGATCTCTCCCAACAGATCGTCGGTGCTGACGCGCCCCGAGATCTCGCCGAGGGCTTCCTGCGCCAGGCGCAGTTCCTCGGCGAAGAACTCCCACTGCGCCACCTGCGACGCAGCGGCTTCCAGATGGACGCGCGCCGTGCCGAGCGCGCGCAGGTGCCGCTCACGCGCAAGGAACACCGTTTCGCCGCGCGAAGTCCAGCCTGCCGCTTCCAACATCGCCGCACGCAGCGCATCAAGCCCCGCACCGGTCTTCGCCGATACGTGGACCTCGTTGCCACGCCGACCGGCCACGGCGCCGGGGACGAGATCGATCTTGTTGACGACATTGATCCGCGTGGCAGCCTCGGGCAGCGGCCCTTGCGGCGCTTCCAGCTTGCCGGCCTCGAGAATCACGAGCACCACGTCGGCGCGTTCCATTTCCTGACGGGTCCGCTCCATGCCGAGACGCTCCACCTCGTCCTGCGACTCGCGCAGCCCCGCGGTGTCCACCACCACAATGGGCACGCCCTCGATCTGGATCGGTTCGCGCAGCGCATCGCGCGTGGTCCCGGGCAGCGCGGTGACGATCGCGCGTTCCGCGCCCGCCAGCCGGTTGAGCAGGCTCGACTTGCCGACATTCGGCCGGCCCGCGAGAACGGCGTGGATGCCGGTGCGCAGCAGGCTTCCCTGCCGGCTTTTCGCCATCACGTCCTCGAGTGCGGCGCGCAGCTGCCCGAGGCGCCTGCTGGCGTCGTCCCGGTGCAGCGAATCCACCTCTTCGTCCGGGAAATCGAGCATCGCTTCCGTAAGCGCGCGCAATTCGGTGAGTCCCGCAACGAGGCCCGCGATCACCGCAGAGAAATCGCCGCCGAGCGATCGCAATGCCGAACGCGCCGCCTCGCGGCTCGCGGCGTCGATCAGGTCGGCCACCGCTTCGGCCTGCGCCAGGTCGAGCCTGCCGTTGAGAAACGCGCGCCGCGTGAATTCCCCCGGCCCCGCAAGCCGCGCGCCGGCGTCGAGCACCGCCCCGAGCACCGCATGCGTCACTACCGGGCCGCCATGCCCCTGCAATTCGAGGACTTCGTCACCGGTATAGGAATGCGGCGCCTGGAAATACAGCGCAATGCCCTCGTCCACGCGCTCGCCTTGCGCGTCACGAAAAAAACAATGGGTGGCCTTTCTGAATTCCGGCAGTCGCCCGATCACCGCCTGCGCGATCGCCGGCACTTTCGGGCCGGACACCCGGACGATCCCAATGCCGCCGCGACCGGCCGGGGTGGCGACGGCGGCGATGGTATCCGGGACACTCTCACCGCTTGGCATGGGCAGGTTTATCGCGGTCGAACATGCGCTGGATCTGCCATTGCTGAAGGATGGAAAGGATGTTGTTGACCAGCCAGTACAGCACCAGTCCAGCCGGGAAGAAAAAGAAGAACACGCTGAAGATGAACGGCATGTACTTCATCACCTGCGCCTGCACCGGGTCGGGCGGCACCGGATTGAGGCGCGTCTGGATGACCATGGTCACGGTCATCAGGATCGGCAGCACGTAGTACGGGTCGAGCGCCGACAGGTCCTGGATCCAGAGCATGAACGGCGCGTGGCGCAACTCGATCGCGGCCAGCAGCACCCAGTAGAGCGCGATGAAGACCGGAATCTGGACCAGGATCGGGAAGCAGCCGCCCAGCGGATTGATCTTCTCGGTCTTGTAGAGCTCCATCATCGCCTGGTTCATCCTGGCGCGGTCGTGTTCGTACATCTCCCGGATCTTGGTCATGCGCGGGGTGATCAGCTTCATCTTCGCCATCGACTTGTAGCTCGCGGCGGAAAGCGGGAAGAAGACGAGCTTGATCAGCACGGTCAACAGGATGATCGCGACGCCCCAGTTGCCGCTCAGGCCGTGGAACTTCTCCAGCAGCCAGAACAGCGGCCAGGCAATGATGGTGAGCCAGCCGTAGTCGACCACCAGATCGAAGCCCGGCGCAACCTCGGCCAGGCGCCGCTGCTCCTGCGGCCCGGCATAGAGCGGCACCGTCACGGTAGCGCTGGCGCCGGGTGCGATCGGCCCGGCCGAGATAAGCGCACGGCCCGCATAGATGCCGTCGGCGCGCTTTTCGACCGTGTACTCGCGCGCGACCTTCGTCGCGGGCAGCCAGGCGGAGACAAAGTAATGCTGCACGTAGGCAAGCCAGCCGTCGCTGCTCTGCTTGACGAAATCCGCCTTGCCCTTGTCGACGTCGGTCAGCTCCACTTTTTGAAACTTCTTCTCCTCGGTATAGATCGCGTAGCCGTTGAAACTCTGTGCGCCGAAGGTCGACGCCACGGCGTTGGCGTCGGCCGAGGACTTGCCGTCATGGGTGAGCTGAAAATAGGCATACGGCGTCAGCGGGGCGGCGCCGGCGTTGCGGACCTCCAGCGCGACGTCGATCACGTAGCTGTCGCGCTTGAACCGGTAAATCTTGGTCGCCGAAAGACCACCATTGCCCTGCGACGTAAGCCGCACCTCGAGCGCGTCCCGGCCGTCCATCAACGTGGTGCTGCCGGGCTGCACGCGCCACAGCGTGCGGTGGTTCGGTCCGCCCTCGCCGGTCAGCCCGCTTTGCGCTTCGTAGTGGTGCTCGGACCCGAGCAGCACCAGATTCTTGACCGAATTCTTCGCTTCCTTGTGCTTCAGAAGCTCGATCCGCTTCAGGGTGGCCCCGAGTGTGTCGATCTCGGCAACGATGAGATCGGTACGCACCACGATGGTCTCGCCTTTCGCGGCCGGCGCAGCGGCGCCAGGAACGCTGCCATCGGGGGCAGGCTGCGCCGCTGGCGCCGCCTGGGTAGCGGGCTTGCTGGCCGGCGTCGGAACCGCCGTCGCGGACGACGCCTGCGCCTGTGGCGCGGGCTTGGGCCGATGCTCTTTTTCCCAGGCATCCCACAGCATGAGCAGCGAGAAACCGAAGATGAAAAACAGAATGAGGCGCTGCGTATCCATTATTTCCTGTCCTCATGTCTGTTTACCGGTACCGGATCAAAGCCGCCGGCGTGCCATGGCCCGCAGCGGCACAGGCGGCGTGCCGTCAACCATCCGCCGCGCAGCGCGCCGTAGTCCTGCAGCGCCTGCTCGGCATAGGCCGAGCAGTTCGGATGGAACCGGCATGCCGGCGGCAGCAGGGGACTGATGAAATACCGGTAGGCACGAAGCATCGCCCCCAGCACGCCCTTCGGTGTCACGCTCATTGCCTCAATCCAGAGAAAAGCTCGCGCAGTCGCATCAGCATTGCCGCGCCCGGCCTCGCCCCGTAGGGCGGACGCACCAGCACATCCAGGGCGCCCAAGGCCGCCTGCTCCAGCCGGAATGCCTCGCGGATACAACGTTTGATTCCATTGCGCACGGTCGCCCTTGCCGCGTGCTTGCGTGAGATGAGGATGCCGAGCCGCGGCGGACCCTCTGCGCGCATCAGGAAGAACAGCGTATAACCCGACCGGCTCTTGCGCGATCCCTCGCGCAGCAGGCGCTCGAAATCGGCCTTCTTGGCGAGCCGCCTTTCCGCACCGAGCCCGAAACGTGGCTGACGTGCCTGCTTGGAGTTCCCCAGCACGCCGGACGCAGGCCTACACGGCCAAGCGCTTGCGTCCCTTTGCCCGCCGCGCGCGCAGCACCGCGCGCCCGTTGGCCGTGCGGCTACGCACGAGAAAGCCATGCGTTCGTGCGCGGCGCGTCTTGGATGGCTGGTAGGTGCGCTTCTGCTTCATCGGCCTGCCCAATCGGAAAAAGGGCGGTATTAGAGCCCGCGCGCTGAAGCCTTGTCAAATCTACTTTTTTTGTTGCCGGCCGTGTGGATAACGCGATTCGGAAAGGGTAAAATCAAACCTCGCGGGCGTACTCAAAAAAGCCTGCGCAAGCCTCCAACCCAGCGCGCAAGGAATACGCTCGAAGATGCACAATCTCTGGCACGCTTGCCTGCGCCGACTGGAGCAGGAAGTGCCCGCGCAGCAGTTCAGCACCTGGATCCGCCCCCTGTCGCCGGAGTCGAGCGCGGCGGATTCCGGCATGCTGGTCCTGACCGCACCCAACCGGTTCGTGCTGGAGCTGGTGCGCGAGCGTTTCTTTGCCCGGATCGTGCGCCTTGCCGCGGAATTGGGCGGCCGCGAGATCGACGTGAAGCTGGTTCTCGCCCCCAGCTTGGCTGCCGACACTCCCCCGCGCACGCCTGCGCCGGTCGGCCATCGCCTTGGCGCCGCGGCCGTGCCGCCGGATCGCGCACGGCTCAACCGCAACTTCAATTTCGACAATTTCGTCACCGGCAAGGCCAATCAGCTGGCGCGGGCTGCTGCGCTGCAGGTGTCCGAGAACCCGGGCATCTCGTACAACCCTTTGTTCATCTACGGCGGTGTCGGCCTTGGCAAGACGCACCTGGTGCAGGCGATCGGCAACCATTTGTGCAGCGAGCGCCCGCAGGCGCGCGTCCGCTACATCCACGCCGAGCAGTACGTCACCGACGTGGTGCGTGCCTACCAGCAGAAATCCTTCGAAGAGTTCAAGCGCTACTACCATTCGCTTGACCTGTTGCTGATTGACGACATCCAGTTCTTCTCCAACAAGGACCGCACCCAGGAGGAGTTCTTCTACGCCTTCAATGCGCTGGTCGAAGCCCACAAGCAGATCGTGATCACCTGCGATACCTACCCCAAGGAGATCGCCGGCATGCAGGAGCGCCTGATCTCGCGTTTCGGCTGGGGGCTGACCGTGGCGATCGAGCCGCCAGAGCTCGAGATGCGCGTCGCGATCGTGCTGAAAAAAGCCGAAGCCGATGCACTGGATCTGGCCGAAGACATCGCGTTTTTCATTGCCAAACACATCCGCTCCAACGTACGCGAACTGGAAGGGGCATTGAAGAAAGTGCTCGCTTTTTCCCGCTTCACGGGCCGTGAACTGTCACTGGAACTCGCGCGCGAGGCGCTGCGCGACATCCTTCACGTGGCGAACCGCCAGATCAACGTCGAGGGAATACAGAAGACGGTGGCGGAGTACTTCAAGATCAAAATTTCCGACATGCACTCCAAGCGCCGCAACCGGAATATCGCCCGGCCACGGCAGGTAGCGATGGCGCTCGCCAAGGATCTCACCCAGATGAGCCTGCCGGAGATCGGCGAGGCTTTCGGCAATCGCGATCACACCACCGTGCTGCACGCCTGCCGCACGATTGCCTCGCTGCGCAAGAAGGATATCGGTCTGAACCGGGATTACCATCTTCTTGAACAGGTGCTCAAGGGGTGAAGCTGTGCAAATGAATAGGACAGTTTGTGGATAAGACCCCGTTGCGGGATTGGCGCCGAAACGCTGCACAACGGTGCACAGCTTTCCGCACAGCTTGCACACGGCCTGCCAGGCAGCCAAGCCCCGGGTTGCAAACGGAATTTCCGGCTTATACAGGAATCATGGCTGCTCTATTAGTTGTTACTAGGTATTTATAAAGAAAAGAAAGAACAACAATGGTCCTTGTCAAAGCCAAACGAGACGAACTGCTCGGCCCGCTATCGGCCGTCAGTGGCATCATCGAACGGCGCCATACGTTGCCGATCCTTTCCAACGTTCTCATCGAACGCGGCGCCGGCGCGCTTTCGTTTCTCGCAACCGACATTGAAATACAGATCACTTCCCGTGGCACGGTCGAGCCTTCCGGCGAGGCGCGTTCGGTAACCGTGGGTGCGCGCAAGCTGGTGGACATCCTCAGGGCGCTGCCCGAAAGCGCGGAAGTCACGCTGCAGCAGCAGGACAAGAGGCTGCTGGTCAAGGCGGGCAAGAGCAAGTTCATTCTGCAGACACTGCCGGCGGAGGATTTTCCGCGCTTGGCGAAGCCGGCCGGCGACGTCGCGCGTTTCTCGCTGCAGCAGAAGGAATTGCGCAGGCTCCTCGGCCTGGTGCAGTATTCGATGGCGCAGCAGGACATCCGTTACTACCTGAACGGCCTGTTGATGGTGGTCGAGGACAAGACGCTGAAGTTGATCGCGACCGACGGCCACCGGCTGGCGTTCGCGTCGATGTCACTCGATACCAAATTGCCGCGGCAGGAAGTGATCGTGCCGCGCAAGACCGTTCTCGAACTCGGAAAACTCCTGTCCGACAGCGATGCCGAAGTCCGGATCGAGCTTTCAACAACCCAGGCGTCCTTCGCCTTCGGCACGGTGGAACTGGTTTCGAAACTCGTTGACGGCAAGTTTCCGGATTACACACGGGTGATTCCGGTGGGGCACAAAAACCAGCTCTCGATCGGCCGTGAAGTGCTGCGCCAGGCCCTGCTGCGCGCCGCAATCCTGTCGAACGAGAAGTTCCGCGGCGTGCGCTGGGTTCTGACCGACGGCAGCCTGAAGATCATCTCCTCCAATACCGAGCAGGAAGAGGCGGAGGAGACGCTCGAGGTCGGCTACACGGGCGATGCGCTCGACATCGGTTTCAACGTCAATTATCTGCTCGATGTATTGAACAATGTCGCCGGCAGCGAGGTCGAATGCAGGTTCGGCGATGCTGCCTCCAGCGCGTTGTTGAGTTTCCCGTCCGAGGCCGATTTCAGGTACGTCGTCATGCCGATGAGGATATAGAGGTGGGTGAAGCCGACAAGCAAGCGCCTGACCCGAACGGCTACGAAGCCGACAGCATCAAGGTCCTGAAGGGCCTGGAGGCGGTGCGCAAGCGCCCCGGGATGTACATCGGAGACACCTCCGACGGCACCGGGATGCACCACATGGTGTTCGAGGTGGTCGACAACGCGGTGGACGAGGCGCTCGCCGGCTACTGCGACGAGATCGTGCTGACCATCCACACCGACAACTCCGTGTCGGTGCTGGACAACGGCCGCGGCATCCCGACCGGCATCAAGGAAGACGATGAGCTCAAGCGCTCCGCCGCCGAGATCGTGATGACGGAACTGCATGCCGGCGGCAAGTTCGACTCCAATTCCTACAAGGTAGCCGGTGGCCTCCACGGGGTCGGCGTCTCGGTGGTAAACGCGCTGTCGGGATGGCTGCGGCTCACCATCTGGCGCGACGGCAAGGTGCACCAGATGGAGTTCGCCGACGGTGCTGCGACCGGCCCGCTGCGCGTCACCGGGACCACCGAGAAGCGCGGAACGGAAGTGCACTTCCTCGCTTCGCGGAGCATTTTCGGCGTCGTCGACTACCACTACGACATTCTGGCGCGCCGCCTGCGCGAACTCTCCTTCCTGAACAACGGCGTCAAGATCATGCTGGTGGACCAGCGCGCCGGCAAGCAGGAGAACTTCGCCTTCGCCGGCGGCGTGCAGGGGTTTGTCGAGTACATGAACCGGTCCAAGAGCGTGCTCCACCCGACCGTGTTCCAGGGGCAGGGGGAAAAGGACGGCATCATCGTCGATGTGGCGATGCAGTGGAACGACTCCTACCAGGAGAGCGTGCTGTGCTTCACCAACAACATTCCGCAGAAGGACGGCGGCACGCACCTCACCGGACTGCGCGCGGCGATGACGCGCGTTCTTAACAAGTACATCGAAGAGCACGAACTCGCCAAGAAAGCCAAGGTGGAGACCACCGGCGATGACATGCGCGAGGGCCTGGCCTGCGTTCTGTCGATAAAAGTGCCCGAGCCGAAGTTTTCCTCCCAGACCAAGGAAAAGCTGGTTTCCTCCGAGGTGCGGCCGGTGGTCGAGGAAGTGGTCGCCGAAAAGCTGCGCGAGTTCCTGGAAGAGCGGCCGGCGGATGCGCGCGTCATTACCGCCAAGATCGTCGATGCGGCGCGCGCGCGGGAAGCGGCGCGCAAAGCGCGCGAGATGACGCGGCGCAAGGGCGTGCTCGACGGCCTGGGATTGCCCGGCAAGCTCGCCGATTGCCAGGAGAAGGATCCGGCGAAATGCGAGCTCTATCTGGTCGAGGGAGATTCGGCCGGCGGTTCGGCGAAGCAGGGCCGCGACCGCAAATTCCAGGCGATCCTGCCGTTGAAGGGCAAGATCCTGAATGTCGAGAAGGCGCGCTTCGACAAGCTGCTCGGCTCGGCCGAAATTGCGACGCTGATTACCGCGCTCGGCTGCGGCATCGGCAAGGAAGAGTACAACCCTGAAAAACTGCGTTACCACCGCATCATTGTCATGACCGACGCGGACGTAGACGGCTCTCATATCCGCACCCTGCTGCTGACGTTTTTCTACCGGCAGATGCCGGAGCTGGTCGAGCGCGGCCATATTTACATCGCGCAGCCGCCGCTTTACAAGGCCAAGCTCGGCAAGGACGAGCGCTACCTCAAGGACGAGCACGAGCTGAACGAGTTCATGCTGCGCCAGGCGCTGGTCGACGCGGCGCTGTATCCGGCGGCGCGGCGCGAATCGATCACCGGCGACACGCTGGCCGAACTCGCCAAGGCGTATCTGCTCGCCGAGGCGGTCATCGACCGCGTCTCACGCTGGATCGACCGCGATGTCCTGCTGGCCATGTTGCGCGGCGTGCAGGTCGACCTCGGACGTCGCGAAACGGCCCAGGCCTCAGCCGAGGCGCTGGCTGCCGCGTTGCCCGGGAGCGGGATTCGCGTATCGGCCCATTTCGAACCCAAGACGGAGCGTTATCAGGCGCGCATCGAGCGCACGCGACACGGCAATGTGCGAGTGACTACGATCGACTCGGAATTCGTGCATTCCGGGGACTATGCCCAGATCCGGCAGACGGCGGAGATGCTGCGGGGGCTGGTCGGTGTCGGCGCCTACGTGCAACGCGGCGAGAAGAAGTACCCGGTCAAGGATTTCGGCGACGCCATGCGCTGGCTGCTGGCCGAGGTGCAGAAATCGATGAGCCTGCAGCGCTACAAGGGGCTGGGGGAGATGAACCCGTCGCAGCTCTGGGAAACCACCATGGACCCGACGGTGCGGCGCCTGCTGCGCGTGCAGATCGACGACGGCATCGCCGCCGACGAGATATTCACCATGCTGATGGGCGACGAGGTCGAGCCGCGCCGCGCGTTCATCGAGTCGAACGCGCTCGGCGTCAGGAATCTGGACGTCTAGCTAGCAGCGCGCTTCTTCTTGGCCGGCGCTTTTTTTGCCGCCTTCTTCTTCAATGGTTTCACGGCAGCGGGTTTTTCTGCCGCCGGTTCTTTCGTTGCGGGCGGCTTGCCTGGCTTTTCCGCGCGCGGCAGGAATTCGAAGCCGATTTTTCCCTGGGGCGTCTTCACCAGGAAGGCCTTGAACTTCCGGTTCTTCTTCGACATGAACCCGGTCAGCAGATCGGTGCGCCCGGTGGCGAGGAGTTTTTGCATCTGGGCGCGCTCGACCGGCTGCTGCAGGATCATGCGGCCGGAACGGAAGTCGCAGCTGCGCTGCGGACCGACGGACTTCTCGCAAATATACGAGACGCCGTTTTCGAATACACGCGCACCGCACTTGGGGCAGGAACCAAGTGCTTCCTGGCCACTGAAATCGACTGGTTCATTGCTGTCCGAACCGGCGCTCTGGCCAAAATCGAACTCGATCCGGAAATCATCGGTCAGCTTCAAGCCTGCTGAAAACGGTTTCCCCTGGCGGCTGCGAAATCCGCTGAGCGGCCCGACGAAGCGCTTGCCAAACAATATGGCAACTTCTTCCGGGTCCCACTCCCGCCCGGAGATTACCTTCCAGAGCGAGAAGTCGCTCTTCTGGCACTGGAACTTGCGGTAGTTCTCCTGCACCGTGCCGCCGCACTTCGTACACGGTGGCGGCAGTGTCGCGATCGC
>JBBPIU010000049.1:0-22455 GCA_038040245.1 Pseudomonadota bacterium | reverse complement strand
GCGCGCTGCACGAATACGGGTGCGCAGGAGGTGTTGTACTCGATCAGCTTGCCCAGGTCGGCGGTCAGCTCGGCGGGCACCACCAGCCAGCCCAGGCGCCAGCCCGGCATCAGCCAGGTCTTGGAGAAGGTATTGGTGCTGATGACCCGGTCGTCCTTGTCGCACAGGTCGAGGAACGACGGCGCCAGGCCGCCCTCGCCAAAATAGATCCTTTCGTAGGCATCGTCGGCAAAGATCCAGATGCCGTGGCGGCGGCAGTGCTCGAGGATCGCGCGCTGCTCCTCCCGGGTGACGGTCCAGCCGGTGGGGTTGTTGGGGGAGTTCAGGTAGAGGGCCCGCGTACCTGGTGTTAACGCTTTTATTAATTTCTCTAGATTTAAAAACCAACCTGAAGGCGAAAACTCCAGTGCCACCGTCTCGACCTGCGCGCCCAGGATGCGCGGAATTTCCTGCAGGTTCGGCCACAACGGCACCACCTCGACGACGCGATCACCGGGATCCACCAGCAGCTGCGTCGCGAGCATCAACGCGTTGACGCCGGAGCTGGTGAGCGCCAGCTGGTCGGGCCCGATCGGAACATGCGCGGCGCCGTGCAGGCGCGACAGGTAGGCCGAGAGCGCGTCGCGGATTTCCGGAATGCCCAGGTTGTGGGTGTAGAAGGTCTCGCCGGCGGCGATCGAGTCGATGCCGGCCTTGCGGATGAATTCCGGCGTCGGCTCGTCGGGCTCGCCAACCCAGAACGGCAACAGGTCCGTGCGCCCGATGCCGGAATTGAACAGCTCCCGGATTTTCGACGCGGCGAGCGAGCGGACGGCAGGACGCGCGCTGATCATGAGTCGTTCTTTTAATGCACTAAAATGAAATTCACAACAGGAATCCGCAAACTGGGAGGAATCCATTCTGGTTCCCGACCGCGGTGCACCTGTTCTAGCTGCTCATCTCAACCGTTCGCGGAGCTGACAGGCCTTCGCTTCGCCCAACGAGCAGGCACGCTCCAGGTCGCGCAACGCCAGTTCCGCATTGCCGGCGTGACGGTGTGTGCCGGCCCGCTCCAGATACGCTGCGGCGTGATCTGGCTCGAGGCGCAGAAACTCGTTCCACGATGCGAGAATTTCGTCCCAGCGTTGAGCGCGCATCAGCACATAGTCGAGGTAGCGGCGCGCGTCGAAGGAACGGCGGTCAAGTTCGACCGCCTGGCGCAACACCCGCTCCGCCTCCGGCAAGCGACCCGCCTGCATAAGCTGCCAACCACGGAAAACGAGCCCTGCCGCCGGCTGCCCGGCGTGTTTCAGATGGTAGCTCTCGATCCACTCGAAGCCCAGGCCACCCGAGCGGATACCAAGGACGAGCGAATCCGTTGAGATGCGAGCCCGCGAGAACGTATCGCGGTCAACGTCGATTCTCTCTCTGCCGCGGCTTTGGCGCCACGATTCGACGTACAGAACCCACTCCCAGCCGCGCGGATGCGGATTTTTTTCGATCACCTTCGCGACACGAACTGTCGGTTGACTTCGCTCCAGCTTTGCATTCAGCCAGGGCCCGACAGTGACGATGGCGAAAGCGATCGCGATCAGAGTCACGGCGGCGATCATCAACAGGTCGCGATGCGCCGACGAGCGCCCAAGCAACAGCCACGCCGCCCAAGCCAGCATTCCGGCGCCCAGCACGAGCGCGTACGGTGCCTGCGCCTGGACCGAATCCACGAGATCGAGCGCCTGAACCCGTCCCGATAGCCAGACTACTGCGCCGCCGAGCGCAAGCACAACAGGCGGAGCGTAAGCGAACAGCCGGGCGAACGTCGAGGAAGCCGAGTCGATCGCAGCGTCTCCTGCATGGCTCAACTCTTGAGGACGACTAAGCACTTCGCCGGGATGGTCTCGAGGATCCCGGTCAACTTTCTCTTCGGAATTCGCGGCCAAAACATGAACCAGGACATCCCTCAGCCATTGCACCTCTTCTTGTTTCGAGAGCGCTGCACCCAGCTCGATTGAGCCGCGATCGCTACGGATGGCGACGCGGAGGTTGCCGCCGCCGATGACCGCGAAGCCGTAGGACATTCCCCACTTAGCCCGGGTTACTTCCACTTCCTCGATCTCGCCGGAAGTCAGCCGAGTCGTCTTGGTGCCGAAGATATCGCGCTGGGTAACGACGAGCTCGTCCGGCGAGACGACCAGGCGCTCTCGGAGGATGGCGCTGCGAATTAAGAGCGGCAGGAAAATAACCAGAAAGAACAAGAAAAAGGACGCCACCCCAACTACGCCGATTTCCATGTTCCCCTTGTTGTAGCTAGCCAGTTCTAAAAAGAGGGCGCCAAGGCACGCTGGAAAGATCATCAGCCGAAACTCCCGCAGCAAAACGCTGTGGCCGACAGGCGGGATCTCGATCGTGGTGGGCGCCCGTGTGCCGCCGTAGTTGAAGATTGTCCTTGCGCCCGGCGGCTGCGCGGGAAGCCGCGTGGACCGGCCCGCGCGCCTTAATCGCTGCTGCAAAGACTGGTCGAGCGCGCCAGCCTCGCGCACGACTTCGACTTCCTCTCCCGAGGACCGGTCGCGGATCCCGAGGTGGACGAACTTGGCGAGATCTTCGGCGAGGTGGCGCGCCTTGTCGTGATCGCGCGGTTCGTGAATAGTGATCGCATCGGTGTCGGCGCCTTCCAACCTTACCGGAAAGACTTCATAGCTGGAGCGGCCAGCGCTTCGCTCCTCGCGGGAAAGGGTCACAAAGTGGGCTTGTGAGAACGGATGCTCGGTCTTGTGAAACGGAACGAGGAGCCCCCACCAGGTCGTAACAGTGAGTCGCAGCCGGTCGACAATGACGCCGAAGCGGACACACACGAAAATCGCTCCAAGGAGTACGGGCACGCCCACCCAGATCGCGACGTTATCGGGTGTCAGTCCGACGGTCCGCGTTGGCTCTATCAGAAACAAAAGCAGGAACAACAGCCCCACCGCAAGGAACCCGAGGCCGAAGAACATCAAGTAGCGGACGACCCGGGTGATCTTCTTTACGTTCGGATCCATTGCCCGGAGATGTCGCTACGCTCTCAGACCTTGAGCTTCTTCGCTAGCGAGCGGAATGCATCGAGCGCCCGCTCGATGCCCGCGACGTCGACGTCGAGATGCGTCACGAGGCGCAGGCGCGAACCGGGAAGGATCAGGATTTCCTCTTTCTCGAATTTCTCCTTCAGCAAGGAGACTTTCCCAGGAGCAATGCGAACGAAGACCATGTTGGTGTACGGCCCCTCGACCTCATAGCCCGAATCCCTCAGACCCTTCGCCAGGCGCTCCGCGTTGGCGTGATCCTCGGCGAGACGCTCGACGTTGTGCTCCAGGGCGTAGAGCCCCGCCGCCGCGATCACGCCCGCTTGCCGCATCGCCCCGCCAAGGATTTTTCGCGCGCGCCTTGCTTTTTTTATCAGATCTTTATTGCCCAGCAGCAGCGTTCCGGCGGGCGCTCCGAGGCCTTTCGAAAGGCAAGCAGAAACCGAATCGAATCCTTTGCACAGTTCTGCCGCCGGTATCCCGAGTTTCACCGCGGCATTGAAAATCCGCGCGCCGTCCAGATGGGTGGAAAGATTTTTATTTTTCGCAAGTTGTAATGCATTTTCCAGATAGGAACGCGGGATTGACTTGCCGCCGATCGTGTTCTCCAGCGCCAGCAGGCGCGTGCGCGCGAAATGCGGATCGTCGGGCTTGATCGCGGCCTCCACTTCGGCCAGGTCGAGCGTGCCGTCGAGCCGGTTGGCGAGCGGCTGCGGCTGGATCGAGCCGAGCACCGCGCCGCCGCCGGCTTCGAAGCGGTAGGTGTGCGCCTCCTGCCCGACCAGGTACTCGTCGCCCCGGGCGCAATGGCTCATCAGCGCGGCAAGATTGGATTGGGTGCCCGAGGGAAAGAACAGCGCCTCCTCGAAGCCGAACATTTCCGCCGCCCGCGCCTGCAGCCGGTTGACGCTCGGATCGTCGCCGAACACGTCGTCGCCCAGTTCCGCCTCGGCCATCGCGCGCCGCATGCCCGCCGATGGACGCGTGACGGTGTCCGAGCGCAGGTCGACGATCATCGCTTTTCCTTTTCCCGCAGGCGTTTCGAAAAAGATTCCAGGTCGCGATCCAGCTTCAGTTCGAATATCCCCGCGGGCACCGGCTCTTTCCTGAAAATAACGGCGCCGACGCCAACGCAAAGCAGAATCGCCACCACAACCACCCGCCACATTTTCCTTCCGGCTGGCGACGGCAGCGCGGCGCGCTCTTCGGCCTTGGCGAGTGCCGCCGCCTGCGCATGCGCCCGCGCTTCCGCGCGCTTGCGTTCCTTCGCCTCGCGCGCGGCCCGCGCCTCGGACTGCCTGCGTTCCTTTGCCAGGCGCGCGGTCTCAGCGTCCGCCGCCAGCCTTGCAGCCGCTTCCGACGCTTCCCGTTCGTGCGCCAGCTGCAACGCGTCCTTTGCCGCCGCCTCGCGCGCCGCCGCGAACTCCACGGCGGCGCGTTCGGATCGTTCACGCTCAGCCGCGTGCGCTGCTGCCGTGCGCTCCGACGCCAAACGCGCCTGCTCCAGTTCCAGATTCTCCCGCTCCGTCTGCTCGCGCTCCCGCGCAAGGCGCGCGCTCTCGAATTCGGCCGCGGCGCGCAGCTCCACGTCGCGCAGCATTTTTTCCTCGGATACCTTGCGTTCGCGCGCCGTCGCGGCGCGCTGCGCTTCCTGCGTCTCGCGCGCCTGCGCTTCCATGCGCTTCGCCTCTTCCGCGCGTGCGCGCTCCACCGACGCCGCGGTCAGCTCGCGCTCGGCCTCCAGCCTTGCCGCGCGCGCCCGCGCGGCTGCCTCGTCGCGCGTTTCTTCTCTTTCGCGGGCCTGCTGCGCTTCGGCCCTCTCCAGGGCTTCGGAATCGGCGCTCGGCATCTCGGGCGCCTCGATGCGCGCGCGTCCCGTCCTTTCGTCCAGATCGCGCGCCGCGAGCGCCGCGTCGGCCTCGGCTTCGACGCGCTTGCGCTCGGTGACGATGCGCTCGCGCTGTGCTTCCGCTTCCTTGAGCTTGTCGAGGATTTTGCTCATTGCTGCAAATATAGCCCCTTGCGCGCCCTGCGACGGTGCGCGCATCGGCGCGCGCGCCTTCCCGCAGCGCAATACCTTTTGCCCTGATGGCGGCCAGATTGGCGCTGCGCGCCACCACCGATACCTCATGGCCGGCGGCGAGTTTCGCCGCCCGATGCCCCCCGATTGCCCCGGCGCCGAATACACAGATGCGCATTTGCAAGCGATTTTACCTTTGGTGTATCATCGGCCCCGCTGGATTCCTCAATGAGTTCCCGCTGGTCAATGAAACAAACCCTGCGCTAATCTCTCTTGGTGGTACCGGCAAGGCGGGCTTAAGCCCAAATCTCCAAATTTATATTTGAAAGGCACCAAACATGGCAACCGGAACCGTCAAGTGGTTTAACGATGCGAAAGGCTTTGGCTTCATTACCCCCGATGGCGGCGGCAAGGACGTGTTCGCGCACTTCTCCGCGATCCAGGGTTCGGGCTTCAAGAGCCTGAAGGAAAACCAGAAGGTTACCTTCGACATCACCACGGGGCCGAAAGGCGACCAGGCGACAAACATCAAGCCGCTCTGATCCGGCGCTTGCAGAAATAAAAGAAAAGGCCCGGGCGACCGGGTCTTTTTGTTTTCAACTGCGACAAGAGGGAGGGAAGAATGAAAATCGGAATCCTGCTGGCCGGTCTGCTGCTCGCTGCCACGGCGCAGGCGCAGCCCTACCCGAACAAGCCGATCAAGTTCGTGGTGCCCTTCCCGCCCGGCGGCAACCTCGATTTCGTCGCCCGCACGCTGCAGCCGAAGATGCAGGAAGTGCTCGGCCAGCCGGTGCTCATCGACAACAAGGGCGGCGCCGCGGGCATCATCGGGCTGGAGTTCGCCTCCAAGCAGCCGGGCGACGGCTACACCATCGTGCTGGGCAACACCGGCACCGTGGCGATCAATCCCACCACGTATTCCAAGCTGCCTTACGACCCGGTGAAGGACTTCGTCGCCATCGGCCAGACGACCTCAAATGCGCTGCTATGCACGGTGCCTGCCTCCCTGCCGGCCAACACGCTGCAGGAGTTCATCGCTTATGCCAAGGCCAATCCGGGCAAGGTGAACTTCGGCGTCGCGGGTTCGGGCTCGGCGCTGCACATCGCCTCCGAAATGCTGAATCGCGCCGCGGGCCTGAGCATCCCGCTCGTGTTTTACAAGGGCAGCGGCCCGCTGGTGACCGACATGCTCGGCGGCCAGGTGCAGATCATGATCGACGCGCCGCCGGTGACGATGAGCCATGTCAAGGCGGGCAAGCTGCGCGCGCTGGCGGTGACCGGCAAGGCGCGCCTCGCCTCGCTGCCCGAAGTGCCGACGTTCGAGCAGGCGGGCTTCCCCACGGTGGACGCGACCGGTTTCCAGGGCGTGCTGGCGCCGGCGGGCACGCCTCCCGCCGCCATCGCAAGACTTTCGGACGCGCTGCTGAAGGCGCTGGCGCAGCCGGAGGTGCTGGAAAGGTTCGCCGCGCAGGGACTCGATGCGGCGCCTTCGACGCCCGCGGAGTTCGCCGTCTTCATCCGCAATGAAATCGCGAAATGGGGCCGCATCGCGAAAGAGGCCAACATCAAGGCCGATTGACGTACGACTAACCTACAAAAGAAAACGCCCCAGACCGCATTCGCGTCCGGGGCGTTTTTGTTGCTTAAGGCACTTCCGGCGAACTAGCCGGTGAAGCTCCCTGAGTAACGAGTTGATCCGGAGCTACACGCGCGGCAATGCGCGCCGGTACTGCCTTGGTGGTCTCTCACTGGATCACCTCCTTTTCGTAGTTGGGGACCTGAAGTGTAGCAAAGCTAGCGCAGGTCGACTTTCAGCGGCATACCGCCCCTGGGCAGCAGCGTGACGCGCGCCACCGGCTCCGGCTCGTGGCCCTCGACCGGGGCGAAGCGGGCGCGCTGCACAAACGTGGCGAGCATCGCGGTGGCCTCGATCATTGCAAAAGCCATGCCGATGCAGATGCGCGGCCCGGCGCCGAACGGCAGGTACTGGTAACGCGGCATTCCCGCCTCGCGTTCCGGCGCGAAGCGACCGGGATCGAAGGCATCCGGATCCTCCCAGCGCCTGGCGTGGCGGTGGATGGCATAGATCGGCATCACCACGGTGGTGCCGGGCGCGATGTCGTGGCCGTCAAGCCGGGTGGCGGCCACGCATTGGCGGCTCATCATCGGCACCGGCGGGTACAGACGCATCGATTCCTTCAGCACCTGCTGCACCAGCACCAGGCGCTCTATGTGCGCGCTTTCGACCGCGGCGCCGTCGGTGACGCGCCCGATCTCGTCCTCCAGGGCGGCGGTCCATTCGGGCGAACGCGATAGCAGGTAGAGCGTCCAGGTGAGCGCCCGCGCCGTGGTCTCATGCCCGGCGAGGTAGAAGGTGAGCAGGTTGTCGATGAGCTGCTGCTGGTTCATGGATTGGCCGGATTCAGGGTCGCGCGCCCGCATCAGCCGGTGCATCAGGTCGTCGGGACTGTGGCCGGATTTCGCTTCCAGTTCGCGGCGCTCGCGCAGCATCGCGGCCACCGCCGAGCGCAGCGTGCCGATCGCGCGCATGCCCGACACCATGCCCGGGCGCGGCAACCACTTCGGCGCGTTCGCCATGGCGTAGAGCTGGCCCCAGGCGCCGGATTTCTGGAACACGCCGACCGAACGCTCTACGGCGGGCCCCACTGTCTCGTCCGCTGAGGGCAGCAGCGTCGCCGAAATAACCTCGAAGGTCACCGCGCTCATGTCGCGGTCGATCGCCTGCACCGTGCCGGTCGGCGAGGCGCGCCACTTCCCGATCAGCGCCTCGGTGGCGCGCACGAACGCCGGCACGAAAGCGAGCAGGTCCTCGCGGCGGAACATCGGCGCCGCGGCCTGCCGCTGCCACTTCCAGTCCGCGCCCTCGCTGGTGAGGATGCCCTTGCCGAGCAGCGGCGCGAGCAGGCGGATCTGCGAGCGCTTCTGAAATTTTTCGCGCTCATCGAGCAGCACGGTCTTGAGCAGCGCCGGGCCGCTGATCCAGTAGCGCGGCGCGCCCCCGACGACGTGGGCGACCAGGTCTTCCTCGTAGGCCGCCTGCGGCGCGACTTGCAGCGGATTGCGCACGAACGCGACGATGAACGCCAGGCCGTTAAGCGGCTTCGGCGAAGGAATGATGCGTGCGGGGACCAGTCTCATCGGCGCCCCACTATAGGGAATATTCCCGCCGTCAGGCTGTTCGGCTAGGATCAGGCAGGTGCTGAAAATGGATTGGGAACGCCTGATCCCCGGCCACCCCGGTCCCGGTGACCGCCTGGGCACCAAAAAGGACGTCGAAGACCAGCTCGCCTTCCTGCAGGACGCCTCCGAGGCGGTGAAGGTCGCGGCGCGCGAAGGCAAGTGCTGGGACGGCGTCGAGAAGGAAGTGAAGCTGCCGAAGTACGAGAACTGGCCCGGCTACGCCAACAACCTGCCGTTCGTGCTGCGGCGCTACTGCGGATTGTGGGGCCGCGGCACCTAGTCGCGGCTATTTCTTCTCGGGCGCGGGCTTGGGCGCGGGCTTGGGCGTGGGCTTGGCCGTTTCGGCCTTGGCCTGGTCGCTGAACGCGAAGCGCCAGAGCAGGAACAGAGCAACCAGGAGGAAGCCGATCGCCTGCCCGCCGGCGCCGGCCGGCAGGCTCTCGATCCGGCCCGCGAGCGTCGCGGCTTCGGCGTCGGTGAGCGCGGCGACGCGCTCTTTCGCCGCCTGGGACGAGAGCCCGAGTGCCTGCAATTCGCCCGCCGCTTCGCCGCGATTGATGAATCCGGCGAGCGTGGCGCGCGCGACCTGCGCGTGGGCGGCACTCACGGCCTGGTCGGTGCCGATCAATCCGGCCTGCGCCTGGAATGGCAAGCCGACCATGCAGGCGACCAGGACGCGGCAGATGTGGCGAACGAAAGAGCTGTGCATTGGCGTGTTCTCCCTGTTGGTGGCGCTCAATCTAGCCCCCCGCTGCTGTGCGCGTCAAGCCGCGGCGGGCAAGCAGCCGCAGCGCGCCGTTTTGCGCAACCTGTCGGTCCGGCTTCGTTCTATATTGGCACCATGAAAATCGCCTCGATCGACAGCTTCATTCTCACGGTTCCCACGCCCAAGCCGATGGCGCTGCAGTACCCGCAGCACAAGCTCGTCTGCGCCGAAATCATGACCGACGAGGGGCTCAAGGGCCTGGGCTACAGCCTGGTCTTCGGCGGCGGCGGGGCGGAAGCAGTGCACGCCTACCTCGAGACGCGCTTGAAGCCCGCGCTGCTCGGCGAGGACCCCCTCCTCGTGCACAAGCTCTGGGAAAAAATGTTCCGCACCGACATGGGTATCAAGAAACAGGGCATTGCCGCCTATGCCCTCTCGGCGCTCGACATCGGCCTGTGGGACATCGCCGGCAAGGCCGCGAAGTTGCCGCTTTTCAAGCTCTGGGGCGCGGTCACGGACCGAATTCCTGCATACGGAAGTGGGGGTTGGCCTCGTTATTCTGAAAAAGAATTGATTGAAGAGGCAGAGCGTTACGCTGCTCTCGGCTGTACGTATTACAAGATGAAGATTCACCACTCCGACCCGCGCGAGAACCGCCGGCGCGTCGAGGCGGTGCACAAAGCCGTGGCCGGCAGGATGCGGATGATGGTGGACGTCAACCAGCGCCTGGGCGCCCGCGACAGCATCCAGCAGGCCCGGCTGCTCGAGGACCTCGACCTCGTCTGGTACGAAGAGCCGGTGCTGGCGGACGATCTGGCTGCCTGCGAAGAAGTATCCAAAAGTATAAAAATTCCGGTGGCGACGGGCGAAAACAATTACACCCGCTGGGAATTCCGCGAGCTGATCGAGCGCCGCGCCGCGACCTACCTGATGCCCGATGTCTGCCGCGCCCTGGGCTACAGCGAAACGCTGAGGATCGGCCAGCTCGCCGCCGCGCACGGCGTCGCCGTCTCCCCGCACGTGGTGCACGAGCTTTCGCTCCACGTCGTCGGCGCCCTTGCCAACGGCTTCCTGGTCGAATTCATCGACTGGACGCCGCCCGACCTGTTCGAGCAAATGCCGCAGTGCGTCGATGGCCACTTCAGGGTCTCCGATCGCCCCGGGCACGGCATGGTCCTCGCGGACGGCGCCGTAAAAAAGTACGGGCGATGACGCCGCGCAAATTCCAGTATGCAGTTCTGGCCGCCGCTCTATTCGCTTGCGGTGTTTCGTTCGCGCAGGCGCCGGATCCTTATCCGGCCAAACCGATCCGCTTGATCCTGCCCTTCCCGCCCGGTGGCGGCACCGATATCCTCGGCCGCCTGATCGCGGAGCGCCTCGCGGCCAACCTCGGCCAGCCGGTATTGATCGAGAACCGCGGCGGCGCGGGCGGCAACGTCGGCGCCGAGGCAGCGGCGAAGTCCGCCCCGGACGGCTACACCATCGTCCTGGTCGCCCCGTCCCTCGCCATCAGCCCCAGCCTATATTCGAAGCTCAATTACGACCCGGTGAGGGATTTCGCGCCGGTGAGCCTGGTGGCGACCGTTCCGAACGTCATGGTCACCCAGCCATCGCTTGCGGCGCAGACCTTGCGGGAGTTCATCGCGCTGGCGAAAGCGAAACCCGGCGCAATGAACTTCGGCTCGGGCGGCAGCGGAACCTCCAATCACCTCGCGGGCGAGCTGTTCAACATCGTGGCCGGGGTCACGCTGGTTCACGTCCCCTACAAGGGCGTCAATCTGGCCATGCAAGACGTGCTCACCGGCCGGATCGAACTCGTCGTGATCGGCGTTCCGGCCGCCGTGCCGCATCTCAGGGCCGGCAAGCTGCGGGCGCTGGCGCTGATCGCGCCCCGCCGCTCCGCCGCCCTGCCCGATGTTCCCACCGTCGCGGAAGCGGGCCTAGCCGATTTCGAGGTCACGACCTGGTATGGCGTGCTCGCTCCCGCGGCGACGCCTCGGCCGATCATCGCCCGGCTCAACGCCGCGCTGGTGAAAATCATGCACGGCGCGGAAATGCAGGAGCGGCTGGCGAGCCTGGCGACCGAGCCCAAGACGAGCACGCCGGAAGAGTTCAGCGCCTACATCAAACAGGAAATCGCCAAGTGGGGCGAAGTGGTGCGCAAGGCGGGGCTGAAGGCGGATTGAACCACGCTACCTGAAGCTGAGAAAGGTCTCCATGATCACTGGTGCGCAAGCGGTTGTCGATTGCCTTCGCCGGGAGGGAATCGACCACGTGTTCGGCATTCCCGGCACCATGAACCTGCCGATCCTCGACGTGCTGCGCGCCACGCCGGAGATAAGGTTCATTCTCACGCGCCACGAGCAGGGCGCCGCGTTCATGGCCTACGGCTTCGCCCGCTCGCTGAACCGGCCCGCCATCGTGACCGCCACCGAAGGGCCGGGCGTCACCAATCTGGCGACCGGAATCGGCGCCGCCTGGAAGGGCTACGTCCCGGTCATCAGCATCAGCGGCGCCCAGGAGCTGTGGGTGCGCGAAAAAGACGCGAGTCAGGACATCGACCAGGTCACGCTGTGCCGGCCGATCACCAAGTGGGCGTACTCGATTCCCTCGGTGGCCAAGGTGCAGGAGGCCGTGCGGCGCGCGTTCCGGGTCGCCCTCGCCGAGCCGCTCGGTCCGGTCCATCTCGATGCCTCCCGCGACATCCTGCTCGCGGAGACCGAATCCGAGCCGATCGCGCCCGAGGCGTACCGTCCCGGCTCGCTGCCGGAATGCCCGGCGGCGGAGCTCGACCGCGCGGCCGCGCTGATCGGGCAAGCCAAGCGGCCGGTGCTGCTGGTCGGCGGCGGCGTTCTGCGCGGGAAGGCGCTCGATGCGCTGCGGCGCCTGGCCGAGAGCACGGCAATCCCCGTCGCCACGCTTCAGTACCATCCGGACGCGTTTCCGACCAGCCACCCGCTCGCGCTCGGGCCGCTCGGCCGCAACGGCTGGTCGAGCGCGAACCGCGCCCTGCCGCAGGCCGACGTGGTCATCGCCGTGGGCGCGCACATCGACATTTTCTCTACCACCTTCAAGTACGGCCTCATCGACCGCGAGGCCAGGCTGATCCATCACAGCCCGGTGGGGACCGACATCGGCGTGGTGTTCCCGGTCGCGCAGGCCGTCGTCGGCTCCACCCTGAGCTTCGTCGAAGGGCTTTCGGAACGCCTCAATAAGAAATGGAACTGGATCGACGTCGCGGCGCTGCGCCGGGATTGGAATACCGAGCGCGAAAGTTTGATTGATATGAAGGCAATACCCATTCTCCCCCCGGTGGTCGCACGTGCGATGCGCGAGGCGTTGCCGCAAGACGGAATCATGATCGTGGACGCGGGCAACGCGGGCAAGCACATGCGCGTGTTCATGGACACCTACCAGCCCGACACCTTCATGTACAGCGACGACTGGGGATCGGTCGGCGCGGCGTTCCCGATCGCGATGGGCGTCAAGCTCGCGCGGCCCGGCCAGCCGGTGATGGCCACCGTCGGCGACATGGGGATGATGTGCAACATCGGCGAGCTGGAGACCGCGGTGCGCGAGCGCATCCCGGTGGTGTGCGTCGTCTACAACGATCGCGGCCTCGGCAACGAGCGCGCGTTCCAGAAGGAGCTCTACGGCGGCCGCTATTTCGCGGTCGACTACGGCGACGTCGATTTCGCCGCGCTGGCGAAGGTATTCGGCGCCTACGGCGAGCGCGTGCTGGAGCCCTCGGGCGTGCTGCCCGCGGTGAAGCGCGCGCTGGAGAGCGGCCTGCCCGCGGTGGTGGACGTGGTGATCGACCAGGACAGCCACGCGCCGGTGGTCTTCAAGCGCTAGCGAGGTATCCCGGCTTCCCTGGCCAGACTGAACCAGACCCCGGCAAAGATCAACGCCGCGCCGAGGATCACGGCCGGATCGAAGGGCTCCGAGTAGAACACCGCGCCGACCGCCGCGATCAGCGGCAGCCGGAAAAAATCCACCGGCACCACCACCGAGGCGTCGGCGAAGCGCATCGAGCGCGTCAGGCAGTAGTGCGCGGTGAAGCTGCCGATGCCGATGGCGACGATCCAGGGCAGCTCGCGCAGCTCCGGCGCGGTCCAGCCCGGCAGCGCCGCCAGCACGGCGGTGAAGATCGGCGCGGTGAACTCGATCGCGAACACCATGGCGAGCGGCAGCGCCCCGAGCGCGTACACCCAGGACGCCTGGCCGCCGAGGTGGCAGATGTTGCGCCACAGGTGCACGCCCATCAAGCGGGTGCGCAGCGTCGCCGTGCCCGTGCGCAGCGCCACCGCCAGCACGATGAGCAGCGCCACGCCGGCCCGGAAGAACAGGATCTCGAAGACGCCCATGTGCGTCAGCAGCTCGCGCGCCGCGATCGCCATGGCGCAGAAGGAAAGCACGGCGCCGCTCATCCAAAGGACACCGCGCAGGGTGGCGCTCAATGTTTTTCTTCTCCGTTTGTTAGCATTGTTTCATACCCAACGACAAGGACCTGCGAAATGACCTCTCCGCTCACCGGCGGCTGCCTCTGCGGCGCCATTCGCTATACCGTCAGCGCGCCGGTCACCGGATTGCGCGCCTGCCACTGCACCCACTGCCAGAAGGCCTCCGGCACGGGCTCCAGCGTAAACGCCGTGGTGCCGGGCTCGGCCTTCGCCCTCACCCAGGGCATACCCAGGCGCTACGCCGACAAGGCCGATAGCGGCCGCACCCTGTACCGGCATTTCTGCGGCGACTGCGGCTCGCCGATCTACAGCTATCGCCAAATCACTCCGGAACGAATGGTAGTGAGGGCGGGAACCTTCGACGATTCGTCTGCGATGAAGATCACCACCAATATCTGGACCAAGAGCGCGCGGCCCTGGTCATGGATCGACCCGGCCAGCGAGCAGCTGCCCGGCAACCCGGCCTGATTCGCGGGACGATCGCGCCGGGAATGTAGAATCGCGTCATGCCGCTCTACGATTACGCTCCCCTCTCGGGCAAGTGCAAGCAATGCCACGGCCGCTTCGAGGTCATGCAGCGCCTCTCGGAACCCAAGCTGAAACGCTGCCCCGCCTGCGACAAGCCCTGCGAGCGCCTCATCAGCGCGGCCAGGCTCGGCGGCAAGTACAACCTGACGCCCAACAAGATCAAGGATCTGGGCATGACCCAGTACAAGAAAGCCGGCGACGGCTACTACGAACGCACCGCCGGCAGCGGCGGCCCGCAGGTGATCAACCGCAATACCGGGGAACAGAAAACCGACTTCAACCACCCGATCCGCACCGTCTCCGACCCCTGGACGGACTGACCGGCGCAGGTTCGCAGAAGTTCCATCAAGGGGAAAAAGCCCGCAAAAACCCTTTTCCGCTGGATTCCTGTTTCCATCCATCCTGCAGCTGTTCGCGATCCCGTTCAGCGCGTTCAAGTACGACGTTGAGAAAAACGAATGCGTGCTCGATATTTCCATGGTGCGCCGGCGCGTAGCGGAGGAGAATTGCGCCGATGCCGATGGCGCCGAAATACCGATTCGCGCTCCAAACATTTTCAGCGCTGTCGATCGCAGCCGCGATCGCGTTGCTGGGAGCAATCTACACCGGCGCCTACGACGTCACCGCCACCCACCAGCACACGCGGCCGGTGCACTGGGCGCTCGACACAGCCATGCGGCAAGCGGTACGGCTGCGGGCGAAGGGCGTGAAGGTGCCGGTGCTCGACGATCCGGCGCTCGCGCAGCGCGGCTTCGTGCACTATCGCGGTTCCTGCCTGCAGTGCCACGGCGCGCCGGGCGTCGCGCCCGAACCGTTCGCGCGCGGGCTGATGCCGCTACCCAACAGCCTCGCACAGACGGCGCTGGAATGGACCTCCGCCGAACTCTACTGGGTGACGCGCAGCGGACTGAAGATGACGGGCATGCCCGCATGGGAGTTCCGTTACCCGGACGAAGACCTCTGGGCGATCGTCGCGTTCGTGAAGCTGCTGCCGAAGCTCACCGCGGCGGATTACGCCGCGATGGACCGCGGCAGCAGCGAGAAATCCACCTCGCGCTGGACCGGGGATCTGCCCACGGCTGGAGATGCGCGCCGCGGCGCCATCGCGCTTCAGCAGTACGCCTGCACCAGTTGTCACCGCATTCCCGGCATGGTGGGCGCGGCCGCGCACGTCGGTCCGCCGCTGGAGGGCATTGCGAGCCGCAAGTACCTCGCGGGCAGGCTGCCCAACACGCCGGAGAACATGATCCGCTGGATCCGCGAGCCGAAGAACATCAGTCCGGCGACCCTGATGCCGGACCTCGACGTGACCGAACACCATGCGCGCGACATCGCGGCCTATCTTGCGACGCTCAAGTAACTTCGCCATGCTGCTGACAGCGCTGGCGGCGCTGGCAGCGGTGACGATGTGCGGCTGCGCCGACCGCGAGCCGCTGCGGCCGGCGCCCGGCGATCCGGCCGCGGGCCGCGTCGCGATCCAGCGCTTGCAGTGCGGCGCGTGTCACGCCATTCCCGGCGTCACGGGCGCGCGCGGGCAGGTCGGGCCGCCGCTGGATGCCTACGGGCGGCGGGTCTACATCGCGGGCAAGCTGCCGCAGGATCCGGCGCTGCTTGCGCGCTGGATCGCCGATGCGCCGTCGCTTGCGCCCGGAACCGCGATGCCGAAGATCGAGATGACAGCAGCGGAGGCGCGCGACATGGTCGCTTACCTCTACAGGCTGCGATGAAGCAGGGCCGCATCCAGTCCATGCTCGACCCCGGCAGCGCTGCAGCGGCGCTGATCCACGAGCTTGGCATCTGGCTCTATGCCGGTTCGGGGCTGGTGCTCGTGCTGGTCGTCGCGCTCGCGCTCTACGGCGCGTTCTCGGCGCCGCGCAAAGTCGCGGAAAAGGCCTGGATCGTCGGCGGCGGCATCGTCTTCCCGGCGATCGTGCTCGCCGCGCTCCTGGTCTACGCCATCCACGTCGGCCACGCGCTGTCGGGCCCGCCTGCACGCGCGGCCGACATCGAAGTCGTCGGCAAGCGCTGGTGGTGGGAAGTGCGCTATGCCACGGGCGGCGGCCATGCGGTGCTGGCGAACGAACTGCGCATCCCGGTGGGCAAACCACTCGAGATCGCACTTTCCACCGACGACGTCATTCACAGCTTCTGGGTGCCCGCGCTCGCCGGCAAGGTGGACATGATTCCCGGGCGCACCAACCGCATCGTGGTCGAGGCCCGCGAACCGGGCATCTATCGCGGCCAGTGCGCCGAGTTTTGCGGCGCGCAGCATGCCTGGATGGCGTTCTATGTGGTGGCACTGCCCGAGGAGGAATTCCGCGCCTGGCTCGCGCGCCAGGCGGCGCCGGCCGCGGAACCCGCGGACGCTTTCCTGCTGCGCGGCCGCGACGCCTTCCTGCGCGAAGCCTGCGCCGCGTGCCACACGATCCGCGGCACCGCCGCCGCGGGCACGCTGGGCCCCGACCTGACGCATGTCGGCGGCAGGCTTTCGATCGGCGCGGGCGTGCTCGGCAGCGGCGCCGCCGCGCTTGCCGCATGGATCGCCGACCCCCAGCACCTCAAGCCGGGCAACCTGATGCCGGAGACGAAAACGCTCACGGGTGAGGACCTTCGTGCTCTTGCCTCCTACCTCGAATCGTTAAAGTGAAAAAAGAACACCTGCCAAATTCCCTGCCGCGGCCGCCGGACGAGTTCGAGGCGCTCAAGCGCGCCTGGGCGCGGCCCAAGGGCTGGCGCTTTTTTACCGCCGTCAACAACACCACCATCGGCATGCTCTACGTGGGCACGGCGCTGCTCTTTTTCGTGCTGGCCGGCATCCTCGCGCTCATCATGCGCACGCAGCTCGCGGTGCCGAACAACGATCTGGTCGGCTACCAGACCTACAACCAACTCTTCACCATGCACGGCACGATCATGATGTTCCTGTTCGCCGTGCCCGTGATCGAGGCGCTGGGCGTGTACCTGCTGCCCGGCATGATCGCGGCGCGCGACCTGCCGTTCCCGCGCCTGGGCGCCTATGCCTACTGGGCCTACGCGATCGGCGGGCTGATTTTCTTCGGCACCCTTTTCTTCAACGCCGCGCCCGACGGCGGCTGGTTCATGTATCCGCCCCTGACCGGCAGCGAATACACGCCTTCCAACAGCGCGGACTGGTGGCTGCTGGGCATCGGCTTCATCGAGATCTCGGCGATCGCGGGCGCGATCGAGCTCATCGTCGGCATCCTGCGCACGCGCGCGCCGGGCATGTCGCTGGGCAAGATGCCGATCTACGCCTGGGCCATGCTGGTGGTGGGCGGCATGATCGTCTTCGGCTTTCCGCCCGTGATCCTCGCCACCCTGCTGATGGAGCTGGAACGCGCCTTCGACTGGCCGTTCTTCATCGCCGCGAAAGGCGGCGACCCGGTGCTCTGGCAGCACCTGTTCTGGCTGTTCGGGCATCCGGAGGTCTACATCATCTTCCTGCCCGCGGCGGGCATGGTCTCGATGATGCTGCCGGTGATGTGCCGCACGCCCATCGTCGGCTATCGCTGGGTCGTGGGGGCGCTCGTGGGCGTGGGCGTGCTGAGCTTCGGCCTCTGGGCGCACCACATGTTCACCACCGGCATGCCGCACCTGTCGGCGACGCTCTTTTCAGCCGCGAGCATGGCCGTGGCGATCCCGACCGGCATCCAGATCTTCGCGTGGATCGCCACGCTCTGGCGCGGCAAAATGCAGCGCGAGGGGCCGAGCTGGTTCCTGCTCGCGTTCATCGGCGTATTCACGCTCGGCGGCCTGACCGGCATCATGCTCGCCGTGGTGCCCTTCAACTGGCAGGTGCACGACACGCATTTCGTCGTCGCGCACCTGCACTACGTGCTGATCGGCGGCATGGTGTTCCCGCTGTTCGCGGCGCTCTACTACTGGGCGCCGCTGGTGAGCGGCAGGAAACTGTCGGAGGCCATGGCGCGCTGGGGCTGCGGCCTCATGTTCGTGGGACTGAACGTGGCGTTCTTCCCCATGCACATCACGGGCATGCTCGGCATGCCGCGCCGTGTCCATACCTACGCCGAAGGCCTGGGCTGGGAAGACCTCAACATGGTCTCCACCGTCGGCGCGTACGTGTTCGCGGCCGGCGTGCTGGTGGTGCTGGCCGACCTCGCGCTGCACCTGCGCCTCGGCGGCAAGGTGGACGCGAACGTCTGGGGCGCGGGCACGCTGGAATGGCTGCCGCTGGACAGCTACGGCTCGCGCAGCATTCCGCAGGTCCGCGGCCGCGATCCGCTCTGGGACCATCCCGCGCTCGCGCGCGAGGTCGACAGCGGGCAGCATTACCTGCCCGGCACGGCGACGGGCGGGCGCGAAACCATCGTCACGAGCCCGATCGACGCGCGAGCGCAGTACCTGCTCGTCGTGCCGGGCCCGAGCTGGCTGCCGCTCATTGCCGGCGCGGGCACCGCTGCTTTCTTCCTGCTGCTCACCGTGAAGATGGTCGCAGCTGCGATTATTGGTGGCATGGTCGCGCTCGCCGCCATGCTGAAGTGGATGTGGCAGACCGATCGCGGCGTCACGCACCCGCCCGTGGACATCGGCGGCGGCATCACGCTGCCGGTGTATGCATCCGGCCCGGTCTCGCACTCATGGTGGGCGATGGTAGTGCTGATGGTGGTGGATGCCACCGTGTTCGCGTCGCTGGTGTTCTCGTACTGCTATCTCGGGACGAACGCGGCGGACACCTGGCCGCCCGCGGGCGTGAACCTGCCCGGACTCGCGTGGCCGGCGGCGGCCGCGCTCGCGTGGCTGGCGAGCAGCGCGCTGTTCGGACTGGCGAGGCGGCGATTAGATTCGCCGGCCGTTTTCCGGGCCGCGCTGCTCGCGGCCATCGCGCTGATGCTGGCCGCCTTCGGCACGGACCTCTACGGCCAATGGCAAGCCGGCCTCAGGGCCGACGACCATGCCTACGGCGCCATCGTCTACACAGTGCTCGCGTGGCAGGGCTTCCATGTCGCCGTGCTGTTCGTGATGGCCGCCTACACGCTGGCGCGCTCCTGGTGCGGACTGCTGGATGCGACGCGGCGCGTGACCTTCGACAACACGCGGCTGTTCTGGCACTACATGGCCGGACAGGGCATCGCGGGTATCGTGCTGGTGCACGCGCTACCGCGCTGGCTCGGCTGACAAGCCAGGAAATAACGCTTCCTAGACTTGCTCGCTTGCCACGCGCTGGCGCCAGATGTCGATCAGCGCAAGCGCGATCGCCAGGATCACGGGGCCGATGATCACGCCCGCGGTGCCGAACGCCGCCAGGCCGCCCAGGATCGAAACCAACACCGGCACGATATGCACGTGCAGCCGTTCCCTGACGATGGCGGGCTTCAGCAGGTTGTCGATGAGCCCGATCACCAGGAAGCCCCACGCAGCGAGAATCAGCGCCTTCTCGGGACTGCCTTCCAGCAGCAGGAAGACTGCCGCCGGCCCCCAGATGATCGCCGTCCCGACCACGGGAACGAGGGACATCACGGCCATCGCGCTGCCCCACAGGAGCGGCGCGGGCAGGTCCAGCCACCAGAACATCAGCGCGCCCAGCACGCCCTGCACCAGCGACACCGCCACCGTGCCGTAAATGATGGCGTAGACCGTGTCGTCCACCTGCCGGAACACCTGCGCGGCCTCGTTCGCCGACAGCGGCAGCAGGCCACGCAGCGCGCCCAGCATCTGCTCCCGGTCCCGCAGGAAGAAAAACAGCAGGAACAGCGCGACGAACACGCCGATGGCGAAATACAACGATTCCGACATGACCTTCTGCATGGCCTTCGGCACATGCTCCGAAAGCTTGCCGAGCTGCTCCGGCAGATCGACCGTGGCGTCGAGCCACGCGATCGCGGCTGCGACGCGCGGGTTGCGTTCGACCAGCGCGCGCCAGCTGCCGTCCTTCACGCTCGCCTGCACCCTGGTTGCGGCAGCGACCGCTTCCTGCGCGACCTGGCGGCCGGCCAGCGTCGCCGGCACGACCAGCGTGATCGCCACCAGCAGCGTGGCGAGCGCCGCGGCAAGCGACTTGTACTTGAGGCGGCGGACCAGCCACGCGTGCGCCGGATGCGTGACGACGGCGAGCGCGAGCGCCCAGGTGATGGCCGCCACCAGCGGTTCGACCAGCAGCCAGCAGAGATACGCGACCGTCGCCGCGATGACGATGAACGCGAGGGCCTGCGCGCGCTCCCGCGTCAGCCAGCCCGCTTCCTTTTTCTGCAGCATGGGTCTCTCCCGGGCAAAGTGGGCGGCCCGACGATATTCCCTTTGCCGCGGAATGCTCTGTGCGATAGCGCACCAAGACTAGGCACGCCTTTGACCGGTTCTAAACCGCCAGACAGGCCTCGACGACCTCGCCGCTTACCGTTTCATGCTCGAGCAAGCGTGCCGTCAGGCGATCGAGGGCAGCACGGTTCGCCAGCAGCAGCTCGGCGCAGCGGCGCTCAATGCCCTTGACGATCTCCCGCGCCTCGGCAATCGCCTCAGGGTAACTGCCCGCCTGGCGGTCCCGCTCCGGCAACCCGGCATAGCTGAACGGGCCGATGTCCTTGCTGAAGCCGAACTCGGTCACCATCCGGTAGGCCAGGTTCGAAACCCGCTCCAGGTCGTTGGCGGCGCCCGTGGACGCGGTCTCGAACACCAGGGCTTCGGCGCCACGCCCGCCAAGCAGCATGGTCATCCTCGCGGTCAGCTCCGGTTCGCTCTGCAGCATTGCGTCGTCATCGCTGGTCACCAGGGTCACGCCGAGGGCCCTGCCGCGTTTGAGGATACTGACCTTCTCGACGACACCGACATTGAGCAGTTTCGCCACCAGCGCGTGCCCGGCTTCGTGCACCGCGATGCGGTGCCGATCGGGGTCGCTCATCGCCGAGTGCCCGGCCGAGGCCGGCCCGCCCATGAGATGCTGCTCGAGCGCGCGCTGGAAGTGCGCCTGCGTCACCGCGGCGGCATCCTCCTTGGCGGCCATCATCGCCGCGGCATTGATGGCGTTGGCTATCGACGCAGGCGACAGGCCGCTCGACACGCGCGCCAGCTGTCGGAAATCGGTTTCCCCGTCGGTGCGAAGCGGCCCGGCATACAGCGCAAACAGCGCTTCGCGCTCATCGACGGTCGGCAGGCCGAGGTGGCAGGTCCGGTCGAAGCGGCCGGGGCGAATCAGCGCGGGATCGAGATTGTTCACATTGTTGGTGGCGCCGAGGACCACGATGCCCGAGGCGGCGGAGAAGCCGTCGAGTTCCACCAGCAGCGTATTGATGATGCGATTGTTCTCGGTCTCCCCGGCCGTAGCGCCGCCGGAGCGCTTTCCCAGCCCGTCGATCTCATCGATGAAAATGACGCAGGGTGCCTGCCTTCTGGCCAGCGCAAACAGCTTCTTGACCCGGCGCACGCCGACGCCCATGAACATGTCGCTGAAATCCCCGCCCGCGATCGAGATGAACGGCACGCTCGCCTCACCCGCCACGGCGCGGGCAAGCAGAGTCTTGCCGGAGCCGAAGTGGCCTTCGAGCACGATGCCCTTGGGCGGCTTCGCTCCCAACTGGGAAAATTTATGCGGGTTTTTCAGGTAGGCGACGATGTCCTGCAGCGCCTCCTTGGCCTCCTCGACGCCGACCACGTCCTTGAAGCGGGTTTTCGGTTTCTGCGCGACTTTGAACATCCCGCCAGCGCCGCGCAAGGGGTTCATCATCAGGATCAGATAGAGGATCAAAAGGGGCCCGAGCAATGAGAGCGAGGCGGGACCGAACTCGCGCAGAAACCTCGTCACCGGGGGCGCCGGCGGCTGCACGTCGGTCAGGGAAAACATCGCGGGTGCCGCATTTTGCTGCGCTCCCGCGGGCTTGTCCTTCAGCAGCTCGGTGAGCAGGGCGCGCTGCTCGCCGGTGCGCACATAGTAGCGGCCGCCGTCGTTCAGGCTGACCAGCGCGTACTCGGCCGAGAGGCCGATGCTCCGGGCTGCGCCCGTTTTCGCATCCTGCGCCAGCGCGGTAATGTCGCGCTCGGTGACGAAGTAAAGCGCGGAATTCTCCTCCATCGCGGCTGCGAGCGGATCGCGCCCGCGTTCCGGCGCAAAGATCGTGAACCACGCCAAGGTGACGGACGCAATGAGGACGAGCGCCAAACCTGCGCCCTTGAGCGGCCCTTTGTGCTTCAACAGCGTTCTGAGCATGACACCCTTCGCAATCGTGCTGATATCTGGAGGGTGGCATGCTGCGCGCAATCGATTATTACCGCAAGCACGGCAGTGGTTCTGTGCGGTACCGCGCTTACAAAGCGTTACGGCGCAGAAATATCAAACCGCTGCCTCGCGCCGTTCAGATCTGGCTCGGGAACGTGTCGCCGCCCTTCGGGCGGCCCGAGTCCATGCCGCGCTTGAACCAGCGCACGCGCTGCTTGCATGCGCGTGAGATGCGGGGCGAGCTAAGGGAGCGGGGGGCCCGTGAAGACGCTTTAGCGCAGCCCGAGAAACCCCAACACAAAGAGAATGATGAC
>JBBPIU010000048.1:0-22905 GCA_038040245.1 Pseudomonadota bacterium | reverse complement strand
CCCAATACGCTGGTGCAGGAAATGGTGCGCGCCTTTTACTACGACTGGTACGGCAAGCTCGTCACGCGGCTTCCGCCGGTGAAAGACGGCTTCATCACCGCGCCGAAAGGCCCGGGCCTGGGCACCAAGCTGCAACCCGCCGTTCTCAAGCGCAAGGACGCGGTGCGGCGGGTGTCCAAGCCGGCAAAATAGGCGCACTACCCGCGATTGCGAGACCACTATGGCCAAAGACTTCGATGAGATGGAAGACAGCAACCGCTCGGCGAACCCGAGCATCCACGAGGTGAGCGATCCGGCGCGGCGCCGGGTTCTGCACGGCGGCTTGGCGGCGCTCGCCGGCGGGGTGCTGCCCGCCTGGCTTGGCGGTTGCGCTACCAGTCCCGGCGATCCGGCGCCGACCGTGTTGGGCCCATTGTTCTCGTTCAAGGGAATACCGACGGCATCGAACGACACGCTGGTCGTGCCCGAGGGCTATGTGGCCGACGTCATCGCCGCCTGGGGCGAGCCCATCGGCGTGCCGGGCAATATGCCTGCATTCAAACCCGGCGGCGGCAACACGGCGCTCGAGCAGGCGGTGCAAATGGGCATGCACCACGACGGTATCCAATACTACCCGCTCGATGGCAGCAGGCGCGGCCTGCTCGCGATGAATCACGAGTACACCGACGATGGCTTGCTGCACACCGACGGCATGAAGACGTGGAGCGCCGAGAAGGTCAGGAAGTCGCAGGCGGCGCATGGGGTCTCGGTGATCGAAGTCGAAGAGAAGAACGGCGCATGGCAGATGGTGCGGCCGTCGCGCTACGCACGATGCCATACCGCGGCGACGCCGTTCACGTTGCAGGGTCCCGCGGCCGGACATCCGATGATGCGAACCGCCGCTGACCCGGCCGGCCGCACCGTAAGCGGCACGCTGAACAACTGCGCGAGCAGCAAGACCCCCTGGGGTACCTATCTCTCGGGCGAAGAGAACTTCGCGGTCTATTTCGACGGCGGCGACAAGCTCGACGCGCATCAGCGGCGTTGGGGCCTGCCCAAGAGGAGCGGCTACCGATGGCCCGAACACGACGAGCGCTTCAACGCGATGAAGCATCCGAACGAGTTCAATCGTTTCGGCTGGGTGGTCGAGATCGATCCGATGGATCCGAACGCGACGCCCATCAAGCGCACCGCACTCGGGCGCGCCGCGCATGAAGGCGCCTGGGTCGCGGTGACCAGGGATGGCCGCGCGGTGGTGTACTCCGGCGAAGACGCCCGCTTCGAGTACATCTACAAGTTCGTGAGCCGCGACCGCATCGCGCCGGGTGGCGCGAAGGCGAACCGCGAGCTGCTCGACCACGGCACGCTGTTTGTCGCGCGCTACGACGCCGATGGCACGGGCCGCTGGATGTCGCTGGTGCATGGCCAGGGGCCGCTCACCGCAGCCAACGGATTCGCCGACCAGGGTGAGGTCATGATCAAGAGCCGCCAGGCAAGCGACCTGCTGGGCGCGACGAAGATGGATCGGCCGGAGTGGCTCGCCATCGATCCGAAGAACGGCGAGGTCTATTGCACGCTGACTAACAACAGCTCACGCGGCGCCAAGGGCATGCCCGGCGTCGATGCCGCGAATCCGCGCGCCAATAATGTCATGGGCCAGATCATCCGCTGGAAGGAAGGCGGCGACTTCGACGCGCTCGCGTTTAACTGGAATCACCTGGTTCTCGCGGGCGATCCGGCCAACGCGCGGCCCGAGGCGAAGGGCAACATCAAGGGCGATATCTTCGCCTGCCCCGACGGCATCGCATTCGATTCACGCGGCGTGCTGTGGATCCAGACGGACGCCCATGCGACCGCGATGTACAAGGGCGAAATGGAACGCATCGGCAACAACCAGATGCTCGCGTGCGATCCACGCAGCGGCGAGATCCGTCGCTTCCTGACCGGTCCGACCAACAGCGAGGTGACTGGCGTGAGCTGGACACCTGACATGCGCACGATGTTCGTCAACATTCAGCACCCGGGTGAGACGCCGAGCGACCGCAGCGATCCGGCTCAACCGGACAGGTTCTCGCGTTGGCCGAGCACCACGCCGGGTGCCAGACCACGCTCCGCTACGGTCGTCGTGCGCAAGCGCGATGGCGGCATGATCGGGACTTGAGGAAAAAGCAAGCGGCGCCGGTCGCACGCGATGAGCGCACAATAGCCGATTCATGAAGCACGTTCTGCTGCTGCTGCCCACCACGGGTTACCGCAACAACGATTTTCTTGCGGCGGCGAAAAAGCTCGGCGTCGAGATCGTGGCGGCGGCCAACTACTGCCATCAACTGGCCCCGTCGTGGGGCCTGGCGCCGATCATGGCGCTGCATTTCGACCGGCCGGAGCAGGCGGCGGATACCGTTCTGCGGGAGATCAACGGCAATCTCGATGCCGTGCTGGCGGTGGACGACTCGGGAATCGAGCTTGCGGCGTTGCTTTCAGAGCGTCTTGGCCTGCCGGGGAATTCCGCCCAGGCGGTGCGCCGCCTGCGCGACAAGCTGGCGTTTCGCCGGCTGCTCCGGGAACATGATTTCCTCTGTCCCCAATTCCATCACTTGCCGACCGGCGATGACCCGCAGAGGCTGGTTCCCGAGTTGAAGTTTCCCGTGGTGGTGAAGGCGCGGCGCCTGTCGGGGAGCCGCGGCGTGATCCGTGCCGATGAACCCGAAGCGCTGGTGCGGGCGGTGAACTGGGCTCGGGCGATCCAGTCCCGGGCCGACCGCGACGCCCAGAAGCTGGGCCTCATCATCGAGGATTTCATTCCGGGACGCGAGTACGCCCTGGAAGGCCGCTTGGATCGGGGCGAACTCACCACTCTCGCCCTGTTCGACAAACCCGATCCCCTGGACGGGCCCTATTTCGAGGAAACGCTGTACGTCACTCCGTCGCGGCTGCCGGAGGCGGTGCAGGCTCGCATCCATGAGGAGGTGGCGCGGGCCTGCTGCGTAGCCGGACTCGCGATTGGACCGGTGCACGCGGAAGTCCGCGTCAATGACCGCGGTATCTGGATCCTGGAAATCGCGGCTCGCTCTATCGGGGGCCTGTGCGGGCGGGTCCTCACCCATTCCCTGGGCATGAGCCTGGAGGAGTTGATATTGCGCCAGGTGGTGGCCGAATCTCTCCCAATTTCGCTCGCCCTCGTCGGCGCGGGCGGCGCCGCTGGCGTAATGATGATCCCCATTCCACGGCGCGGTATTTACCATGGGCTCGAAGGCTTGGCCGCCGCGCAGTCGGTGGCCGGCGTCACCGGAGTGAGCATTACGGCGGAGCCCGGCCAGATCGTTGCGCCGCCGCCCGACGGCGCGAGCTATCTGGGGTTCATTTTCGCCCGGGCGGCGAACCCTGCAGATGCCGAGGCGGCGCTGCGCCTTGCCCATCGCCGGCTGCGCTTCGATATCCGCGCCGAGTATCCGGCGATCGAAGCGCCCGCCGCAGAGAGGACATGAAACTGAATTCTCGCGCCACGCCTGAACTCCCTGAATGACGGGCTACTTGCGGATGCCGATCGTCACGAGATAATCGCGCGGCATCGCAACCCCAAGTGCGGAGCCGAAGCCGTCATGATAGGCGATGAAATCACGCATCAAACCCTCGCGGCGCTTCTCGTCGAGGGCCGCTGCCAAGGCTTTGGTAGGGCCATAGCCCGCCACAAACAATTCCCAGACGGCCAAGCCGCTTGGCTCGCGCAAGACCGTGGTGCCGGTCTCGAATCGCAGATCGAAGAGCGCGCCGAGGAGCTGTTGCACGCGCTCCTTGCTGCCCCATTCGAATGGCGACGGAGGCGGTGACGCGGCGCTCGCCGGCAGGTAAGGCTTCATGACCTTGAACAGGCCGCTGATCGTTCCGTCGGCGGGCCATGTCGCCAATCCAAGCCTGCCGCCCTTCTTGCAGACCCGAGCAAGTTCCGCGGCGGCAGCCTCGGGTCGGTTGACAAACATGACACCGAAAGTCGAAACGACGGCATCGAAGCTGTGATCCTTGAAGGCAAGCGCCTCAGCGTCGCCAACCTGAAAATCGATCGTCAGTCGCGCCTCGGCGGCACAAGCCTTTGCGGCCTCGATGAGATCGGCGCCGAGGTCGATGCCGACGACACTGGCCCCGCGAGCAGCACTCTGGCGCGCGGTCCAGCCCGTGCCCGTCGCCACATCAAGGATGCGCTCGGCAGGTTTAGGAGCGAGACGAATGACGCAATGTTCTATCGCGTCAGAAATGGTATGGCTGACCCGTTCATAGTTCCGCCCTCCGCTATCCCACGTCGCCGCTGCCTTTATATTGTGCGGCTGGATGATTGGTGAATTCATGTCATTCTCCTTGAGGGGACCTGGTTGGCTGCCCGGCCTGGCGCGACAGTTCCTCGAGCAGTTCCTTTCCCGCGCGCAGGTCGCGCGTGTCCAGCCCTTCGCTGAAAGCACCGTAACGCGCCTGGAGCAATTCGCGCGCCTTCGGCAGCTCGCCGTTTTTTTTCAGCAGCCGCGCGAGCGAGCAGGCAGCGCGCCATTCGAGCGCCACGGCCGCTTGCTCGCGCGCCAGCGCCATCGCCGCTTCGAGTTGGGAGCGCGCGGCCGGAGCGTCCGTCCGGCCAAGCGCAAGCGCGACGTCGGCCTGCAGGCGCAGCATCTCGGGACGGAAGAAGCCCTGCTTTGTCTGCTCGGAGATGTTGAGCGCTTCGGCCAGCAGCTCGAACGCGCGTGCGTTGCCGGCGGCGCGGATGTGCGCATCGGCGCAGACGCAGAGCAGCTGCGGCAGATAGCCGCGCTGGCCAAGGCTGCGAAAGTCCTCCAGCCCCTGCTCGAGCAGCTTCAGTCCGGAGCCGGTCTCGCCGCTGTCGATGCGTGCCCAGCCCGAGCAAATCGGGGCGATAGCAAGCGTCTGCTTGAGGGCATGGCGCCGCGACAGCTCGAGCATTTCGTCGGCGATGGTGCGGCACTTCGCGGAATCGCCGCGAAACATGAACGTGTAGCTTGCGAACCAGAGGCCGACCGCCTGGCTGAATGGATGGCCGAGATCGCGACCGAGCGCCATCGCGTCCTCCGCCAGCCGGCCCGCCTCATCGGGGTGCCCGGTGAGCCAGGCGCTGATCGCGCCCTGGCCGAGCCCGCAAACGCCGGGATCGTGGCCGCCGTAGATGTGCGCGTGGTGATGGTGGCGTTGCCGGTCGTAGAGGCGGATTCCCTGCTGGGTATCGGCGCGGACGATCGCGGCGCGGCCGAGGATGTTGAAAGTGCTCCAACGCGAGTGATGCGCCTGGAGCACGAGGTCCGTGTCGCCCAGGCGCTGGCTTAATACGACGAGGTCGTCGGCGCGGCTTGCCGCGCGCTCGAGCTGACCTGTGGACAACTTGTAGATCCAGTCTCCCCAGAGCGCCATGAAGCGCTCGGGGCTGTCGCCCGCGCCCTCCGAGATCTCGCAGGCGCGAGCGTAGTTGCTCCCCGCCTCGGCGTTGCCGAGCCCCTTCGCCGCGAGAAGCGGGGATCCGAGCTTGACGCGCACCGACAGTTCCCTGCGGTCGCGGTCGGATGACTGCGGCAGCAGGGCGAGGAGCTCGAGCGCGCTGTTGAAATGGCCGATGGCCTCGGCGTAGCCCGAGCGCGACTCCGCGAGTTCGCCCGCCTTCTGCCAGTGCTCGATCGCCTCGGGCGGCATTCCGGCGTGGCTGAAATGGTGCGCCACGACCTCCGGATTGGCGCGCGCTTCTTCCACGAAGCGCGCGAGATAGGTTTGGGCGACGCGCCGGTGATGCTGCAGGCGGCTGCTCTTCAGCAGCGTGTCGTAGGCGGCCTCCTGGATGAGCGCGTGCTTGAAGACGTAATGTGCATTCGGGGGCAGGCCGCGCTGCAGCAGGATCTCGGCACGCGTCAGTACCGCGAGCTGCGCGTCGAGGCCGGGGTCCGGGGCGTCCGAGACCGCGCGCAGCAGCGGGTAGCCGAAATCGCGCCCCAGCACCGAGGCGAGCTGCGCCACCGCCTTCGCGCCGCCCAGGCGGTCGAGGCGCGCGGTGAGGGAATCGCGTAGCGTGGCCGGGATCTCGGTGCCCTTGAGAGCCCGCGCAAGCTCCAGACGCCCGTTGCGCTCGATCACGACGCCCGCCGCGAGCAACGCCTTGCAGAGTTCCTCGACGAAGAGCGGCACGCCGTCGGTGCGCGCAACGATCTCGTCGAGCAGCGCTTCAGGCAAGGCACGGCCGCTGGTGGTTGCCTGCGCGAGACTCTCGATGTCCTCGCGCACGAGGCGCCCGAGCGGCAGGGTGGTGACGCGCGAACTCGGCGCCCACGCGGGAACGAATTCCGGCCGGAACGTGAACACCGCGAGCACCGGCAGGCTTGCGAGCTGCTCGAGCACGAGCCCGAGCAGCTCGCGCGTGGACGCATCCATCCAGTGCAGGTCCTCCACCACTATCACCAGCGGTTGGCGCTGCGCGTCGGCAGCGAGCCACGACAAAAGCGCCGCCATGGTCCTTTTCTTGCGCTCTTCCGGAGGAAGCTCCGGCGCCGTGTCGCGGCCGCCCGTGCTCGCGCCGATCAGGGCGGCGAAGAGCGAAACCGTCGCGGGATCATCGAGCCCGTCGGGCCGCAGCAGGCGCTCGAGCTTGCCCAGCCGGTCCGACGCATGGTCGTCTGGAACAGTGGCCAGGCCGCGCTCGATCAGATCGATCATCGGTTGCAGTGCGCTGTTCTGGTGAAAGGGTGAGCAGCGCAGTGCGCGCCATGCGCGGCCGTCGGGGGCCACGCGCTCGCGCAGCTCGGCAAGCAGGCGCGATTTGCCGATCCCGCCCTCGCCGGAAAGAAGCACCGCGTGCCCGTCGCCGGTCTTTGCCTTTGACCAGCGCTCGAGCAGGTGGTTGAGCTCGAGATCGCGGCCGACCAGGGGCGCAGCGCGCCCGCTTTCGGCGGGCGCAACGCGCTCGTCCGCGTCTTCGAGCGCCTCGAAGAGCTCGAGCGGCTCGGCCACGCCCTTCAGCGCGTGCCGCCCGAGCGAGCGCAGCCGGATGGCGGGCTCGACCAGCCGCTTCGTCGCGGCGCTCAGGGCGAGCGTCCCTGGACGCGCCAGGGATTGCACGCGTGAGGCAATGTTCGGGGTTTCGCCGACGATCGCGCCGCTTTCGCGGGTCTCGCCCGCGCCCATCTCGCCCACGACCACGAGACCGGTGTGCAGGCCTACGCGTGCCTGAAGATCAACGCTGTACTGGGCACGCGTCGTCGACGCCAGCCCGTGCACGCCGGCAAGCAGCGCGTGGCCGGCGTGAACCGCGCGGCGCGCCGCATCGTCGTAGGCGACCGGATAGCCGAAGTACGCAAACACGCCGTCGCCCGCGTACTGCTGGATTTTGCCGCCGAAGCGCGTGATCGCCTCGGCGCACACCCCCTGATAGGCGCGCAGGATGTCCCGCCACTGTTCGGGGTCGAGGCTCCCCGCGAGGCCGGTTGAGCCCACGAGGTCCACGAACATCACCGTAAGCTGCCTACGCTCGCCTTCTTCGGCCGATCGCGCAGGCGCAGTCTTGCCTGCGTCCGCGTGCGGTTCCGAGTCGGCAAATGGCGCCCCGCATGTGCCGCAGAAGCGCGCGCCGAGCGGGCTCGTTGCGCCACACCCGGCGCACGCCTTTTCGAGCCGCGCGCCGCACGAGTCGCAAAAACGAAGCCCCGGCCGCACCGCGGCGGCGCAAACAGGACACTTCATGCGCTTCCCCCCACGCTTGAATCTTACCTGCAACCACGGCCAGGAGTATCCTGAAATCCATTTGAGGAGGAGGTACGTCATGTTGAAACGCAGTCTCGCTGTCCTGTCCCTGGTGTTTGGTGTGGCGATGCCCGCGGCGGCGCACGGCCCGTCGCTGGGCAAGGTGCACTTCCCGGTCGAGTGCAACGCCGATGCGCAACGCGAGTTCAATGTCGCGATGGCGTATTACCACTCGTTTGCCTTCCCGCAGATGCAGCAGCCGCTCGAGCGCGTGCTGCAGGCCGATCCGAAATGCGGCATGGCGCACTGGCTGCGCACCCTTGCGGCGCTCAACATTCCGTTCGCGTGGCCCACGGTCATCTCCGACTGGACCTTGAACGAAGGCGGCAGAATCCTGGACACCGCCCGCAGCGTCGGGCTCAAATCGCAGCGTGAGCGCGATTACGTCGACGCGCTGGCCGTGTTCTTCAAGGATCAGGACAAGCTGGGCCATCCCGCACGCGCCAAGGCGCTGGAAACGGCCATGGAGCAGGTGATGCGCAGTTATCCCCAGGACACGGAAGCCGCGACGCTGTATGCCCTGGTGCTGTCGGCGAACTTCAATCCGGCCGACAAGAAGTACACCAACCAACTGAAGGCCGCGAAAGTCCTCGAACCCATCTTCAGGGCGCAGCCGGAACATCCGGGCGCCGCGCACTATCTCATCCACAGCTACGACTACCCGCCGATCGCGGCGCAAGGCCTCGATGCGGCGCGGCGCTACAGCAAGATCGCGCCCGACGCGCCGCATGCCCTGCACATGCCTTCGCACATCTTCACGCGCGTAGGCGCCTGGAAGGACTCGATCGAGTCTAACCGCGCCTCCGCGCGCTCGGGCGGCGACAAGTCGTTCGACATGTGGCATGCCTACGATTACATGGTGTACGCGCACCTGCAGCTTGGGCAGCATGGCGCGGCGCGCGAGGTCGTCAGCGAGGCGCAGCGCAATCCGGCGCGCATCGATCACGTGGGGACTGCCTATGCCTACGCCGCGATGCCGGCGCGGCTGGCGCTCGAGCGGGGCGCCTGGAAGGAGGCCGCCGCGATCGAGCTTTTCCCCGCGGCCGACGCCTACCCCTGGAAGAAATACACCTTCGCCGAGGCGGTCAACGCCTATGCCCGCGGGCTTGGGGCGGGGATGAGCGGCGACGCGGCCGGCGCCCGCGTACAGCTTGCGCGCCTGCAGGCGCTAGCGGAGGCGACGAAGGTTCCCTATTGGATCGAGCAGATCGCGATCCAGGCCGAGGTCGTGCAGGGGCTGGCGGCGCGCGCCGAGGGCGGCACGGCGCAGGCGCTGGCGATCCTGCGCAAGGCCGCCGATCGCGAGGACGCCACCGAGAAGCACGTCGTCACCCCGGGACCGCTCGTCCCCGCGCGCGAGCTGCTGGCTTATATCGAGCTCGAGGCAGGCGACGCGAAGCTGGCGCTGGTCAACTTCGAGTCCGTGCTGCAGCGCGAGCCGAACCGCTATCGTGCCTATGCCGGCGCGGCGCGTGCCGCGGAGCGCGCGGGCGACGCGAGGAAGGCGGCGGAATACTCGAAGCGGCTGCTCGAGCTCACGGCGAGCGCGGATACCTCGTTGAGCGAGGTCGCTGACGCGAAGCGGCTGCTCGGCAAGTGAGGGATCCTGGCCGCCTCGCCCGCACCTAGCCCAGGTCGCCCGCGATGTAGTGCTCGAGTTGATCGATGATGAATTTCTGCTCGGAGATAATGGCTTTCACCAGGTCGCCGATGGAGATGAGGCCGATCAGCTTGCCCTCATCCATGACGGGCAAGTGGCGCACGCGGTTGTCGGTCATCAGCGCCATGCATTCCTCGTTGGTCTGGTCCGGGCGCACATACATGACCGGGAATGTCATGATGTCGCGGACTGACGTTTCTTTCGACGACCGGCCCATGAGGACGATTTTCCGCGCGTAGTCGCGTTCGGTGATGACGCCGACGATCTTCACGTCCTCCATCACCAGGAGCGCGCCGATGTTCTTTTCCGCCATCCGCTTGACGGCGTCAAACACCGACGTCGAGGGCGTGACGGTCTCGACGGTCTGCTCGGGTTTGGCCTTAAGAATCTGAGCTGCGCTTTTCATGGGCGATTCTCCGTGGGGATCCGGTGCAACAACATCAGGCATTGAGGGTCTGGAATAATCAGCTTCGGCCTCACAAATAATATGCGGGAGTGATTCAGCGGTCTTCGGCGTCCCGCATTTCTTGTTCCAACAACGCTCCGCGTCCTCGATCTGTAATTCCAAGACCGCCGAGCCCGTTCGGCGTTACGAAGCCGAACGTGCGAAGTTTACCCGCGATTTTCATTGGGACTGGTGGCGGATCCCGTTTCGCATCAGTCGCTGCCCGCGTCTTGCGCAGCCAGTCGAAGTCCTCTGGTGTCAGGTTCGGATTCATGGCCCTCATCCTTTTCGAACTACCAAAGCTTCACGGCAGGTCCATGCCGCGTTCCTGTCCCTGCAGATGCGCGTCGTAGGGGGGAAGCGTGGTGAGGCGAGGATCTTCCACCGCACCGCCCACCGTGAAGTGATAGAGGGACTGGAACGCCAGGTCCTTGAAGCCGAACACCTGGTGCACCGGGTCGTCGAAGAAGCAGCCGATGCCAGTCGCGCGGACGCCTGCGGCTTCGGCTTCGAGGTACAAAACCTGTCCGATCAGCCCCGTTTCCCAGAACAGCCGGCGATAGAACCAGGGCCCATGCGTGTAGAGGGCCTCCCGATACTCGGCGATCATGCCAAGCGAAAACGCCCCGTCGCCCGCGATGTCCTGATTGCAACTCACCTGCGCCGCCAGCTGCTTCACATCGCCGAGTTCCAGCAGGTAGAGGGGAAGATCCGCAGGGCACCCGGGCGGCGTGGACCACGAGAACCGCGCATGCATGGCCCGTTTCAACGTGTCCACTTTGGCCGGGTCGCGGGCGAGCACGTACAGCCCCGGGTCGAGACCCGCTACGCGGTGCACGAACAAGCCGAAGTGGATGGTCGGTTCCCAGGGAATGGAGTCCCAGGGCATGGGACGGCGTAACACTTCCAGCTCACGGCGCGGCATCACCCGCGTGAGCATCCGGTACAGGCACCTGTCCGGAATCGAGGTCCTGCCGTCACAGGCGAGGAGACTTCGCCGTTGATGAATGATCTGGCCGGCCGGCGGCCCGTCGGCCGAGCGTGCAGGCTCGCACCGGGCCGCGGGCGGATCAGACAAGCCGAGCCGGCGCGGTTCGCCGCCCGGCTTGCGCGATGCGCCCGCAACCTCGTCGATGATCTCCCAAGGGACCGGATCCTCGGGGCTGAGCCGGTTCGCCTTGCCGTACCAGCGTTGCTTCGCCAGCTCGCTTGCGAGCGATGGATCGACAAAGAGCGGCAGCGCGGGACCAAGGCCCGGGCGCCAGTCCGCGGCAGCGTCACTCGGCCAGACGAGCATGCCGAGATCCGGGTGTTCGCGCTCGGCGCCGGCGAAGTCCTCGGCCCGGTCGAGTCCCAGCAATTGCTCGACCGTGTCATCCGCGAGGCCCTGCAGCACCACCGCGCGCCATCCCAGCGTCGCGGCGGCAATCCGGAGCGCGCCGATCGCGTGTCCCGCGTCATGCTGGCAATAGCGGAATGCGCGTTCGCCGTACTTCCAGGCCTCGCGCCAATGGACCGAGGCCAACCCGATCAGAAAGGCCTGCGGGGGAAACTCGCGCGTCAACTGCGCAAACCAGTCGGCCGGGCAGTCGGCGCGCCGTTCGAGTGCGTGCTCCGCGGGCGCGTAGTGGTACAGCCCCGGGGTGCCGGCCAGTCCGGCAAGCGCGCCGATCAGCAGGTAGCCCTCGGTGGGATGCAGGTTGCCGCTCGAAGGATTCATGCGCAGCGCCCAGCGCGTGCCGCCGGCTTGCTTCCAGGCCGACAAGGCGAGCGCGTACTCGAACAGCCGCGAGAGCGTTCGCACGGTGACCGGGGCGCTCGGCACCGCGGCTGGACGATACAGGTGCGCATAAGCAGGCGAGAGCGGCTCTTCCTCCGGGCCAAGTCTCGGCAAGTGCATCAGGGGCGCACCTTCGTAGCGGCGGAACGGATCGGGCTGGTTGGCCCAATCCAGGGAGCCGGGCCCGCGCGCGTAGCGGTTGAAGTGGTGCTTGGTTCGCTCGTGATAGCGCAACACCGTTTCGAGTTCGGTGGGATCGTGCATCCTAGGGCACGATCTTCTCGTGCCGGAAGCGCCGCAGCAGGCGGACGAACATTTCCTCGCTGTCGACCACGTCGTCAAAGCCGTGCTGCCGCGCCTTGGTGACGTTCGACATCACGTCCCAGTGGCAGTTGAAGACGTAGTCGCCGAAGGGCCAGGCGACCACCTCGTCGAAGCGGTGCGGCTTCAGGCCGTGCTTCTTGACCATCGAGTCCCACAGCGGCGCCTTGTCGGCCATGAACTCGACGAGTGAGCGCGGCGCCGGCTCGGCGTCAGGCATCTCGAAGACCGCGGCAATCTTCGGCCACAGGTCGCGCCAGCGGAAGTAATCGCCGTTGGTGATGTTGTAGGCCTGGTTGGCGCAACGCGGCTCGGTCGCCGCCCAAAGCGCGGCGTTCGCAAAATGCGCCGAATCAGTGACCTGGTAGAGGCTGTCCCAGGCCGTGCCCGGGAAGGCGAGCGGCTGGCCGAGCTCCTTCATGATCGCGGCGTAGACCGCAATCACCGGCAAGATGCTCATCGCGGTCCCGGGCGCGAAACCGCACAGCGTCTGCGGCCTGAGCTCGGTCCAGTTCCAGCGCTTGCCCTTCTGGAATCCGGTCAGCCAGTCGATCTGGTCGAAGTAATAGTTCGCGCCTGCGTGCCGCGGGTCGTCTTCCCGTGCCGGCGTCTTGTAGGGGCCGAGATGGGAGCCGTAGTACTTGGTGCCCGTCACCAGCACCACGCGCTCCAGTTCGGGCGCGGCGCGCTCGATCGCCGACACCGAATTCACCAGCATGTCGCGGTTGGCGCCGATGTTCTTCGCATAGTCCGCCGCCGGGCCGCTGCCGGGCTGGAATGCCGCGTAGAAGATGTGGGTGGCGTCGCCCAGCCCCGCCAGCTTCGCCTGCGCGCCCGCGGGGTCGAGCAAGTCCACCGAAATGTGCCGCATACGCGGTCCGTCCTCGCCGCGACGGCGTGACAGTCCCACCACCTGCCAGTCGGGGAGCGAAACGAGCTTTTCGGCGATATAGCGCCCGATGACGCCTTGGGCGCCGACCACGACAGCGGTTTCCATGCCGCAATTATCGCGTTTATCCGGGTAAACCTTTTCGATCCATGACCGTTATGCGTGTAATGGCGGCGTAAGAATCGCTGCCTACCATGAGACCAAACGGCATGAGCTTCATCCGACGCATCCTCGCATCCCTCCGGCGGCCCCGGGCGCGCTACGGCGAGGAAGTGCTGTTCGCGGGCTGGGTGCAGCTGCCGAAGGCCATCCGGGAGATAATCCGCCGGCGATGAGCCGGGAACGGGCGATAGCCCATGCAGAACGCTATTTCGACGAGGGCGGCTTCTTCGCCGACCTCGCGCGCCGGGTCGCCATCCCCACCGAAAGCCAGAACCCCGACCGGAGCGCGGACCTCGCCCGCTACCTCACCGCGGAGATGCAGCCCAGTTTCGAGCGGCTCGGGTTCGAGTGCCGAATCCTGGAGAATCCGCTGCCCAAGGGCGGCCCCTTCCTGCTCGCCGAACGCATCGAGGATCCTTCATTCGTCACCGTCCTTTCCTACGGCCACGGCGATGTCATCCGCGGGCAGGAGAAGAGCTGGAAAGCAGGACTCGATCCTTGGAAGCTGACGCGCGAGGGCGAGCGGCTCTACGGCCGCGGTACTGCCGACAACAAGGGACAGCATTCGATCAACCTCGGCGCCGTCGCCGCGGCGATCGATGCGCGCGGCAAGCTGGGGTTCAACCTCAAAGTTTTGATAGAGACTGGCGAGGAGGTTGGATCACCCGGCCTGCGCGAGGTTTGCGCCAAGCATCTTTCCGAATTGAAGGCCGACGTGCTGATCGCTTCCGACGGCCCGCGCCTGCAACCTGGGCAGCCGACGATCTTCCTGGGCTCGCGCGGCGCGTTCAACATGGACCTGGTGGTCGATCTGCGCGAAGGCGGCCACCATTCGGGCAACTGGGGCGGGCTGCTCGCCAATCCGGGCATCATCCTTGCGCACGCGCTCGCCGCGATCACCGGGCCCAAGGGCGAAATCTGCGTCCCGGAATGGCGGCCGAATTCGCTGACGCCGGCCGTGCGCGAGGCGCTGTCGGGCCTCGAGGTGGATGGCGGTCCTGAAGGGCCGAAAGTCGATCTCGACTGGGGCGAGCCGGACCTGACGCCCGCCGAGCGCGTTTTCGGCTGGTCGAGCTTCGAAGTGCTGGCGTTCACCACCGGCAATCCCGACAAGCCGGTCAACGCCATCCCGCCGCGTGCGAGCTGCCATTGCCAGCTGCGCTACGTCGTCGGCATCGACCCGGCAGAAATCATCCCGGCCCTGGAGCGCCACCTGGCGACGGCCGGATTCCCGATGGTCAAGGTGACCCCGGCGCGCGACGGCTACTTTGCCGCCACGCGCCTCGATCCGGGCCACCCGTGGGTCAAGTGGACGGTGAAATCGCTCGAACGCACCAGCGGGCAGAGGACGGCGATCCTGCCCAACCTCGGCGGCTCGCTGCCCAACGACATCTTCTCCGACCTGCTCGGACTGCCGACCGTCTGGATCCCGCACTCCTACGCCGCCTGCAGCCAGCACGCACCCAACGAGCACCTGCTCGTGCCCGTCGCGCGCGACGCGCTCAGGCTGATGGCGGGCCTGATGTGGGACCTGGGCGAAGCGGAATCCCTGCCGCGCCAATGAGGACGCTTGCGCTGCTCGCGTTGGCTGCGGTGGCGCAGGTCGCGCAAGGCCAGACGTTCCGCTCGGAAGCGCATGCCTTTACCGTGACGCGCGTCGTGGCCGGGCTCGACCATCCGTGGTCGGTGGCGTTCCTGCCGGATGGCCGGATGCTGATCACTGAAAGGGCCGGAAGGCTGCGCATCGCGAAAGGCGGCCAGCTCGATCCGCAACCGGTGGCGGGACTTCCACAGGTGACGCCGCACGGCCAGGGCGGGCTGATGGACGTCACGCTGCACCCGAATTTCGCGCACAACGGACTGGTGTACTGGTCTTACGCCGCGCGCGGCGCCGACGGCGTCGGCACCGAGGTGGCGCGCGGCAGGCTGGCCGGCAACCGTCTGGAAGCGGTCGAGGTGCTGTTCCGGCAGAGCCCCAAGGGCACGACCGGGCGCCACTTCGGTTCGCGCCTGGTGTTCGACCGCGCCGGCTTTCTTTACATCACGCTTGGCGACCGCGGCGAGCAGGACCGGGCGCAGAAGCCGGACGATCATGCCGGTTCGGTGATCCGCCTGCACGACGACGGCCGCGTGCCCGCGGACAACCCGTTCGTCGGCCGGGCCGGGTGGAAGCCGGAAAAGTTTACGCTTGGCAATCGCAATCAGCAGGGCGCCGCGTTGCATCCGCTGACCGGATTGCTCTGGACGCACGAGCACGGGCCGCAGGGCGGCGACGAAGTGAACGTGATCCGCGCCGGCGTGAACTACGGCTGGCCGGTGATCACCTTCGGCGCCAACTACGGTAGCGGCACGAGGATCGGCGAAGGCACGCACAAGGCCGGCATGGCGCAGCCGCTGCACCACTGGGTACCTTCGATCGCGCCCTCGGGCATGGCGTTCTACGCCGGCGACCGCTTCCCGCGCTGGAAGGGCGACCTGTTCGTCGGCGCGCTCAAGGATCGGATGCTGGTGCGCCTGAAGCTGGAAGGCGAGAAGGTGGTGCGCGAGGAACGACTGCTGCAGGGTGTCCTCGGGCGCATCCGGGACGTGCGCGCCGCGCCGGACGGATACCTGTACCTGCTCACCGACGAAAGCGACGGCGTCCTCGCCAGGCTGGAACCGGCCGGCTGAACCTCCTCCGGCTAAGAGCCGCCGGTGTAGGTGCAGCTCTGTCCCATCGAGTCGCGCCGCACGGTGACGCGGGACAGCGAACCGTACTGCGGCGCGAGCCGGTTCCATATCCAGACCGACAGGTTCTCGAGGCTGGGCCGTTCAAGGCCCTGAATTTCGTTCAGCATCCGGTGGTCGAGCGCCTCGCGAATGGCCGCGCAGGCCTTGGCGATCTCGCCGAAATCCGCGACGAATCCCGTGGCCGCGTCCGGCTTGCCGCTGACCGCGACTTCGACCTGGAACGAGTGGCCGTGCACGCCCCGGTACGGATGTCCGTCGGGATAGTTTTCGAACCGGTGGGCGGCATCGAAACCGAAGCGGTAGCAAAGTTCCATCGCGGCTCAGGCAATGCCGATGAGCTTGTGGGATTGCAGGCTGAGGCGCCAACGCGGATGTGCGAGGCAGTACTCCACTGCCAGGCGGGTATTCTGCGCCCGCGACGGACCATCCATGGGCTGCAGGAAAAAATGATCGAAGGCGAGCCGCTCGAAGCTCGGCGGCTCGGCACCCGCCTGAGGAAACACCAGCTTCAGCTCATTGCCGCGGTCGAGAACCAGCGGTGCGCCGGCCTTGGGGCTGACGCAGATCCAATCGATGCCGGGCGGCGCCGGCTGCGTGCCGTTGGTTTCGATCGCGACGCGGAATCCCGCCCGCCGCATCGCGTCCACGAGCGGAGCGTCGAGTTGCAGCAGGGGCTCGCCTCCGGTGCACACGACCAGGGGGGCGGCCGCCCCGGGCGGCAGAACCGATTGCAGCGCGCGGACGAGCGCGGCGGGCGTCCCGAAGCGGCCGCCGCCGGCGCCATCGGTGCCGACGAATTCCGTGTCGCAGAAGCGGCAGACCGCGGAAGCGCGGTCCGCCTCGCGGCCGCTCCAGAGGTTGCAGCCGGCGAAGCGGCAGAAGACGGCCGGCGTCCCGGCGTTCGCCCCCTCGCCCTGCAACGTGTAGAAAATTTCTTTTACTGCATACATCTACTGATTATCCAATAAACGCGATAATGACGGCCTTTTTTTGCCGGAACGTCGATGGCCAAGTACGTCTACACGATGCGCAGGGTTAGCAAGACGGTGCCGCCCCAGCGCGCGATCCTCAAGAACATCTCCCTCAACTTTTTTCCGGGCGCCAAGATCGGCGTGCTCGGGGTGAACGGCTCGGGCAAGTCCACGCTGCTCAAGATCATGGCGGGCGAGGACGACGGCTACGAGGGCGAAGTGGTCCGGATGCCGGGCATCCAGGTCGGCTTCCTGCCGCAGGAGCCGCAGCTGGACGCCGCGAGAACGGTGCGCGAAACGGTGGAGCAGGGCCTGGGCGACGTCGCCTCGGCGAAGCAGCGCCTGGAGGAAATCTACGCCGCCTATGCGGAAGAAGGCGCGGATTTCGACAAGCTCGCCGCCGAGCAGGCGACGCTCGAAGCGCTGGTGAATTCCTCCGATTCGGCGCAGCAGGTCGAAATAGCGGGCGACGCCTTGCGCCTGCCGCCCTGGGACGCCAGAGTGGAGATTCTTTCGGGCGGCGAGAAGCGCCGCGTGGCCCTGTGCCGGCTGCTGCTGCAGAAACCGGACCTGCTGCTGCTCGATGAGCCGACCAACCACCTCGATGCCGAGAGCGTGGATTGGCTGGAGCAGTTCCTGCAGCGCTTTCCGGGCACCGTGGTGGCGGTGACCCACGACCGCTACTTCCTCGACAACGCCGCGGGCTGGATCCTGGAACTCGATCGCGGCATGGGCATTCCCTGGGAGGGCAATTACTCCTCGTGGCTGGAGCAGAAGCAAAAGCGGCTCGAAATCGAATCCAAGCAGGAAGAGGCGCGCATCCGGAACATGAAAGCCGAACTCGAATGGGTACGGCAGAACCCGAAGGGCCGGCAGGCGAAATCGAAAGCGCGCCTGGCGCGCTTCGAGGAACTATCCGAGTACGAGCACCAGGCGAGGAACGAAACCCAGGAGATATTCATCCCGGTCGCCGAGCGGCTGGGCAACGAGGTGATCGAGTTCAAGGACGTGTCCAAGGGATTCGGCGACCGGCTGCTGATCGACAAGCTGTCGTTCATGGTACCGCCGGGCGCCATCGTCGGCATCATCGGGCCGAACGGCGCCGGCAAATCGACGCTTTTCAAACTAATCCTAAAAAAGGAAAAGGCGGATTCGGGGAAAATCGCCATCGGCAAGACGGTGAAAATCGCGCATGTGGACCAGTCGCGTGACGTGCTGCAGGGCGACAAGACGGTGTTCGAGGACGTCTGCGGCGGCCAGGACATCATGACCGTCGGCAAGTTCCAGATGCCGTCGCGCGTCTACCTCGCGCGCTTCAACTTCCGCGGCGCCGACCAGCAAAAGCCGGTCGGCCAGCTCTCCGGCGGCGAGCGCGGCCGGCTGCACCTGGCCAAGCAGCTGGTGTCGGGCGCCAACGTGCTGCTGCTGGACGAGCCGTCCAACGACCTCGATGTCGAGACGCTTCGCGCGCTCGAGGAGGCGCTATTGGAATTCGCGGGCAGCGTGCTGGTGATCTCGCACGACCGCTGGTTCCTCGACCGCATCGCCACCCACATCCTCGCCTTCGAAGGCGAATCGCAGGTGGTGTTCTTCCCTGGCAACTACCAGGAATACGAGGCCGACAAGCGAAAGCGCCTCGGCGAGGAAGCGGCGCGGCCCCATCGCATCCGCTTCAGGGCGCTGAAGACCTGACGGTGCAGCAGGCGATCCTGATGGCCGTACTCGCAACCATGGTGTACACGGTATCGCTCGATCTGCGGCTGGCGGACTTCCGCTACGTCGCGCGGCACCCGCTCGCGGTGGGGATCGGGTTGCTGGCGCAGTTCGTTCTGCTGCCGGGCGCGACCTGGCTCCTCACCATGGTGCTGGACCTGCCGCCCGCGACCGAGGCGGCGATGATGCTGGTGGCGGCCTGCCCCGGCGGCACGCTCTCAAATGTACTCACCGCGTTCGGCCGCGGCAATCTCGCGCTCTCGCTCTCGATCTCGGCGGTAGGGGGCCTGCTGGCGCTGGTTCTGACGCCGCTCAACTTCACCCTGATGATCTCGGCCAATCCGGACACCGCGGCCTGGGCGCGCTCGATCGACGTCAATCCGCTCGCCCTGGTGGCGAGCCTGCTGCTGCTGCTCGCGATTCCGATGAGCGCCGCGATGCTCACGTCCCGGCACGCGCCGGGATTCGCGGCGCGCATCCGCAAGCCGCTCGCGCGCTTCTCGGGGATCGCGCTGGCCGCGTTCATCGTGCTCGCCGTCGCCGCCCAATGGAACCTGTTCCTGATCGAACTCGGTCGCACGCTGCCCATCGTGGTGCTGCATAACGGGCTTGGTCTGCTGCTCGGCTGGCTTGGCGCGCTCGCCGCTTCGCTGCCGGTGGCCGATCGGCGCGCCGTCGTGATCGAGGGCGGGATGCAGAACTCCGGCCTCGCGCTCGGCATCGTCGCGGCGCAGTTCTCCTCCGACCTCGCGATGGTCGCGGTGGCGGGGCTGTGGGGCATCTGGTGCATCGTCTCGGGCGGGACGCTCGCCTGGATCTGGAGGAGAAACGAGCGGCAGGTCTGATCCGGCGTTTTTGTACCTGTCTCCCCGGCCGGTCACACGACATTCATTCGGCGATGTCGATCTGCGCGAGGGCTCTGCGGATCGCGCTCGCGTCGCCAGTTCGAACCAGGCGCGCGGTTTCCCGGCCATTGCTTAGAAACACCAACGTAGGCCACAGCTTCACTTTGAAAGAACGCCCCAGCGCACGGCCGCTGTCGTCAGCAATTTTGATATGGCGCACGCGCGGGTGATCGGCAAAGGCGGAGGCCAGCAGCGGTTGGGCGGCGCGACAGTATCCGCACCACGGGCTGCCAAACTCGAGCACGGTCGGCCCTTCGAGCATGTCGATCTCCGCGCGCACCGGTTCGATCGCCGCATACACCTCGGTCATCGCCATAGGATCGCGGGCTGCCTAACGGCGGCTCGCGGCCCGTCCGCTTTGGATTGATGGGTTAGGCGGCGATGTGCTCATGCGTAAACGCCAATCTTAGTGCGCCTTGTTAGGCGTGGCACCACTCACTGATGCGCCTGGCGGCGCAGTCGCTGCGAACGACGGGCGTGCGGCAATGTGGCCGAACCAATCGCACAGCTTGGGGTGCTCCGGCCGCCAGTGAAGTTGGGGATTCCGAGCTTCGAGCCCGAGGGCACAGGCGAGCGTGATTTGCGCCAGGTTGAGTGCGCCGCGCATCAGCGGATGGCCGATCTCCGCCTCCCAAAGGTCGGCCATTCGTTCGCTGCGGTGTGCTTCGTGCTGGAGGACTGTGGGCGAACGCTCGTTTTGAGGCCGCAGGATCTCGCGGCCCCAAACTGCGAGGCCGTCCAACATGCTTCTCGCCAAGGCGTCGAGACGGCGCGCCTCCCACGCTTGGTCACCGGTTGGCAAATCGAAGGCCGGGTTGCCGTCGAGGTGATCGAGGTAGGCGCAGATGACAGCGGATTCTTCTAAGCCGACGCCGTCGTCACGGATGAGATAGGGAACACGACCCGATGGATTGATGCTGTAGTACGGACTGTCCGCAAGACGTGTCTGTGCGGCGATGATCTCGACTCGGCTCTCCAATCCCTTCTCGAGAGCTACGACTCGTGCGATGCGCGCGTAGGGAGATCCTGGGGTGATGTAGAGCTTCATGATGCGAAGTCGTCCGTGCGCGGACTAACGTGCCCCATTAGATTGCATATTCCCTATCAACTTCGATCGTTCGGTTCTTGCGGCACCTGGTCCTTGTCAGGGCGCACAGAGATTTTCCTATCCGTTGCGAGAACAGCAAGCGTTATCGCGGCACCAACGAACGGGACTAGCCAGACGAATAGAAGCTGACGCCACTTCTCTGCTCGGGTATAGGACTTGCTCAACACTACGCGAACCGTGACATACGTCTGATAGGCCAGCAATCCACCGAAACCGTAGAGGATGAAATCGGACATGCAATCCAACGTAAAGTGAACTTCCTAAATGGTGGTCAATTGGACACCCGGCAACTTCGGCCGGTCATTCGTCCCTCAGGATCAGACCTTTAGCTTACTGGATGTATTCACGCAACCTCGGCTCCTCGCTGCGCGGGGCGGAAGTCAGTCGCCTGGCGACTCTCCGAGCAACGGGAAGGCGCTGAAGACGCCGGGTTCGCTCACCGGCGGCGCGGCGGTGACGTGCTGCGGGGTGAGTTCGGCGAACGAAGTAACGCCGAGCAGGCCGAGGCAGGTGCGGATTTCGTCTTCGAGGATTTCCAGCGTGCGCACCAGGCCCGGCACCCCCGCGGCGGCGAGGCCGAGGCAGGGCAGGCGTCCCAAGCCGACCGTTTTAGCGCCGAGCGCGATGGCTTTCACCACGTCCGTGCCGCGCATGAAACCGCCGTCCACCCAGACTTCGGCGCGCCCCGCGATGGCGGCGACGATCTGCGGCAGCACGGTCATGCTGCCCAGGCCGTGGTCGAGCTGGCGGCCGCCGTGGTTGGAGACGTAAATCACCTCGACGGCGTGCTGCAGCGCAATTTCGGCGTCCTCGACGGTGGCGATGCCTTTGATGATCAGCGGCACGCCGTGCTTGTCCTTGAAGCGTTTGACATGATCCCAGGAAAGGCCCGACTGGTAGCTGCTGCCGGCCGGCGCGGTGGCGCGCCAGGGTTTGATGAAGCGACCCACGAGATCGCGCTCGCGCCGGCTGTACATGGCGACGTCCACTGTGAGGCAGAACGCCGTATAGCCGTGGTCCCGGGCGCGCTGCACGTGGTCGTCCACCCAGCCGTCGTCGCCGCGCACGTAGAGTTGGAAGACGCGCACCGTGTCCGCGGCGGCTGCGGTTGCCTCCAGCCCGGGCTGGCAGACGGAGGACAACATCTGCGGCACGCCGAACTGCGCCGCACCGCGTGCCGCGGCGGCGGCACCGCCCTCGACGATGGATTCCAGGCCGCCGATCGGCGCGAGCAGCACCGGCAGGCGCACGCGCTTGCCAAGAAACGCTGCGGTGGTGTCGATCCGGCTGACGTCGCGCAGCACGCGCGGCCGGAAAGCAATCGAATCGAGCGCCTGCCGGTTCCGCCGCACGGTCGTTTCGGTCTCGGCGCCGCCGATGAGATAGCTCCAGGGGCCGGGCGCCAGGTTGGCGCGCGCCGCGGCGACGATTTCCTGCAGAGTGAGAAACGGTTCGGCATACGGGGCGTTCATGGTGTGCAAGGCTATCACTCAAGGGTAAACTCGCCCACTTCCACGCCGAAATGGACCGGAAATCGCGATGCGACTGCTGACCTATGTTGCGAATAAGAAAGGCGCCGCGCCGCGGGTCGGCGTGATGTCGGGACCCGAGCACCTGATGGAACTGAAGGTCCCTGACATGGTTTCGCTTATCGCGCAGGGGAGCAAAGGTTTGGCCTTTGTTCGTAAGACCTTGAAACAGAAACCCGGAAAAGCAATTCCAATCTCATCGGTCCGGGTCCTCGCGCCGATTCCGCGACCGCCCAAGAACGTGTTCTGCGTCGGCTGGAATTACGTCGAGCACTTCGAGGAAGGCGCCAAGGCACGCACCAACGTCACGGAAATGCCCGCGCATCCGACCTTCTTCACCAAGTCGCCGTTGGCCGTGAACGGACCCTACGACCGCATCCCGCTGCACGCGGGTGTGACCGAGAAGGTGGATTGGGAAGTGGAGCTGGGCGTGGTGATCGGGCGCGGTGGCATCAACATCAAGGAAGCCGACGCGATGAAGCACGTGTTCGGCTACACGGTGATCAACGATGTCTCGGCGCGCGAGGTGCAGCGCCGTCACGGCCAGCAGTGGTTCAAGGGCAAGAGCCTGGACGGCCATTGCCCGATGGGCCCGTGGATCGTCACCGCCGACAAGGTGAAATCCTGGTGGGACCTGCGGGTGGTGACGCGCGTCAACGGTGCGATCAAGCAGGATTCGAATACCCGGCACATGTATTTCAAGATTCCGCGCATCATCGCCGAGCTCTCGGCGGGGATGACCCTCGAACCGGGCGACATCATCTCCACCGGCACCCCGGCCGGCGTCGGCCATGCCCGCACCCCGCCGGAGTTCCTGCAGGCCGGGGACATTCTGGAAACGGAAATCGCGGGTATCGGGCTGCTGAAAAACCCGATCGGCTGAGAAAAAGGGGGTCAGAGCAACATTTCCGCGACTGCCGCTGAGACGCCCAGATCG
>JBBPIU010000047.1:0-23523 GCA_038040245.1 Pseudomonadota bacterium | reverse complement strand
CACTGCTGCCTCCCGTAGGAGTCTGGGCCGTGTCTCAGTCCCAGTGTGGCTGGTCGTTCTCTCAAACCAGCTACGGATCGTCGCCTTGGTGGGCTTTTACCCCGCCAACTAGCTAATCCGACATCGGCCGCTCCAATCGCGCGAGGTCCTTGCGGATCCCTCGCTTTCATCTTGCGATCTCATGCGGTATTAGCCAGTCTTTCGACTGGTTATCCCCCACGAAAGGACACGTTCCGATGTATTACTCACCCGTCCGCCGCTCGCCGCCAGGGTTGCCCCCGCGCTGCCGCTCGACTTGCATGTGTAAGGCATGCCGCCAGCGTTCAATCTGAGCCAGGATCAAACTCTTCAGTTTAATCTCTGCTTGGTAATGCTTATTGCTTGTATTTCATCCTGCTTCTCAAAGTAAACGAGGTACTACTGAATACTGCGTGTACTAATAAGTTGCAGGCTACTAGATGCATAAGCCTTCCGCATCGAGCGCCCACACCTATCGGCTGCGAATTGTTAAAGAGCAGACCTGCACCCGCGCATCGCGCGGACCTGATACGGCTGTTGGTTGCGGGGATAGGATTTGAACCTATGACCTTCGGGTTATGAGCCCGACGAGCTGCCAGACTGCTCCACCCCGCGTCCGTTGAGCCAAAGATTATAGTCCATGTTGCGCTGCGGTGTCAACCTTTTGACGGTCGAAATGCATACCCTGCCATACTTGCTCCCTGACCCACGAACCGGCGCAGGAGCCCATTGATGTCCAATCCGCTTTTTTACGACAACCCGATCGCGCTGAATTCGCAAACGCACCGCAATCTCAAGATAAAACCCAGCGACGACGGTTTGAAATTCTCGGGCAAGACCAACTCCGTGCTGCTGGCCGGCATCGAGTTCCCGGAGGCCTGCAAGCATTTCCCGATCGTCTTCGCCAAGGTCGCGGGCCCCCAGGTGTTGCCGCTGGCGCTGCTCGGATTTCGCGACCGGGAAAACCTGTTTGTCGATGCCGGCGGGCGATGGAAAGGCGAGTATGTGCCGGCCTACATCCGCCGCTATCCGTTCGTTCTGGCCAAGGGCGACGCCGAACAGAAGCTGACCGTGTGCATCGACGAATCCTACCCGGGTTTCGGCGCCGACGAGGGGCAGCCGCTGTTCAACGGCAAGGGCGAATCAACGGATTACCTGAAGGGGGTGCTGACGTTCCTGCAGGACTACCAGAAGCAACTCGAGCGCACCGACCTATTTCTCCAGACGCTGCGGGAACTCGACCTGCTGGTGGATGTGGCCGCCAAGGTCAAGCTGCCCGGCGGCGAGCGTTTTTCAATCGCGGGTCTGATGATGGTGGACGAGCGCAAGCTTAATGCATTGCCGGAGGCGCAGATCCTCCGGCTATTCCGCTCAGGCGAGCTGGCCTGGGTGTACAGCCACCTGCTTTCGATCAGCAACTTCAATCGAATGCCAGGTAAGGCACTGACAACGAACGCCGCCCTTCCCGAGAAAGCGTCCCCTGCACGCACGGCCGCGCCCGACAGCGTAGCACCAGCCCCGGGCAGGGTGGCCCCCGCAACCAGCAAGACCCAGGTTCAAGCGCAAAAACCTGGCAAGAAATAGCTAGTCCGCCGTCGCTCCGCTCGCCCGTATTACCCTGGACCACTTCGCCTGCTCCGCCCGGATCCAGGCGGAAAATTCCGCCGGCGAGTTCGCCACGACGTCGAAACCCTGCTTGCCGAGCGCGTCGCGCGTTTCGGGCGCGCGCATCGCCTTCGCCGTTTCAGCATGCAGGCGGCTGACGACCTCGGCCGGCGTGCCCGCCGGCGCGAGCAGGCCGATCCAGGCGAGCGACTCGAGCTGCGGGTAGCCGAGTTCCGCGACGCTCGGCACTTCGGGCGCCAGCGCGCTGCGCTTCAGGCCCGTCACCGCGAGCGCCTTCATCTTTCCGGCGCGCACCTGCTGCAGCACCGCGGGAACGATCGCGAACATGGTCTGGATATTGCCCGAGAGCAGGTCGGTCACCGCCGGCGGGAAGCCGCGGTACGGGATGTGCACGATGAAAACCCCGGCATCGCTTTTCAGCAGCTCCATCGTGAGGTGCGAGGCGCTGCCGCTGCCCACGGAACCGTAGGAAAGGCGGCCTGGATTTTTGCGCAGATATTCGAGAAATGATTTCAGATCAGTAGATTTAATTTCTTGAGAAACAACCAGCATTTGAGGCGCGGAGGCGAGCAGCGATACCGGCAGCAGGTCCTTGTCCGAGTCGTAGCCGAGGTTCTTGTAGAGGAATTTGTTGATCGCCGCGGGCCCGTTGATGCCGATGAGCAGCGTGTAGCCGTCGGCCGGGGCTTTGGCGACCGCTTCCGCGCCGATGTTGCCGCCCGCGCCGGTGCGGTTCTCGACCACGAAGGGCTGGCCGAGCGCTTCCTGGAGCTTCGTCGACAGCGTCCTGCCGACGATGTCCGGGGTCGAACCGGGCGGGTACGGAATGACTACCTTGACTGCCTTGTTCGGATATTGCTGTGCCTGAACCCAGGAGCAAAAACATAGCAGAACGAAACAAAAAAACACTTTGGTTTTCACGTTCAGATCCTCTCCGTTTCGCCGCTGCGCGGCTGCCACACCATGAGCCTTTTTTCCGCCAGCGTCACCGCCCAGTCCAGCACCAGCGCGAAGGCGGTCAGCACCAGGATGCCGGCGAACACCGTGTTGATGTCGAACACACCCTCGGCCTGCAGGATCAGGTAGCCGACGCCCTCCGAGGAGCCGAGGTACTCGCCCACCACCGCGCCGACGAAAGCGAGGCCGACAGAATTGTGCAGGCTGGCGAACATCCAGCTCATGGCCGAGGGCAGGTAGACGTAGCGCAGCAGCTGTTTCTGCGAGGCGCCGAGCATGCGCGCGTTCGCGAGCACCACCGGGCTTACCTCGCGCACGCCCTGGTAGACGTTGAAGAAGACGATGAAGAAGACGAGCGTCACGCCGAGCGCCACCTTGGAGGCGATCCCCAGGCCGAACCAGACGAAGAAAATCGGCGCCAGGATGACGCGCGGCATGGCGTTGAGCGCCTTGATGTAGGGATCGAAGATCGCGGAGGCGGTGGGCGCGAGGGCGAGCCAGATGCCGATCGCCACCCCGGACACCGTGCCAATCACGAAGGCGAGCATGGTCTCGACGAGTGTCACCCAGAGGTGGCGGTAGATGTCGCCGCCGATGAACCAGTTCCAGATCCGGCCGAACACCTTGAGCGGCTCGCCGAAGAGAAACGCCGCCCTGTAGGGGTCGTCGAAATAAAGCGGCGGCACGATCCCCGGCACGCTCAGCAGGTGCCAGGCGAGGAACACGCCCGCCAGCAGTGCCACCTGCCAGACCCGCAGACCGAGGTTAGCGCCGCTGTTGCGCATAGCCCTTGAGCACCTCGTCCTTCATTGAATGCCAGATCTCGGCGAGCAGCTCGAGAAACATCGGCGTCAGCCGCACTTCGGCCACGTCGCGCGGGCGCGGCAGGTCGATGCGGTAGTCGCCGATCGGGTGCGCCTCGGGCCCCGCCGAGAGCACCACCACCCGATCCGAGAGCGCGATCGCCTCCTCCAGGTCGTGCGTGATGAACACCACCGACTTGCGGTCCGCCGACCACAGCTCGAGCAGCTCATTTTCCATCAGCTGGCGGGTCTGGATGTCGAGCGCCGAGAACGGCTCGTCCATCAGCAGCATCTGCGGGTTCAGGATCAGCGTCTGGGCGAGCGACACGCGCTTGCGCATGCCGCCGGAGAGCTGGTGCGGGTAGCGATCGCCGAAACCGCCGAGGCCGACGCGGCGCAGCCATTCGTCGCCTTTTTCCAGATACTCATGGCGTTCCAGACCCCGGAATTCCAGCCCCGCGGTGATGTTGCCGAGCGCGTTGCGCCAGGGCATCAGGGCCTCGGTCTGAAACAGATACCCGGCGCGCGAATTGATCCCCAAGAGCGTCTCGCCGAACACCGCCACCCGGCCCGCCGAGGGCTCGAGCAGCCCGGCGGCGATGTTGAGCAGCGTCGACTTGCCGCAGCCCGTCGGGCCGACCACGGACACGAATTCGCCCGGCGCGACGGCGAGGGTGGTGTCCTTGACGGCGGTATAGCGCTGGGTGCGGTCCTCGCGCGAGACGAAGGTGCAGGTAATGTTCTCGAGCGCGAGAGCGGGGCTCACTTGTATTTCAGATTTGCTTTCTTCGCGAATTCGTTCGTGTAGGTGCGCGCGAGGTCGATCTCGGCGGGCTTCACCGCGGGATCGAACGCGGCGAGCGCGCGCACCGTGGCCTTGGCGCCGGCATCGGAGATCAGGCCGTCGGGCGAGATCGCCTCTTTCACCTTGTTGTAGGAGAACAAGTACAGCGCGCGATCGCCGAGCAGATAGGCCTCCGGAACCACCTTGGCGACGTCCGTCGCGCTCGCCTTGGCGATCCATTTATCGGCGCGCACGATGGCGTTCGCCAGCGCCTGGACCGTGTTCGGATTCTTCTGCACGAACTCGATCGGCGCGTGCAGCACACCGGCAGGCAGGGGCGCGCCCCAGACGGATTCGGTGCCTTTCAACGTCCGCGTGTCGGCTAGCACCTTGATCGAGTTGTCCTGCTCGAGCTTGGTGATCACCGGGTCGGTGTTCGAGATGGCGTCGATCTGCCCGCTCTTGATTGCGTTGATCGCGGTCGCCCCGAGCCCGACGCCGATGATGGCGACGTCCTTGTTGGGGTCGAGCCCGCCCTTGGTAAGCAGCTGCTTCACCAGATTGTGGGTGCTTGAGCCGGGCGCGCTCACCCCTACCTTGAGCCCCATTGAGATCCTTGAACGAGCGGATCGCGCCCGCCTTGGCGCTAACGACGCCGAAGGCGATCTGCGGCAATCGCCCCTGCGCCACGAATGCCTGGAAGTACTGCTTCTTCGATTGCAGGCTGATGGTGTGCTCGTAGGCGCCTGAGACCACGTCGGCGCTGCCGCCGACCACGGCGCGCAGGGCGACCGCGCCGCCCGCGAAGTCGCTCAGCTTGAGATTGAGCCCCTCGTCCTTGAAGTAGCCGAGCCGCTCCGCGACCGTGAGCGGCAGGTAGTAGAACGACGCCTGGCCGCCGACCGCGATATGCACGTCGCGCTTCTCGAGCTGGGCCTGCGCCATCGAGGCGACGCCGAGCAATGCAATGCCGATGATCATTCTCATTTCTGACCTCCAGTTCCGGGACTATAACCCGCGCCGGTCCAGCAGCGCTTGTGAAATGGTGCCGACGTCCACGTATTCGAGCTCGCCGCCCAGCGGCACGCCGCGCGCGATGCGCGACGCCCGGACCCCGCGCGCGCGCAGCATTTCGGCGATGTAATGGGCGGTCGCCTCGCCTTCGTTGGTGAAATTGGTCGCCAGGATCACTTCCTGCACCACGCCCTCGGTCGCCCGCGCCAGCAGCCTGTCCAGGCCGATGTCGCGCGGTCCGATGCCATCGAGCGGCGAAAGCCGGCCCATCAGCACGAAATACATCCCGGAGAAACTGAGCGTCTGCTCGACCATCGCCAGGTCCGCGGGTGTCTCGACCACGCACAGCAGCGCCGGATCGCGCCGCGGCGAGCGGCAAAGCGCGCAAATCTCCTCCTCGGTGAAGCTGTTGCAGCGGCTGCAGTGGCGCACCGTGCGCAGGGCTTCGCCCAGCGACGCTCCCAGTGCCTCGGCGCCCGCGCGGTCGTACTGCATCAGGTAATAGGCCATGCGTTGCGCCGAGCGCGGCCCGACGCCGGGCAGCACCCGCAACGCCTCGATCAGCCGGTCGAGGCCCTTCGCGCCGGGGACTGTTTCTCTCTTCACTTTCCGATTCAACTATCGTCTGCCTCAAAAAGGCAGTTTCAAACCGGCCGGCAGCCCCATGCCCGCGGTCAGGCTGCCCATCTTCTCGGCCACGGTGGCCTCGACCTTGCGCGCGGCATCGTTGATCGCCGCCACCAGCAGGTCCTCCAGCATTTCCCTGTCATCGCCCGCCAGCGACGGGTCGATGCTGACCCGCCGCACCTCGTGCTTGCAGGTCATCACGATTTTCACCATGCCGGAACCCGACTGACCCTCGACCTCCATGCTGCCCAGCTGCTCTTGCATGCGGCGCATGTTCTCCTGCATCATCTGCGCCTGCTTCATCATCTGACCGATGTTGCCTTTCATCGCTGTTTTTCCCGGATAGTCGAATCGACGATCCTGCCGTCGAAGAGGTTGACGAGCTCCTGCACGAAACTGTCTCCCTGGACCGCGTGCGCCGCTTCCGCCTGCCGCGCGCCGCGCTCGGCCGCATCGAGCGCCGACGCGGTCGCGCCGCGTAGCTCGCCCGGCGTCACGCGCACCTTCACCGGGCTGCCCAGATGCGCCGTGAGCACCGCCTGCAGCTTCTCCCGGTAGCCGTCGCCCCCGAGGTGCGCCATCGCTTTTTGCACCACCAGCTCGAACACGCCGTTGTCGCGGCTCTTGAGTTCGGAGTTGCGCGCCAACTCCTTCGAGCCGCCCGCCAGCGGCAGCTGCTGCACCAGCGCAGGCCAGTTGCCGTCGAACTTTTTTAAAGATGTCTTCGCGGGAATTGATTTTTCTTTCTTCCCGTCACTAGAAAAAACAATTTCAGGGCGAAACACCAGCATTCTCAGAAGCGTCATCAGGAAACCGGCATGCTCGTCCGGTGCGAGCGGCAGGTCCTCGCGCCCCTGGAGCGCGATCTGGTAGCACAGTTGCACCAGCTCCGGATCGAGGGCGCGCGCCAGCGCCGCGATGCGCTCGCGCTCGGGCATGTCGTCCTCCAGCGCGGCGGGCACCGTCTGCGCCAGGGTCAGGCGCAGCAGCAGGCTGGCCAGATCCTGCAGCGCGCCGTCGAACGCAAGACTGCGCGCCTGCATCTCGTCGGCGATCGCGGCCAGCGCCGGCCCGTCGCCCGCGGCGAGGGCTTCCAGCAGCCGCAGCAGGTAGGTTTCGTCCACCGTCCCGAGCATCTCGCGTACGCCGGCGGCGTTCAGGCGGCCCTCGCCGTGCGCGATCGCCTGGTCGAGCAGCGATAGCGCGTCGCGCATGCTGCCCGCGGCAGCGCGCGCGATCAGCGCCAGCGCCTCCGCATCGAAGGTGATTTTCTCCTCGGGAAGGATTTTCTCGAGGCGCGCGATGATCACGGCGCGCGGCATCTGTTTCAGGTTGAACTGCAGGCAGCGCGACAAAACGGTTACCGGAATTTTCTGCGGATCGGTGGTCGCGAGGATGAACTTGAGATGCGCCGGCGGCTCCTCCAGCGTCTTGAGCATCGAGTTGAAGGCCGGCTTCGACAGCATATGCGCTTCGTCGATGACGAACACCTTGAAGCGCCCCCGCACCGGCACGTAGGCCGCATTGTCCTGCAAGGCGCGCATTTCATCGATGCCGTTATTGGTGGCGGCGTCGATCTCGATCAAGTCAGGGAAGCGCCCGCCGTCGATCTCGACGCAGGCACTGCATTTGCCGCAGGGATCGGGCGTGATGCCGGTCTCGCAGTTCAGGCACTTGGCGAGGATGCGCGCCAGGGTGGTCTTGCCCACGCCGCGGGTGCCCGTGAACAGGTAGGCATGGTGCAGCCGCTGCTCGGCCAGCGCGTGGCGCAATGCCTTCACCACGTGCTCCTGCCCGACCAGGCTGGCGAATTCGCGCGGCCGCCATTTGCGGGCCAGAACTTGATAGCTCATGCGGCGATTCTACCGGGGGGCGGCAGTGAATTGGCGAGCCTGACCCCGGCACTTGCAGATTCCAGCTGTGGCTGCTTCCTTCCGGACCTGACCAGGTTCACCAGGCTGCAATGCGGGGGGGCCCGCCGCGCTCATTGTATGCCATCATCATTGAAGCATGGAACCCGCCGACAGCATCCGCCGCCTCGGCTTCGCGCGCTGGTACGAGCGCCGCCTGATCGAGGGCCACGCCTGGTTCATCAGCGGGTTTTTCTGCATTGTCGCGATCGCGGCCTGCATGGAGGAACTGAGCTTCCGGGGTTCGATTGCGCGCCTGCTCTTTTACGTCATCGTCGTCGCGGCCGCGGCCGCAATCGGGATCTACGGGCTGGTACGGTATCAGAAGATCCTGGTGGAGGCCGAACAGCTCGGCGAGCACGCCACCTGCCTCGCCTGCGGCGCCTACGCCCGCTTCAGGCTGATCTCGCCCTCGCAGGTTCGCTGCCGCAAGTGCGACAACGAATGGCGCCTAATTCAGCCCGATCAACCCGAATAGGCGACGCGCTGGTGGCGGAGAGAGTGGGATTCGAACCCACGGTACGTGATTAGCGTACACACGCTTTCCAAGCGTGCGCCTTAAGCCGCTCGGCCATCTCTCCGCGGATGACAGATTTTACCCCAGCCTCCTTTGCTACACTGCGACAAGGGAGAGAGTATGCGCATACTGGTAGCCGAGGACGATCCGAGCCTCGCCGAGGGCCTGATGCGGTCGCTGCGCCAGTCGGGCTACGCGGTGGACTGCGTGACAAACGGCGAGGAAGCGGACGCCGCGCTCGAGGCGAATGAATTCGACCTGCTCATTCTCGACCTCGGACTGCCGAAGAGATCCGGACTCGAGGTGTTGAAGCGCCTGCGCTCGCGCAAGTCTGCGACGCCGGTGATGATCCTCACCGCGCGCGACAGCGTCAACGACCGCGTAACGGGCCTGGACGCGGGCGCCGACGACTATCTGGCCAAGCCCTTCGAGCTCGCGGAGCTGGCGGCCCGGGTACGCGCGCTGACGCGCCGCGGCATGGCGGGCGGCTCCGCGCGCATCAGCCATGGCGCGCTCACCTACGACCAGGTCGGGCGCGCCGCAAGCCTGAACGGCGAACCGGTCGAGTTCTCGGCGCGCGAGCTTGGCCTTCTAGAAATCTTCCTGCAGCGCGCGGGCCGCCTGGTTTCGAAGGACCAGCTTGTCAACCACCTGTGCGAGTGGGGCGAGGAAGTCTCGGGAAACGCGATCGAGGTGTACGTCCACCGCCTGCGCAAGAAGCTCGAACCGGGCGGCGTGCGTATCGTCACCGTGCGGGGCCTGGGTTACAGCCTGGAAAAACCTGAATCCCAGTAGGCAGTGGCTCAGGACGCGGCCGGTGTATTCTCCATGACGATCTTGATCTTGAACGCCGTCAGCGTGACCCACAGCACCATCAGCAGGAAAAAGGCCACCAGGCCGATGTGCTGGTCGAGGACGATGCGCGGGGTGATGGCGCGCGTGACCCGGGTCACCGGCGAGGTGAGGGTCTTGAAAAGGTTGTAGACGATGTTCTGGTTGCGCTTCGAGCCGGCCAGCACCCACAGCACGCCCTGCCCCAGGAAAGCGACACCAGCCACCTCGGTCAGCGCTTTCAGAATTACGATAACCTCGTACATCAGCTCAACCCGGCAACCGTCGATGGAACATTGGGGATATTACCTGCGCGGCCGCTTGCTCGAATTGTTCGGGCTCAAGTCGCAGGCGATCACGGCCTACACTTCGGCGATAAAAATGAAGGCCGGCTTCCCCAGGCCGACGAACAGGATTGCCTACCTGCTGGCCTCGCTGGGTCGGTTCGACGAAGCCGAACCCTATTTCCACGCGGTGCTGCGCGCCGATCCGGATAACGCGGTGGCCCATTTCAACCTCGGCTATACACTCGACAAGCGCCACCGGTTCGAGCCGGCGATCGCGGCATTCCGCGAGGCGACGCGCCTGCGACCGGGCCTCGACCGCGCCTGGTACGGCCTGGGGCTCGCCCATGCCGCGCTCGGCCACCACCCGCAAGCGGCGGCGGCGCTCGAGCAGGCCGCTCGGCTGCAACCGATGAATCCCCACGCCTGGTACCAGCTCGGGATGGCGCAGCACGCTTGCGGCAACCGGGCCCGCTTCGACGAAGTCGCGATGCACCTGCTGCGCTTCGACCCGAAAATGACCCGCCGGCTGATTGCCGATGCGCAACGCGACGACCTCGCCCATCTCGTCAAGGACCTGGTGGCCTAATCCGAAAGTAAAAAAAGGCCCGCACGAAGCGGGCCTTTTCCTGACTTGGCGCAAGCCTGCGCTAGCGCGCCTCGCTCACGATTTCGTCGCCCGTCAGGTGCGGATAGCGCACATGCTCCACCAGCTCCTGCACTTCCTTGGATGGCGGCGCAGTCAGCAGGCTGACGATCCAGATGGTGACCATCCCGAGCGGCAGGCCGAACATCCCCGCCGACACCGGGCTCAGCCCGAACCACAGCGGCATCACGGGTACGCCCATGTTGGTGAAGAACGGGTAGGTGCGCATCATGTAGTAGATGCAGATCGCAAGGCCCGCGGCCATGCCCACAATCGCGCCCCACTTGTTGGCGCGCTTCCAGAATATGCCCATCACCAGCGGCGGGAAGAACGCCGATGCGGCCAGCGAGAACGCCGCGCCCACCAGGAACAGGATGTCTCCCGGTTTTTGCGAGGACACGTAGGCCGCGATAATCGCCACCACCAGCAGCAAGACCTTGGAGATCGTCACGCGCTTCGTGGTGGAAGCCGAGGGGTCGATCATCTTGTAGTACAGGTCGTGCGACAGCGCGTTGGCGATGGTCAGCAGCAGGCCGTCGGCGGTCGAGAGCGCCGCCGCCAGGCCACCGGCAGCCACCAGGCCCGAGACCACGTACGGCAGGCCCGCGATTTCCGGGGTCGCCAGCACGATCAGGTCGCCGCCGATCAGTACTTCGGCCCACTGCACGATGCCGTCCTTGTTGATGTCGGTGATGTTGAGCAATCCCGGATCTACCAGCGCCCATGCCGCCGCCCATCCCGGCAGCGATGCGAACTGGCTGCCCACCAGGTTCGTGAACATGTCGTACTTCGCCAGCACCGCGAGGCAGGGCGCCGTGAAGTACAGCAGGAAGATGAAGAACAGCGACCAGAACACCGAGACGCGCGCCTCCTGCACGCTGGGCGTGGTGTAGTAGCGCATCAGGATATGCGGCAGCGCCGCGGTGCCGAACATCATGCAGAACACGATGCCGATGAAGTTCAGGCGCGCAGTGTTCTGCGCCGCTTCATCCTTGCCTGGAAACGCCTGAGCGTGCGGACGAGGCGGCGCGGCTCGTGCAGCGAGACCGGTTTCACGAGTCCACGCCTTCTTCGCGTCCGCGACGTCCTTCGGATAGGCCGCCAAGGCCTTCTCCGCCGCCGCGACCTTGTCAGCCGGAGCGTTGGAGGATTTCAAGCCGGCAAGTTCCTGTTCGAGCTTGGCCTTGCCTGCGGTGTAGGACTTGTCCGAATCGGCAAGCGCGGCCTTGCCCGCGGCAGCGCGGTCGGCGAAGATCTTACGGACCTCCTGCTCCTTCGGATCGGCCGTGATCTTTTTCTCCAGCTCGGTCACCTTCTGCAGCGTATAGCCGTAGGCGATCTGCGGGATCGGGATGCCGGTGTGCTTGGTGCCCAGCCAGACCACCGGGGTCATGTAGGCGATGATCAGGATGATGTACTGCGCCACCTGCGTCCAGGTCACCGCCCTCATGCCGCCCAGCATCGAGCAGACGAGGATACCGGCGAGGCCGACGAACACACCGACGCCGAACTCCAGCCCGGTGAACCGGCTGGTGATCAGGCCGACGCCGTAGATCTGCGCCACCACGTAAACGAACGAGCAGGTGATCGCGGAAATGATCCCGATGGTGCGAACGATGTTGCCGCCGTAGCGCTCGGCGAGGAAGTCGGGAATCGTGAACTGGCCGAACTTGCGCAGGTAAGGCGCGAGGAACAGCGCCACCAGGCAGTAGCCGCCGGTCCAGCCCATGACCCAGGCAAGCCCGTCAAAGCCGCCCAGGAACAGCGTGCCCGCCATGCCGATGAACGAGGCCGCGCTCATCCAGTCGGCGCCGGTCGCCATGCCGTTGAAGAACGCCGGCACGCGGCGCCCCGCGACGTAGTACTCGGACACCTCCGAGGTGCGGGTCATGATGCCGATGCCCGCGTACAGGCCGATGGTCGCGAACAGGAACCAGTAGCCGATCCATTGTTTCGACAATCCCATCTGCTCGGCGATCGCGAGCAGGATCACGAAACCGATGAAACCGCCGGCGTAGAAGCTGTAGTACTTCTTGAGCTGGCTCTTGAACGCGGAGTGCGAGACGGCCTGGTTCATTCGAGGTCTCCTTCGTCAACGCCGTATTCGAGGTCGAGCTTGCGCATGTACCAGGCGTAGATGCCGATGATGATCACGTAGATGGCGAGGGACCCCTGCGCCGACATGTAGAAGCCGAACGGGAAACCGAAGAACGTCATCGTGTTCAGCTCCCTCGCGTACCAGGCTTCCACAAAGGTGACGATGAACCAAACCAGCAGCAGTACCGCGGTGACCACGAGGTTCTTGCGCCAGTACTCGTTGTGCTTCTGTGTAAGCTGCATCGCTCCCTCCCTGGATGACGGCCCCCGCATCCTGAGTTGCAAAACTTACAGGCGACTTACAACGTTTTGATGCGCAGCAGCAATGCTGCAGCGCAACTAACTTAACGCGCGAGCGGCAGCGTGAACGAAATGCAAGTCTCCCCCGTGCTTCCACTTTCCACCCAGATGCGTCCATCGAGGCGTTCCACGATGCGGCGGCAAATGTGCAAACCGAGTCCCGTGCCGTGCGGTTTCCCCGCCAGGGAATCCCCGGCGCGCCGAAAGCGCTCGAAGATCAATTCCTGGTCGGCGACGCCGATCCCGCCGCCGTTGTCGCGCACGTCCACGCGCAGGTAGTCCGCGCTCTGCGACAGCGCGATCTCGACCTTGCCGTTGTGCGGATCGCAGAATTTCTCGGCATTCGACAGCAGGTTGAGCATCACCTGCACGATGCGGTCGAGGTCGGCGGTGACCAGCGGCACCTGTTCGGGCACGCGCGTGCGCAGCTCGATGCGCTTCTCCCTGAACAGCTCGCTCATCGCCGCCACCGTGTCCTCGACGATCTCCTTCATGTCCACGGGGCCCGGGTGCCACTCGACGTTGCCGGATTCGAGCTTGGAGACGTCCAGGATCTGGTTGATCAGGCGCGTCAGACGCTCGCTCTCCTTGATCACGATGCCGAGCTGCCGCGCGCGCTCGGCGGGCTCGAGGTCGGGGTTGTCGCGCAGGATCTGGGAAAAAGTCCGGATCGAAGTGAGCGGCGTGCGCAGCTCGTGCGATACCGTGGCGACGAAGTCGTCCTTCAGGCGGTCGAGTTCCTTCAGGCGCTCATTCGCCGTACGCAGTTCCTCGGTGGCGCGCTCGAGTTCGCGCGATTTCTGTTCCAGCCGGTGGCTGTAGACGATGACCTGCGAGGCCTCGTCGAGCATTTCGCGCACTTCCTCGATCGACAGCGCCTCCTCCTTCACCGCCGAGGCGACCATGATGTGGGCGGACGCGGCGCCGATCGCGCCGGCGAGCTGCATCTCTACGAAATACACCAAGTTGGCGTCGGCCTGCAGCGCATTGCCCGCACTATCCGGCCAGGCGAGATTGCGGCTGCGCGCGAACTCGCGGAACGCGGCGTCGGCCGGTTCGGCGCCGATGAAGCGCGTCAGCAGGCGGTGCAGTTCGCTCGCCGAGGCGGTGCCGCGCCAGAACGGCGCGCCCGGGGTATCGCCCTGCAGGTAGGCGTCCACGAACACGCTCGCCTGCCGCGCCTCCTGCGGGTCGCGCGTGCCGAGCAGAGACACCGCGGCGTAGGCGCCGGCGTTGGCGATCATGCTCCAGATCATGGCGTGCGTGATCTGGTCCAGGCCGGCGAGGCCGAAGAGTTGCTGCGGCTTGAGCAATTCGATGCCGTACGGCCCGTGCTCCAGCAAGCCGGCCGGCAGCCACCCGGAGCGCACCAGCGCCGGCAGCAGCAGCGTGTAGCCCCAAACGGTGAAGCCCGCGATCAGGCCGCAGAACGCGCCATGGCGCGTGCCGCCCTTCCAGAAAATCCCCCCGAGCAGCGCCGGCGCGAACTGGGCGACCGCGGCGAACGAAACCAGGCCGATCGATACCAGCGCATAGGCCTCCCCCGCGAGGCGGAAATAGAGGTAGCCGAGCAGCAGCATGAGCACGATCGCGCCGCGCCGGATCCCGAGCAGCAGCGCGGTGAGGTCGCGCCGCTCGGCAAGGCGCAGCCCTTTCAGGCGCAGCAGCACGGGCATCACCAAGTCGTTGCATACCATGGTCGAGAGCGCGATGGTCTCCACGATCACCATGCCGGTGGCCGCTGACAGCCCGCCGATAAACACCAGCAGCGCGAGCCCTTCCTGCTTCGCCGCCATCGGCAGGGTCAGCACGAAAGTGTCGGCGTCCACGCTGCCGTCGGGAAAGTGCAGGTTGCCGCCAAAGGCGATCGGCAGCACGAAGAGGTTGATCGCCAGCATGTAGAGCGGAAACAGCCAGATCGCCTTGTTCAGGTGCCGCTCGTCCTTGTTCTCGATCACCGCCACCTGGAACTGGCGCGGCAGGAACATGATCGCGAGCATCGACAGGATCGTCAGCCAGACCCAGCTAGCGTAGCCGCCCGCGACGCCCTCCAGCGGCGTCAACAATGGGCTCAGCTGCGAATTGGCGCGCGCGCGCGCGAAGATGTCGCCGGCGCCGTCATACATGCCGTAGGTGACGAACAGGCCCACCGCGAGAAACGCGAGCAACTTCACCAGCGACTCGAAGGCAATCGCCGCCACCATGCCTTCGTGGTGCTCGGCGGCGTCCAGGTGGCGCGTGCCGAACAGGATCGTGAACGCGGCCAGGATCAGCGCGATCCAGAACGCGGTGTCGGCGCCGAGCGGCGCCGCGCCCGCGCTCGCCGGCATGGTGATCTCCGGATACTGCAGCAGGATCGCGTAGCTGTTGGCGATCGCCTTCAGCTGCAGCGAGATGTAGGGCAGGATGCCGATCACCGCGATCACCGTCACCAGGCCGCCGAGCAGCGCGCTCTTGCCGTAGCGCGAGGCGATGAAGTCGGCCAGCGACGTGATGCGGTTGTTCTTGCTGATGCGGATGATCTTGCGCATCACCAGCCACCACAGCGCGATCATCAGCGTCGGGCCGAGGTAGATCGGCAGGAAACCGATGCCGTCGCTGGCCGCGCGCCCTACCGAGCCGTAGAACGTCCACGCGGTCGCGTAGACCGCGAGCGACAGCGCGTAGATGTACGGGTTGTCGATGATCGAGCGGCCGGCATCGGCGCGCTTGTCGGCATAGTAGGCGATGCCGAACAGCAACCCGAGGTAGGCGAACGCCACAAGGACGATGACGTGACCCTGCAGCATCGCCCGCTCCTTCCCCGCCTAGCGCCGCGACTCGACCGCGAGCGCCATCAGCGCGACCAGCAGCGCCCAGGCGGCGAAGATGTAGGCGTACAGCACCGGCACGCCGAACGCCTCGGCGGGCACATTGAACAGCGACAGCACCGGGTAGTTGAACAGCAGGCAGCCGAGGACGAACAGCGCGATCAGGCGCTGCCCCTTGGCCTCGGAGCGCTGCATCAGAGCGGCTGCTTCAGCTGCTCGAGGATCGCCGGGTTCTCGAGCGTGGAAACGTCCTGCGTGATCTCCTCGCCCTTGGCGATCGAGCGCAGCAGGCGGCGCATGATCTTGCCCGAGCGCGTCTTGGGCAGGTTGTCGCCGAAGCGGATCTCCTTGGGCTTGGCGATGGCGCCGATTTCCTTGCCGACCCAGTCGCGCAGTTCCTTGGCGATCTTTTGCGCTTCGGCGCCGGTCGGCCGCGGGCCCTTGAGCACCACGAACGCGCACACGGCTTCACCGGTGAGATCGTCCGGCCGGCCGACCACCGCGGCCTCCGCCACCAGTTTCGTGTTCGCCACCAGCGCGGACTCGATTTCCATGGTGCCGAGGCGATGGCCGGAAACGTTCAGCACGTCGTCGATGCGGCCCATGATGCGGTAGTAGCCCTCCGCGTCGGTGCTGGCGCCGTCGCCGGCGAGGTAGTACTTGCCCTGGAAGTCATCCGGGTAGTAGCTCTTCCTGAAGCGTTCCGGATCGCCCCAGATGGTGCGGATCATCGAGGGCCAGGGACGCTTGATCACCAGGATCCCGCCCTTGCCCTTGCCGACCGAGCGCCCGGTCTCGTCGACGATGTCGGTCATGATCCCGGGCAGCGGCAAGGTGCAGGAGCCGGGCTTGGTCGGGGTAGCGCCGGGCAGCGGCGAGATAAGGTGGCCGCCGGTCTCGGTCTGCCACCAGGTATCCACGATCGGGCAGCGCTCGTTGCCGACCACCGTGTGGTACCACATCCAGGCTTCCGGATTGATCGGCTCGCCGACCGTGCCGAGGATGCGCAGCGAGGAAAGATCGTATTTCTTCGGCAAGTCACCTCCCGCCTTGATCAGCGAGCGGATCGCGGTCGGCGCGGTATAGAAGACGTTGACCTTGTGGTCCTGGATCATTTTCCAGAACCGTCCCGCATCGGGATAGGTCGGCACGCCTTCGAATACCACCGCCGTCGTGCCCACCGCCAGCGGGCCGTAGGTGATGTAGGTATGGCCGGTAACCCAGCCCACGTCCGCCGTGCACCAGAAGACGTCGGAGGCCTTGTTGTCGAACACCCACTTCATGGTGAGGATCGCCCATAGCATGTAGCCGGCGGTCGAGTGCTGCACGCCTTTGGGCTTGCCGGTCGATCCCGAGGTGTAGAGGATGAACAGCGGATGCTCCGCGTCGACCCATTCGGGCTCGCAGGTGTCGGCCTGCCCTTTTACGGCGTCGTCCCACCATTGGTCGCGCCCCGCGCTCATCGGCACCGTGCTGCCCGAACGCTTGTAGACGATGACGGTCTTGATCGCCTCGCAGCCGCCCAGCGCCAGCGCCTCGTCCACCACCGGCTTGAGCGGAATTTCCTTGCCGCCGCGGAACTGCCCGTCCGCGGTCAGCACCGCGACCGCACCGGCATCGATGATCCGCTCCTGCACGCTTTTCGCCGAGAAGCCGCCGAACACCACCGAGTGCGTCGCGCCGATGCGCGCGCAGGCCTGCATCGCGACCACCGCCTGGATGGACATCGGCATGTAGATGAGCACGCGGTCGCCCTTTTTGATTCCCCTGGCCTTGAGCGCGTTCGAGAATTTGCAGACTTCCTTGTACAGCGCCTGGTAGGTGATCCTGGTCACCTTGCCGTCGTCGGCCTCGAAAATGATCGCGGTCTTGTCCGGTTGCGTCTTCAGGTGCCGGTCGAGGCAGTTGTAGGAAGCGTTGGTCTCGCCGTCGTAGAACCAGCGGAAAAACGGCGCCTTCGATTCGTCCAGCGTCTTGGTGAAGGGTTTGTGCCAGAGCACATGTTCGTTGGCCAGCCGGGCCCAGTAGCCTTCGAAATCGTTCTCCGCCTCGGCCACCAGCTTGCGATAGGCGTCCATCCCGGAGATGTTGGCCTGCTTGACGAATTCCGCCGACGGCGCAAACACGCGCGTCTCGGACAGTACGGATTCGATCTGCGACGACATGGGGCTCCTCCCGAATATCAATACCGAATCAAGGGTATGCTAGATTACGCGCCTCCCGCAACTTTCCCGCCCCGTTAGCGCGGCCGTCCGAATGCAGGCCCCCGCCAAGACCCTGAAACCTATCCCGAGATTGCTGTTCGGCAGCCGCTGGCTGCAATTGCCGCTCTACCTCGGTCTGATCGTGGCGCAGGGCGTCTACGTGGTGCAGTTCATGCTCGAGCTGTACCACCTGGTGTTCGCGATGAAGCAGTTCAACGAGACCACCATCATGCTGACGGTACTCGGCCTGATCGACGTGGTGATGATTTCCAACCTGCTCATCATGGTGATCATCGGCGGCTACGAGACCTTTGTCTCGCGCCTGGAGCTGGAAGGCCACCCCGACGAACCGGAATGGCTGTCGCACGTCAACGCCAACGTGCTCAAAGTGAAGCTCGCCACCGCGATCATCGGCATTTCGTCGATCCATCTGCTCAAGACTTTCATCAACGCCTCCAACCTCGATGAAAAAACGATGCTCTGGCAGGTCGTCATCCACATCACCTTCCTGCTGTCCGCGGTGGCGATCGCGGCAATCGACCGTATCATGAGCCCGGCCACGGTCGAACACATGAAACGGGAATAGGGAGGAACCTGAGCGTGACCGTCATCCGCAGCGAACACCTGGTGCAGAGCGTCGCCGACGCGCTGCAGTTCATCTCCTACTACCACCCGCGCGACTACATCCAGGCGCTCGGCCGCGCCTTTGAGCGCGAGCAGTCGCCGGCCGCGAAGGACGCCATCGCGCAGATCCTCACCAATTCGCGCCTGTGCGCCGAGGGCCACCGGCCGATCTGCCAGGACACCGGCATCGTCAACGTATTCCTCAAGGTGGGCATGGAGGTGCGCTTCGAAGGCTTCAAGAGTTCCTTCGAGGACGCCGTCAACGAAGGCGTGCGGCAGGCCTACAACCATCAGGACAACAAGCTGCGCGCCTCGGTGCTGGACGACCCGCAGTTCGCGCGCAACAACACCGGGGACAACACGCCGGCGGTGATCAGCGTCCAGCTCGTCCCCGGCGGCACAGTCGAGGTGGACATCGCTGCCAAGGGCGGCGGCTCCGAGGCGAAGGCGAAATTCGCCATGCTCAACCCTTCGGATTCGGTGGTGGACTGGGTATTGAAGACGGTGCCGACGATGGGCGCCGGCTGGTGCCCGCCCGGCATGCTCGGCATCGGCATCGGCGGCACCGCCGAAAAAGCGATGGTCATGGCGAAGCAGTCGCTGATGGAAACCATCGACATGGCCGAGATCAAGGCGCGCGGGCCGCGCGACAAGTACGAGGAGCTGCGCATCGAGCTCTACGACAAGGTGAATGCCCTGGGCATCGGCGCGCAAGGTCTCGGCGGCCTTTCGACGGTGCTGGATGTGAAGATCCTCCACTACCCCACCCACGCCGCCAACAAGCCGATCGCGATGATCCCGAACTGCGCCGCGACGCGCCACGCGCATTTTGTGCTCGACGGCTCCGGCGCGGCGGAATTCGAAGCCCCTTCGCTGGACGACTGGCCGAAGGTGACCTGGACGCCGGACGCAAGCTCCACTCGAGTGAACCTGGATTCTTTGAGTAAAAATGAGGTTGCAAACTGGCAACCGGGTCAACGTCTCCTGCTGTCAGGAAAATTGTTGACGGGACGCGATGCCGCGCATAAGAGAATCCAGGACATGCTGGCGAAGGGCGAAAAGCTGCCCGTCGATTTCACCAACCGCGTCATCTACTACGTCGGCCCGGTGGATCCGGTGCGCGAAGAAGTGATCGGCCCGGCGGGCCCGACCACCGCGACGCGCATGGACAAGTTCACCGACCTGATGCTGGCGCAGACCGGCCTGATCGCGATGATCGGCAAGGCCGAGCGCGGCCCGGTGGCGCTGGAAGCGATCAAGAAGCACAAGGCGGCCTACCTGATGGCGGTGGGCGGCGCGGCCTACCTGGTGGCGAAAGCGATCCGCAAATCGCGCGTGCTCGCCTTCGAAGACCTCGGCATGGAAGCGATCCATGAGTTCGAGGTCAAGGACATGCCGGTCACCGTCGCGGTGGATGCGAACGGCACCTCGGTGCACAACACCGGCCCGGCTGAGTGGTCGAAGAAAATCATCGAACTGAAAATCCCGGTGACCGCCGCCTGAGCGCAGTTACAGCCTGCCACACTCGCTGGGGCTCGATCTGGGCCGTTTTTGGCGCCGGCCTGATCTGCGGCGCCTACATGACCAAGGTGGCGCCGGCGCTGCCGCTGCAGCGCGCCGAGCTCGGGCTGACGCTGGTCGAATCCGGCTTCATCGCCACCACCTTCAACGTCATGGGCGGCCTGGTCGGGATGCTGGCCGGAAGCATGTGCGACCGATACGGCCACCGGCGGCTGGGACTCGCGGGCCTCGCGATCCTGACACTCTCGGGTCTCCTCGGCGCGATCGCGTGGAATTTCCCCGTGCTGCTCGCCTCGCGTTTCTTCGAAGGCATCGGCTTCATCCTTTTCACGGTTGCGGCCACGACCCTGATCGCCACCGCGGCGGCCGGTGCGCGCGACCGCGCCAAGGCGCTGGGGCTCTGGGCCGCCTACATGCCCGCGGGGGGCGGCGTCGCGCTGCTCATCGCGCCGCCGGTGATTTCCGCCTGGGGCTGGCGCGGATTGTGGATCTTGCTCGCCTTCGCGGCCGCCGCCTGCTTCGTCCTCGCCGCCCGCTTCGCGCCCGCGCCCAGATACGGCGGCATCGCTTCGCTGCGCCTGATCGCCGAATCGCTCGCGCAGCGAGGCAATATCGTGCTTGCGCTGCTGTTCGCGTTCTACGTCTCGCAATGGGTGTCGGTGATGCTCTGGCTGCCGACCTTCCTGGTGGACGAACGCGGCGCCTCCGCCGCGGCGGCGGCCCTGCTCACCGCGCTGATGGTGCTGGTGAACGCACCGGGTAATGTCGCCGGTGGCTGGCTGCTGGCGCACGGCATGCGTCGCGGGCCGCTGATCGCCACCGCCAGCGCGATCATGGCCGTCTGCTCGGTAGGAATGCTGGGCCCTTTTTTGCCCGATGCGGCGCGCTACCTGCTGTGCCTTGTGTTTTCGGCATGGGCCGGCGTGATCCCGGGCGCGATCTTCTCCGGCCTGCCGGTGCACGCGAAGACCCCGCAGCACATCAGCACCGGCAACGGCATGGTGATGCAGGCCTCGCAGATCGGCCAGTTTTTCGGGCCGATCGCCCTCGCCTGGCTGGCCACCCGCTTCGGCGGTTGGGACGCGACGCTCTGGGCGATGCTCGCCTTCGCCGCGGGCGGCGCTCTCTGCGGATTCGCTCTGGAACGCATCGAACGGCGCCTCCGGCGCTAGAATCGTTTTTTGGAGATCACCAATGCGCCAAATCCATATCTGCGAAGTCGGCCCGCGCGACGGGCTGCAGAACGCCCACCAGCTGATGCCGACCGAGGCCAAAAAAGCCTGGATCGCCTCCATGGCGGCGGCCGGCATCGAGGAGATCGAAGTCGGCTCCTTCGTGCCGCCCAAACTGATTCCGGCCATGGCGGACACGGCCGAGATTGTTGCTTTTGCTCTTACTATTCCGAAGCTCAAGGTAGTTGCGCTCGCTCCCAACGTAAAAGGATTCGAACGCGCGGTGGCCTCGGGCGCGCACAAGGTCACCTTCCCGGTGTCCGCGAGCCGCGCGCACAGCCTGGCCAACGTGCGCATGACCCCCGAGCAGATGGTCGAGGAAGTGCGCAAATGCGTGCAGCTGCGCGCGCAGTTGTACGGCACAGGCGGCCCGGAGATCGAAGCCGGCGTGGCCACCGCGTTCGGCTGCACCATGCAGGGCGACGTACCCGAGGACGATGTGGTGCGCCTGGCGGTGATGCTCGTCGAGACGGGCGTCGACTGCGTCGCCCTTGCAGATACGGTTGGGTATGCAAATCCGGCGCAGATCCGGCGCGTTTTTCGCAGAGTAAAAGCGGAGATCGGCAACAAACTTGAAGCCGCGCACCTGCACAACACGCGCGGCCTCGGGCTTGCCAATGCGCTCGCCGCCTACGAGGAGGGCGTGCGCCACTTCGATAGCTCGATGGGCGGCCTCGGCGGCTGCCCGTTCGCGCCCGGCGCCAGCGGCAACGTGATCACCGAGGACCTCGTCTTCATGTTCGAGAGCATGGGCCTGTCGACCGGCGTGGATTTCGAGAAACTGATGGAAGCGAGGACGCTCCTCGTCGCCGGCATGCCCGAAGAGCCCGTCTACGGCCACACGCCGATGGCCGGCCTGCCGAAGGGGTTTCGTGCTGCCGCTTGAAGGCGTCCGGGTGGTAGAGTTTGCCCACATGGTGATGGGCCCAACCTGCGGGCTGGTGCTCGCGGACCTCGGCGCCGATGTCATCAAGGTGGAGCCACCGGAAGGCGACAACACGCGGCGCCTGGTCGGCGCCGGCGCCGGCTTCTACCCGATCTTCAATCGGAACAAGAAGAGTTTGGCAGTCAATTTAAAGCATTCCGACGGCAAAAAAATTGTCGATAAGCTCATCGGTACCGCCGACGTGGTGACAGAAAATTTCAGACCAGGGGCGTTGGACAAGCTGGGCCTGGGCTACAAGGAGCTTTCCGCGATACATCCCAGGCTCGTCTACTGCACGCTGAAGGGTTTCCTGAGCGGCCCCTACGAACATCGCCCGGCGCTGGACGAAGTGGTGCAGATGATGGGCGGCCTGGCCTACATGACCGGCCTGCCCGACCGGCCGCTGCGCGTCGGCTCGTCGGTGAACGACATCATGGGCGGCATGTTCGCCGCCATCGGCATCCTCGCCGCGCTGCGCGAGCGCGAGCGCACCGGCCGCGGCAAGCTGGTGAAGAGCGCGCTGTTCGAGAACACCGTGTTCCTGGTCGCGCAGCACATGGCGCAGTACGCGATCACCGGCGAGGCGCCGCCGCCGATGTCAGTCAAGAAGCCGGCCTGGGGCGTCTACGACATTTTCGAAACCAAGGACGACCGGTTGTTCGTCGGCGTAGTTACCGACACGCAGTGGGAAGTCTTCTGCCGCGAGTTCCAGGAAAACGAGCTGGGGTCGGACGCCCGACTGAAAACCAATACCCAGCGCGTGAAGGAGCGCGGCTGGCTGATTCCGCGCCTGGGCGAGGTGTTCAGGCGCTGGACGCGCGTCGACCTGGAGAAGAAGCTGGAAGCGATCGGCCTGCCCTACGCGCCGATCACCAAACCCTGGGACCTGTTCGACGACCCGCACCTGAACGCTTCGGGCGGGCTGATGGAAATGCGCGATCCGCGCGGCACGACCTTCCGCGCCCCCACGCTGCCGCTGGAACTGGACGGCAAGCGCCTGCCCAAGCGCAACGACCCGCCCGCGATCGGCGAAGGCGCGCGCGAACTGCTCTCGGGCCTGGGCTATACTGCCGCGGAAATCGACAGCCTCCACGCTCGGGGCGCGATCGCGTTGCCGTAGGGAATAGCCAGCGTTCTGAACTGTTATCCGTCTGCACTACCCAACCTGAGGAGGAAGGTTTCCATGAAAAAAGTCATACTCGGCCTGAGCCTGGCGGCATTCGCCACCGTTGCGGCAGCACAGGATCAGCGGCCCGGCTACGGCCCGTCCGTCAGTACCGCGACCGCGAAGAAAATAGCAGCGGGAGTGATCGCCGAATGCCAGAAGAACAACTGGAACATCGCCGTCGCGATCGTGGACACGCACGGCGGCCTGGTGTATTTCGAACGGATGGAAGATACGCAGTACGCGAGCAACGATATCGCCATCGGCAAGGCGAAGGCCGCGGCAACCTATCGCCGCCCGACGCGCGTCTTCATGGAAGTGATCAACAAGACGCCGGCCACCGCCACCCTGCCCGGCGTTTTCGCCTCGCCCGGCGGCGTGCCCATCATGGTAGGCGGTAAGGTCATCGGCGCGGCCGGGGTCAGCGGCGTGACCGGCGACCAGGACGAGCAATGCTCCAAGGCCGGCATCGCCGGAATGTAATTACTTCATTGCTTCAGCAGGGCGTCTATTCCTGCCTGGGCGATCTGCTCGTCCTGCTGGGATTGGACGCCCGACACGCCTACCCCGCCAATGCAGGTGCCGTCGGCCACGATCGGCACGCCGCCCTGCACCGGCAGGATGCCGG
>JBBPIU010000046.1:0-23668 GCA_038040245.1 Pseudomonadota bacterium | reverse complement strand
GGACGCGCGCACATCCTGTTCGACCTCGACCTGCAACTGCGCGCGGGAGAGGTCGTCGCGCTGCTGGGACGCAACGGCGCGGGCAAGACCACGGCGCTGAAGACAGTGATGGGATTGCTGCCCTCTTTTTCTGGAGATGTTTTCTTCAATAAAAAGAGAATAAACAATCTCGAACCGTGCCAGATCGCGCGCCTCGGCCTGGGCTACGTCCCGGAGGATCGGCGCATCTTCACCGACCTCAGCGTGATGGAAAACCTGGACGTGGGCCGGCAGCCGCCGCGCGCGGGGGCGCCGCGCTGGACGCCGGAGAAGCTGTTCGAGCTGTTTCCGAACCTGGGCCGGATGCGCGAGCGCCTCGGCGGCAGCATGTCGGGCGGCGAGCAGCAGATGCTCACCATCGCGCGCAGCCTGATGGGCAATCCGCGCGCGCTACTGCTGGACGAGCCCTTCGAAGGTCTCGCGCCCGTGATCGTCGAGGGTGTCGCGGCAACGATCCGCGAACTGAAGCGTGAAGGAATGAGCGTGCTACTCTGCGAGCAGAACCTGCGCTTCGCCCGCCTGGTCGCGGAGCGCGCCTGCATCATCGAAAAAGGCCGCCTGTGCTTCGCGGGCACGATGGCCGAACTCGATGCCGACCCCGCGTTGCGCGAGCGCCACTTGTCTGTCTGAAGGATAGTCCGGTGCCGAACAAAGGCCTGCTGCTCACCATGACCGAAACGCCGCCCGAGCTCGATGCGGAGTTCAACCACTGGTATGACCGCGAGCACCTTCCAGAGCGGCTCGCGATCCCCGGATTCGCCTCGGCGCGGCGCTGGCAGGCGGACCTGAAGCCCGGCGAGGGGAAATACATCGCCACCTACGAACTCGATTCCGCCGCGGTACTCGAGTCGCCGGCCTATCTCGCGAAATTCCGCGATGCGCCCACGCCCTGGACCAGTCGCATGCTCGGCGCCTGCACGGTGTTCCGGCGCTGGGCCTGCGAGCAGGCGATTCCAGGAGATGCGCTGCCGAACCCGGCCGCGAAAGCCCTCCTCCTGGCATGCGGCGACGCCCCGACGCAGAAGATGGCGTCGCCGGAAAACGTGCTTGGAGCGCGGCACTTCGTCGCCAGTTCCGGTACGACGCGCTATGTCGGGCTCTATGAATTGAAGGACGAAACGCTTGCACTGCCCGCGACCAGCGGCTGGTCCCTGCGCGTCTACCGCGCCTACGCCGGCACGGTTTCGCCTAGCAGCGCGACGGGCTGATACTCGGCGCGAGACGGTACATCGGGCGCGACGTGCATGACGCCGCGCGCAAGTTCCATGATCACCGAGGCGACAGATTCAATCTGCGCTTCCGGCGGCAGCGACGGATCGGGCTTTCGGCAGATGGAAAGCAGACCCGCAGATTCATCGCGCAGCAGCCGCTTCAGGTCCTCGATGCCGTGCTTCGCGCGCGACGCCGCATGCTGGCGTGCGCGATCCAGCCTCGGGATGGTCGAAAGGTTGGCTACATGGGTGGCCTGCCAGTCCGCCGCCTCGGGATGGACGAAATGATTCGTATGGCACAGCGTGGCGCCTTCTGCGTGCACCACGCGCAGCCCTTTGGGCGAGAACTCCAGACTGGCGGCCTCTCCGCCACGATCGGCCATCAGGATGTTCGACGACCCGCCAAAAGAGAGTTTCGAAGCAAATTCAACCGCATCGCGCACGCTGGCGCGCTTGAGCAGCGCGCGCAGAAGCACGTGCACCGGTACGCCAGCATGCGCACCATCGAATACCGAACGCAGGATGTTCAGGCACACGCCCACTCCACAGGAATTGAAGCCGATCTTGGCCAGCATTCCGGCTTCTGTGAGCGTGAGGCAGGCCGGCTCGTTGCCTTCGCGCACCCGCAGCAGGATCAGTGCCTCGCGCTGCGAACCGATCCAATCCCAGTTCTGCGCGAGCAGGGTTCCCCCGGTCGCGCTCGCCGGCGGACGCACGGCAATCGCCGTGCATTCGCCGGCGTCTGCTCCGGTGAGAAACGACGGCGGCAGGACTTCGGTGCGTGCGTTCAAGGCAAGGATCTCGCTGAACGGCCGTTCGGCGCCGCGCGCAATGCCTTCCATCTCTTCGAGCAATACTGGATCGAAGCCGCCGATCAGGTCGCGGTACCCCGCACTGCGGCGCTGCGCCTCTTCCCACGCCATGCCATTGAACGAAAACAGTCTGGCGTAGTTGGCCAGCGAAAGCTCGACGCGGCCGCGCGCCCGTTCGCCGTGGATGCGGCCGCGCTCGTGCGGGCTTCCCTGCAGGTCAAAAACCGGAAACATAGCGCATCCTAGCGCTTATCCCACCAGCACGCGCAGCGCCGTTTCGCCGCGCAGCGTCAGGATCGTCCCGACGCAGAAGGCGACCAGCGGGAGCACGAACAGCGCAAGGCTGAGCAGCAGCAGGCCGCGTGGCGGCGGCGCAGCGCGCCAGCGGCTGAAGGCGGAAAGGAACAGCAGGATCATCAGCGTCCAGCAGAACAGTTCCAGCACCCAGCGGCTCCACGACTTTTCGTGCAGCACGCCGACGCCTCCAGCCATGCCCAGGATCCAGATGCCGAACAGCAGCGAGTCGTCGAGCGCGCGCTCCCTAAGGTACCGCCGCGTGCCTTCGCCGCTGTTATGCAGTCCGATGGTGATCCAGATGCCGAGCGCGAGCGCCAGCCCCGAGCCCACGGAAAAAAGCCAGCCGATCAGCTCCAGATTGAGGAGGTCCACCGCGTGAGGTCAGAGCGCTTTTGCTTTTTCGCGCAGGACGAATTTCTGGATCTTGCCAGTCGCGGTCGTCGGCAGCATCCCGAAGACCACTTTTTTCGGAATCTTGAACTTCGCGAGCGCGCTACGGCAATGGGCGATCATGTCCGCTTCGCTGACTTGCATCCCTGGTTTCAGCTGCACGAAGGCGCAAGGCGTTTCGCCCCATTTCTGGTCGGGCTTCGCCACCACCGCGGCGAGCTGCGTCGCCGGATGCTTGTAGAGCGCGATCTCCACTTCCACCGAGGAGATGTTCTCGCCGCCGGAAATGATGATGTCCTTCTTGCGGTCCTTGATCTCGATATAGCTGGTCGGATGCCAGACCGCCAGGTCGCCGGTATGCATCCAGCCGCCGCGGAAGGTCTCCGCCGTCGCTTTCGGATCCTTCAGGTAGCCGAGCATGACCGTATTGCCCCGGATCAGGATTTCGCCCATGGTCCGGCCGTCTTTCTTCACCGGCTTGCAGGTCTTCGGATCGCCGACGATGTGGCCCTCGACCACCTGGTAGCGGACTCCCTGTCGAGCCATTTGAATACTTCTTTCTTCATCACTAAGAATTTTCCAGCTTTCCTGCGACGCACAAAAGGTCGAGGGCCCTTGCAGTTCGGTCATGCCGTAGATGTGCAGGACCTGGAAGCCGAGGTCCTCCATCGCCTTGATGACCTTGGCCGGCGGCGGCGACCCCCCGGTCATGATGTGCACCGGCTGCGCGAACTTGCGCCGCTGTTCTTCCGGCGCGGCGCTCAGCATGGTCAGCACGGTCGGCGCGCCGCACATATGGGTCACGCCATGCTCCACGATCATCGGGAAGATCTGCGCCGGATCCACCGCGCGCAGGCATACGTGCGTGCCGCACATCGCCACCACCGACCACGGATAGCACCAGCCGTTGCAGTGGAACAGCGGCAGCGTCCAGAGGTAGACCGGCTGCGCCGGCATCGCCCAGGCGGTGATGTTGCCCATGGACTCGAGGAAGGTGCCGCGGTGGTGGTAGACCACGCCCTTGGGCCGCCCCGTGGTGCCGGAGGTGTAGTTGAGCGCGACGGGTGCGTACTCGTCGGCGGGCAGCGACCACTTGAACGCCGGATCGCCGGTCTTGAGGAAGGCTTCGTATTCGATGCCGCCGAGCCGCTCGCCCGGACCGGAGTAAAGCGGATCATCGATGTCGATGACCAGAATTTTCCTTTTCAGCTTCTTCAGGGCCGGACCGACCACCGCGGCGAAAACGCGATCCGTGAGGAACGCCTTGGCCTCGCCGTGCTCGAGGATGTAGGCCACGGTGTCTGCATCGAGGCGCGTATTGACGGCATTGAGGACCGCGCCGAGCATCGGCACGCCGTAGTGCGCGTCGAGCATCGCCGGCACGTTCGGCAGCATCGCCGCGACCACATCGCCCTTCCTGACGCCGCGCTTCGAGAGTGCGGAGGCGAGGCGCCGCGCGCGCTCGTAGAACTGCGCATAGGTGATGCGCTGCGCGCCGTGGATCACGGCGACGCGGTCCGGGTGGATTTCCGCGGCCCGCGGCAGGAACGAAAGCGGCGACAGCGGCGTGCGGTTGGCGGCGCCCGGTTGCAGACCTGCCCACAGGTCCTTTTTGCGCGTCGCAACATTCCTCTTTTTTGCCTTTGCCATTGCTCCCCCTCCCAATTACACTGATTGAATCTACCTGAAGGAGGAGACCACGTGAAGAACATTGCTCTTGCCGTTGCATTGGCATTCGCCGCGGGCGGCGTACTGGCGCAGGAAAAGACCATCAAGATCGCCGGCTTCGGCGCCAAGTCAGGCGTGGTGCGCTCGTTCGGCATCAACAGCGAGGCCGCCATGCTCGCCGCCGCCGACCAGATCAACAAGGCCGGCGGCGTGAAACTCGCCGACGGCTCCAAAGCGATGATCAAGATCGACTACTACGACGACCGCTGCACGGCGGAGGAAGGCATTTCCGTCGCGCGCCGCATGGCCGGCACCGATGCGCTGATCGGCGTCGGCCCGACCTGCTCCAACGTGGCGGAGCCGCTGTTCGGCATCCTGCAGAAGAAGGTGGACGACAAGACCGATTCCGGCCTGCAGTTCCCGATCTTCAGCGACGTGGCGATCAAGGTCGGCCTGGCGAAGATCTCCGAATGGGCGTTCCGCAATGTGCCCAACGAGACCACGATGTACTCGTCGGTGTTCTACTGGCTCAAGTCGAAGTACCCGAACACCACCACCGTATACGGCGGCGTAGAGGAGGATTTCGCGCATTCCCGCGGAACGTGGCACGTGACGATGAAGGACCGCGCGGTCGCCAACGGCTACAAGGTCATCGGCGAGTCGAAGTGGCTGCTCGCCGACACCAACTTCGCCACCCAGGTGCGCGAAATGAAGAAGGCGAACGCGGACGTCATCGCGATCGCGGCGCACCCGTTTTCCACCTGCGGTGTGCTGAAGGAGATGCAGCGCCAGGGCGTGAAGCCCAAGGTGCTGGTGGGGCTGACGAGTTCTTCGTCGATGGAGACGCTGCAGGGCTGCGCCAAGCAGGCCGAGGGCATGATCATCCCGACTTCGTTCGCTCCGGTGACCGCGGAAGGCAAGGCGGCTTCCGCGGCGACCGCGAAGTTCAAGGGCGCGGCCGACCTGCACAGCATGGCTGCATGGGAGAACATGTTCATCCTCAAGCAGGTGATGGAGGCCGAGAAGATCTCCGGGAAGAACGATGCCGCTTCGGTGCAGGCCGACCGCCGCAAGATCCGTGACGGCCTGGCGAAGCTCAAGGTTACCAAGGGCCTGATGGGCGAGACCAAGCGCACCGACGACCGCGAAGCGGACAAGCCTTATCTGTTCGTGCACGCCAAGGGCGGTAACTGGGTCGTGCTGCATAACCCGCTGTAACGCAACGCGAGGCAACCCACGGGCGCGGCGTCAGCCGCGCCCGTTTTTGTTCCTGGATTCCAGATGCTGGATTTCCTTCAATCCGCTTCCGACGGCATCCTGTTCGGCGCCACCTATGCGCTGATCGGGATCGGCTTCACGCTGGTCTTCGGCGTGATGCACAAGCTGAACCTGTCCTACGCGGCGGCCTCGGTCGGCGGCGCCTACTGCGGGCTGCTGGTGCTGCAGGTCTTTGCCGGCGCCCCGCCGGTGGTGGTGTTCTTCTGCGCCTTCCTCGCCGGCGGCCTGCTCGGCTATCTCGTTTACCTGACCTGCTTCCATTTCATCCCGATCTCGAATCCGCTGGCCACGCTGATGGCCACCGTGGGCATGCTGCTGCTGATCGACGAAATCATCGTGCACCTGACCGCCGGCATGCCGCTCAACTACCCGGCGATGTTCGACGACGTGATGCTGCGCATCGGCGAATTCACGCTGCGTGGCGACCTGCTGATGGTGTTCGCGGTAAGCATCGTGTGCATGGCCGGGCTGCTCGCGCTGCTCTTCAGGACCCGGCTCGGCCTCGCCACGCGGGCGGTGTCGCAGCAGGCGGTGGCCGCGCAACTGTGCGGCATCCGCGTCGGCCAAGTAAACGCGATGACCTTCGTCGTCACCGGTTTGCTGGGCGGTATCGCTGGCGCGATGATCGGCGCATCGGTGGGCACGCTCTCGCCGCTGCTCACCACGCCGCTTACGGTCAAGGGCCTGATCGTGACTGTGATCGGCGGGCTCGGCAGCGTGCCAGGCGCGATCATCGCGGGCCTGCTGGTGGGCGGCTTCGAAAGCGTGCTGCAGCAGTACCGCGGCGTGACCGAGCGCGACCTGTACGTGATGCTCCTGCTGTTCGTGTTCCTGGTGTTCCGCCCCGGCGGCCTATTCGCAGCCGAGGGAGGCCGCAACTAGATGGACTTCTATTTCGGCCTGGTGCAGATCATCGGCGTGCACACGCTGATCGGCCTGTCGGCGTACATCGTGCTGCTGACCGGGCAGGTGAGTCTCGCGCAAGCCGGCTTCTTCGCGGTCGGCGCCTACGCCGCTGGAATGCTGACGGTGCTGGCCGGCTGGGCGATCCTGCCCGCGCTGGCGGCCAGTTCGCTGCTCGGCGCGCTGGTGGCCTGCGCGGTGGGCTTTCCCGCGCTGCGCGTGAAGGGCCTGATGCTGGTCATCGCCACGCTCGCCTTCGGCGAAGCGGTGCGTCTGTTCTTCTTCAATTTCGACTACCAGGTGGCCAAGGGCGGCGTGAAGCTGGGGCCGCTGGGCGGCGAAGGATTCCGCCAGATCCGCTACTTCCCCGAGAACGGCTGGACCACGATGCAGGTGATGCTGTTTATCTGGGTGTTCGTGGTACTGGTAATGGCGCTGCTGTGGTGGTTCGACCGCTCACGCTACGGCGCGGTGCTGCGCGCGGTCGGCGAGGACGAACTCGCCGCGCAGTCGGTCGGAATCAACCTCACCGCGATGAAGGTCAGCGCGATGACCATCGGCGGCGCGATCGCGGGCCTGGGCGGCGGCATCTACGCCCACTACACCACCCACATCGAGCACGCGAGCTTCGGCATCCTGCTCGCCACCTTCGCCCTGGCCTATCCGATCCTCGGCGGTCTGAGCAGCGTGTTCGGCACGCTCGTGGCGGTGATTTTCGTGCAGGGTTTCCTGATCGAAGGCCTGCGCTTCCTGGGCGACTGGCGCAACCTGCTGTTCGGGGCGCTGATCGTGCTGGCGATGAACGTGCGGCCCCGGGGCTTCCTCGACGCAGCCACGCTGCGGTGGATCAAGCGGCTCTTTGGAGGCAAGCGTGGCGCTGCTTGAACTGAAGAGCGTGTCGCGCCATTTCGGCGGCGTGCGCGCCGTGGACGGACTCGACCTGTCGATCGAGCCTGGCCAGATTTTCGGCCTGATCGGGCCGAACGGCTCGGGCAAGAGCACCGCGGTGAACTTGATCTCAGGGTTGTTTGCTTTGACGTCGGGTTCGATTGTTTTTCAAAATGAAAATCTGGAGAAACTTGCGACCCATCTTCGTCTGCAAGCCGGCATCGCGCGGACGTTCCAGAACATCCGCCTGTTCGGCCAGCTCACCGTCTGGCAGAACCTCTGGGTGGCGCAGAACTCGCCCGCCGACCGCGCAAAGCGCGGCTTTTTCTCCCGTTGGCTGGGCGGCCAGGGCGGCGTGCGCGAGGAGATCTCGCAGCTGCTGGAGTTCAGCGGCCTGGCGCACAGGCAGGATGAACTCGCCGCCAACCTTGCGTTCGGCGAGCAGCGGCGCCTGGAACTCGCGCGCGCGCTTGCCACCCGGCCGAAACTGATCCTGCTGGACGAGCCCGCCGCCGGGATGAACACCGAGGAGATCGGCCAGTTGCGCGAGCGAATCCTGAAAATCCGCGCGCAAGGCACCACGGTGCTGCTGGTCGAGCATGTGATGGAACTCGTGATGGGCGTGACGGACCGCATCGCGGTGCTCAATTTCGGCCAGAAAATCGCCGAAGGCACGCCGGCCGAGATCCAGGCGAACGACGCGGTGCGCAAAGCCTATCTGGGCGGAGGCGAATGAGCGCACTGCTCGAAATCAGGGACCTGGTCACCGCCTACGGCAAGATCGAGGCGCTGAAGGGGGTGAGCCTCGAGGTGCAACAGGGGTCGATCACCTGCCTGCTCGGCCCCAATGGCGCGGGCAAGACCACGCTGATGATGACCATCGCGGGCATCCTGCGGCCCAGGAGCGGCTCGATCCGCTTTGCCGGCAACCAGTTCGCGGGACATCCGCCGCACGCGATCGTTGCCGGCGGCGCCGCGCTGGTGCCGGAGAACCGCCTCGTGTTTCCGAACATGACCGTACTGGACAACCTCCAGGCGGGGGCGTACCAGCGACGCGATGGTGAAGTTGACGTTGATATAGAGAAGTTATTCCAGCGATTTCCAAGACTGAAAGAGCGCTCGAACCAGAATGCCGGCACCCTCTCCGGCGGCGAGCAGCAGATGCTCGCCGTGGCGCGCGCCCTGATGAGCCGCCCGAAGCTCCTCCTGATGGATGAGCCTTCGCTGGGCCTCGCCCCGCTCGTGGTGGAGGAGATTTTCCGCATCATCGCGCAACTGCACCAGGACGGGGTGAGCATCTTCCTGGTCGAGCAGAACGCGCACATGGCGCTCAAGGTGGCGCAGCATTTCTACCTGATGGAACAGGGCAGGGTCAGCTTCAGCGGCACGCCCGGCGCACTGGCGGAGGACGAAGTCATACGGCGGGCATACCTTGGCTCCGCCAAGGTATGATCTTTGACCTGATCCAGAACACGTTCGACGGCCTGGCCATGGGCGCGTCCTACGCGCTGCTCGCCGTGGGCTTCACCCTGATCTTCGGTGTGCTGCGGCGGGTCAATCTTTCCTACGGCCCCTCCATCATGTTCGGCGCCTATTGCGCGACCTGGGTGCACCTGAATTTCCAGGCCGGCCTGCTTGCGCTGGCGCTCGTCACCATTGCCGGCGCGGCGCTCGCCGGCGCCTACGTGGAGCGCTTGTGCTTTGCTCCTCACACGCAGGGTTCGGCGATAGCCGCGATGGTGGCGAGCTTCGCGCTGTGGATGCAATTCGAGGAGGTGGTGACGCTAGTGATGCCCAAGCACCTGTACGATTTCCCGCCGATGTTCGAGGGCGAGCCGCTCGCGTTCGGGCCGCTTGGTATGCGGGTCGAAGCGCTGGTGATGCTCGCCTGCGCGCTCGCCATCTGCTTCGCGCTGCACCGGCTGCTCTACCGCTCGCGCTTCGGGCTCGCGGTGCGCGCCGTGATCGATGCGCCGGTTGCCGCGCAGCTCGCCGGCATCAACGTGCCGCGCATCCTGGGGCTGGTTTTCCTGCTCGCCTCCTCGATCGGCGGCCTGGCGGGCTGGCTGATCGTCTCCACCCATACCCAGATCACGCCGATGCTCGGCATGTGGTCCACGCTCAAGGGCCTGCTCGCGATGATGATCGGCGGCCTCGGTTCGCTCCCCGGCGCCGTGATCGGCGGGCTGGCGCTGGGCATCCTTGAAGCGCACGGCCAATGGTTTCTCGGCCCCCAGGCCAGGGACCTGATCGTCTACCTCCTGCTGTTCGTCCTGCTTGCCTGGCGGCCGCGATGGATGACTACACAATCGGCGTCCTGACCAACATCGGCCTGATCTCGTTCATCGCGCTATCGGCCTATCTCCTGATCATTGCCGGAGAGATGTCGTTCGGCCAGCAGGGGTTCTTCGGCGTCGGCGCCTATGTCGCGGGCGTGGCCACCGCGATGTACGGATTTCCCCTGCCGGTTGCCGCGGCAATGGCCATGGGCGCTGGCGCCGCCGCGGCGTTCCTGGTCGGCCTGCCCACGCTGCGCCTGCGTGGCCTCTATTTCGCGATGGCGACCCTGGCCGCGGCCGAGATGTTCCGCATCGTTTTCGAACTGATCCACTTCCAGCGCGAAATCGACGGCGAGCCGGTCGGGCCCGACGGCACGCAGGGCTTCCGCGGCATACGCTGGGTGTTCGAGAACGGCGTCGAGCCGGCGGGCTACCTTGCCATGGTTTGGGGATTGCTCTTTGTCGTCATGATTTTGTTTTTATTAGTAGAAAGATCAAAACTGGGAGCAACCTTGCGCATGCTCGGCGAGGACCCGGAACTGGCGCGCATGCTCGGCGTCCACGTCGAGCGCTTCAAGCTCGGCGTCGTCGCGGCGGCGGGTGCTCTCGCGGCGCTGGGCGGCGCGCTGTACGCGCATCACAATACCTATATCGAGCCGCGCAACTTCGACATCATGCTCGGCGTGCACGCCCTCGCCTATGCATTGATCGGCGGACTGGGCACCGCTTTCGGCCCGCTGCTCGGTGTCCTCGTGGACATCGGCGTGCTGGAAGGCAGCCGCTTCTTTCAGGGTTACCGCATGATCGTATTCGGCGGCCTGGTGGCGGTTTTGCTGGTGTTCCGCCCCAGGGGTCTGCTGGATGAAAAGGTGGTCCATTGGTTAAGAGCGCGATTTATCTCTGCCTGATTTTTTCAGCGTTGCCGGCATTTGCCCAGCGGGTGCAGGCTGAACTCGCCTGCAAGCCGGCGAAAACCGATTTCATTTACGACTGCACCATCAAGCTCGCGCGCAACGGCCAGCCCCTGGCGGGCGCCGCAATCACGGTGGGCGCCGACATGCCCTCGATGCCGATGGCGCACAACGTGAAGCCGGCAAAAGCAAAACCCGGCAAGGTGCCGGGCGATTACGAGGCGCAGCTCGACCTCGAGATGCTCGGGGAATGGGCCGTGAAGCTGCGCCTGTCCGGCCCGGTGAAGGACCAGCTGATCCTGCACTACAACTTCGACGAGAAGGGCGCCAAGCCGGTCATTCGATCCGGCAGGCCTCTTCGAAAGTAAACCGCGGGTTGCGCGGCATCAGCTTGCTGGCGTCGCCGTAGCCGAGGTTGCAGAGGAAATTCGACTTGAAGCGCCCGTCGGGAAAGAACGCCGCGTCCACCTTGGCGTTGTCGAAACCGGACATCGGGCCGCAATCAAGCCCCACGGCGCGCGCGGCGACGATGAAATACGCGCCCTGCAGCGAGCCATTGCGGAACGCCGTGGTCTCGGCAAATGCCTTCTTCTCCGGGCCCTCGAACCAGCTTTTCGCGGTCTGGTTGTGCGCGAACATCCGCGGCAGATGCTCGTAGAACTGCGGGTCGTAGGCGACGATCGCGGTCAGCGGTGCTTTCATCGTCTTGTCGAGGTTGGTCGGGCTGAGCGCCGGAGCGAGCTGTTCCTTCGCCGCCTTCGAGCGCACGAACACCAGGCGCGCCGGCTGGCAATTGGCGCTGGTCGGCCCCCATTTCATCAGCTCGTGCACTTGGCGCAGAATTTCGTCGCTTACCGGCTTGTCGCTGAAGACGTTGTGCGTGCGGGCCTTGCGGAAAATGGCGTCCAGGGACTTGTCGTCGAGCATGTTTCTCTCCGGGGAAAAGGCGGACGCAAATGTTAGCATCGCCGGATGCCGTTCGACCTCGCGCGTTTCATCCGCCCCGGCGACGGCATCGTCCTCGGCCAGGCCTGTGCCGAGCCGCAGACGCTCTCGGCGGCGCTGGTCGCGCAGCGCGCGGCATTCTCCGCCGCAAGCGTGTTCCTGGGCGTCAACTACGCCGGTATCGTCAAGCCGGCGCATGCCGATCACCTGATGCTCTCGTCCTATTGCGGCGCCGGCCACAATCGCGCCCTCGCCGATGCGGGCGTGCTCGATATCCATCCCCACCCCTACTCCCGGCTGGCAGCCTTGATCCGTGAGCGAAAGATTCCCTGCGATGTCGCGCTCGTGCAGGTGAGCCCGCCCAACGCGCGCGGCGAATACAGCATGGGCCTCGCGGTGGACTACCTGCTCCCCGCGATCGAGACTGCGCGGGCGGTGATTGCCGAGGTAAACGACCGCATTCCCTGGACCTGCACCGAGAAGCTCTTCCGCAAGGAGGACTTTGCGCTGCTGGTCGAGGCGTCATACGAGCCCGCCTGCCCGCCGCCCGCGCGTTTCGGAGAGGTCGAGAAATCGATCGCGCAGCACGCTGCCGCCTACATCCCTGATGGCGCCACGCTCGAATTCGGCCTCGGCGTCCTGCCCGATGCGATTTGCGCGCGACTGACTGGCAAGAAGTCGCTCTTCGTGCACTCCGGCACGGTCGGCGATGGGGTGGCGGATCTGATGAAGCAGGGAACGGTGACCAGGACTGACTGCGCCATGCTGATCGGCACGCAGAAGCTTTTCGATTGCGCGCGCGAGAATCCGGCGATCCGGCTGCATTCGGTCGAGTACACTCACGACCCCCGCGTGCTTTCGAAGATAGAGCGCTTTGTAGCGATCAACTCCGCAGTCGAAGTCGACCTTACGGGCCAGGTCAACGCAGAGGTCGCGAGAGGCAGCTACCTCGGCGCGGTCGGCGGCGCGCCCGATTTCATGCGCGCCGCGAATCAATCTCCGGGCGGCGTCTCGCTCCTGCTGCTGCCCTCTGCGCGCATCGTCGCCGCGCTGTCCGGTCCCGTTTCCACCCCGCGCAGCGAGGCGGGCGTCATCGTCACCGAGCGCGGCGCGGCCGATCTGCGCGGCTGTACCCTTCGCGAACGCAGCCGCCGGCTCGCCGCCATTTCCTCAACGGTTTGAACTTTACGGATGAAAAAACAGATGCCCGAAAATGCAAAATCAGAACTGGCCCCGGCCGGAAAGCTGCGTGTCGGCGTCAACCTCGGCAATTTCCTGCTCGTGAACAAGGATGCCGCGACCGGAGAACTGCGCGGCGTGGTCCCGGACCTGGCGCAGGAACTCGCGAGGCGGCTGGGAGCGTCGGTGGAGTTGATCAGCTATCCCGGTGCCGGACAGGTCGCGGATGGCGCGAAGACCGGCGCCTGGGATGTCGGCTTCATCGGCGCGGAACCGCAGCGCGCCGAGCAGATCGCCTTCACTCCGGCCTACCTCGAGATCCCCGCTACCTACCTGGTGCCGGCCGGCTCGCCGATTCAGTCCCTCGCCGAGGTCGACCGGCCCGGCGTACGCATCGCGGTTTCAGCCCGCAGCGCCTACGACCTCTATCTCAGCCGCAACCTGGCGCACGCGCAACTGGTGCGCGCCGAAGGCATTCCTGCTTCCTACGATCTCTTCGTGGCGGAAAAGCTCGACGTTCTTTCCGGGCTGTTGCCGCGGCTGACCGCAGACGTGGCGCGCCTTGCGGGCGCGCGCATCCTCGAGGGTCAGTTCACCGCCGTCCAGCAGGCCATCGGCACGCCCAAGGCGCGCGCCGCCGGGGCTGCCTGGCTACGCGATTTCGTCGCCGACATCAAGGCCTCCGGCCTGGTCGCCCGGGCGATCGAGCGGCACGGCGTGCACGGCGTATCGGTCGCGCCCTAGCGGTAGTTGCGGAGCGCCGGCACGGTCCAGAAAGGCGCCACCGCCAGCCCGATGAAGGCTAGCGAGAAGCACAGCCCGACCACGTAGCCGCCGCTCAGGTCGTGCAGCACGCCGCCCATCAGCGAACCGAAGGCGGCGCCCAGCGCGTTGGTGGCGTAGATGGTGCCGTAGATCGTCGCCACTTTCGGGCCGGCGAAGTGGCGCGCGCAGATCGAGGAAATGATCGGGCCGCGGGTTCCCATGCACAGGCCGAACACCGGCACGAACAAACCGAGCAGCAGGATCGAGGGCCATCGGGTGATCGCAATCAGCAACAGTATGCCGGCCCCCGTGCCGATGAAACTTGCGGTCACCGTGCGCCGGATGCCGAATCGGTCGGCGATATAGCCGCTGCCCATGACGCTGATGGACGACAGCATGCCGATGATCCCGAACGTGGCCGCCGCGCCCAACGGCGAGAAGCCGGTGTCGATCAGGAATGCGACCAACTGCACCACAATGCCGTACATGCCGATCGAGGTGCAGAAAAAAACCTGCGCCAGGCCCCAGTAGATCGGGGTGCCGAGCGCCGAGCGCAGCGTCCAGCCCTCGCCCGCGCCCGCCAGCTTCGCCCGCGCCTGGTAGTCCGCAGGGCCCGCGGCGAAGGTCCGCCAGGGAATCGCGAACAGCACCACGGGAACGAGCAGCAGCAGCGCGACGCCGAGGGCGCGGTAGGCGAAACGCCAGTCGTAGTGGCTCACCAGCAGCTGCGTGAGCGGCACGAAAATCACCGTGCCAACGCCGACCGCGGAGAACGCGATGCCGATCGCCGTCGAAAGCCGCGCCCGGTACCAGCGCGAAAGCAGGGCCGAACCCGGCACCATGCCGTTCAGGCTCACCGCCAACCCGATCAGCACGCCGACGAAGAGATAGAACTGCCACAGGCTCTCCAGCCGCTGCGCGAGGAAGAACGCCACGCCCAGGCAGGCGATGCCGGCGCCGTACACCCAGCGCGGCCCGAGCCGGTCGAACAGCAGGCCCACCAGCGGCGCGGTGAAACCGTTGACCAGCAGGTAGATCGAATAGACCCCCGTCAGCTCCGAGCGCGTCCAGCCGAACTCGCGCTCCAGCGGCAGGAGGAACACCGCGTAGGTGTCCGCCAGGCCGCGGCCGAACATGTTGAGGATGAAGCACGCGGCGAGCACCGCCACCGCCGTGCGCTGGGGAAAAAATGGGGTCAGAGTAACTTTTCCAGCGAGACCGGTGGTTGACTACTGTCGAATCGGAAAAGTTACTCTGACCCCATTTTTTCGAGGCCGAAGACCTGCCGCAGGTAGGCCAGGTAGCCCGGGTCCTTGCTCACCGTCTTGCCGGGCGAATCGGAAACCTTGGCCACCGGCTGGCCGTTGCACTCGGTCATCTTGATGACGATGTTGATCGGCTCGTAGCCCAGGTCGTTGGTGAGGTTGGTGCCGATGCCGAAGGAAGTGAGCGCACGGCCCTGAAAACGCCGCGCGATGTCGATTGCAATCGGGATCGTCAGCTGGTCGGAGAAGATCAGGGTCTTGGTGCGCGGGTCGACGCGGTTGCGGCGGTAATGCTCGATCAGCCGCTCGCCCCAGGAAAAAGGATCGCCCGAATCGTGCCGCGCGCCGTCGAACAGCTTGCAGAAATACATGTCGAAGTCGCGCAGGAACGCGTCCGTGCCGTAAGTGTCCGCAATCGCAATGCCAAGGTCGCCGCGATATTCCTTGGCCCAGACGTCGAAGGCGAAGATCTGCGAATCCCGCAGGCGAGGCCCCAGCGCCTGGCAGGCCTGCATGTATTCGTGCGCCATGGTGCCGAGCGGCGTCACACCGTGCTTCATCGCCAGCAAGACATTCGAGGTACCCGCGAAGCGATCCGGAATCTCGCGCTTGAACGTGCCGATCAGCTCGTCGTGCCAGGCGCGCGAGAAGCGCCGCCGGGTGCCGTAGTCCGAGACCCTGAAGGTCAGCTCGGGCTCCAGCCGGCGCACCAGGTCGATCTTGGCCTTGAGCCGGCTGCGCCCGGCCGCCATATCCGGCGTGGGCTGGGTGCGCCGGAAATAGACCTCGGATACCACCGCGAGCACCGGGATCTCGTAGAGGATGGTGTGCAGCCAGGGGCCGCGGATCGAAATATCCAGTCCCGGCGCGTCCGCCGAGCGCTCGACCCGGATGTATTTCTGGTTGAAATGGAACAGGCCGAGGAAGTCGACGAAGTCCGATTTCATGAAGCGCAGGCTGCGCAGGTACAGCAGTTCCTCGTCGCGGAAGCGCAGCTTGCACAGCTCCGAGATGCCGGCGCGGATCTCGTCGGCGTGCGGCGCGAGGTCCACGCCTTCGGTGCGGCACTTGAACACGTACTCGACCTGCGCACCGGGAAAGTGGTGCAGCACGACCTGCATCATCGTGAACTTGTACAGGTCGGTGTCGAGCAACGACTCGATGATCATGGGGCGATTTTACCCGCCCTGCGATAATCCCCTGCCCTGCGATAATCCGAACATGTGCGGCCGCTATGCGCTCCATACCAATCCCGAGGTGGTGGCCCTCCTGTTTGGGCTCTCGGAAGTTCCCGCCTACCAGCCGCGCTACAACATCGCGCCCACGGCGCAGGTCCTGATCATCCGGAAGAACGAGGCGGCGATGGTCCGCTGGGGCCTAGTCCCCCGCTGGGCCAAGGATCCGTCGATCGGCGCGAAGATGAACAATGCCCGCGCCGAGACCGTCGCCGAAAAGCCCTCGTTTCGCGACGCCTACCGCAAGCGCCGCTGCCTCATCCCTGCCAGCGGCTTCTACGAATGGAAGATGGAAAACGGCCGCAAGCAGCCGTACTACATCTACCCAAGCAGCTCAGAGCTATTCGCGTTCGCAGGCCTGTGGGAGCAATGGAATGAACTCCAGACCTGCGCCGTCATCACCACCGAATCGAACGAAAAGATGAGCGCGGTCCACGACCGCATGCCGGTGATCCTCGCCCCGGAGGACTATCCGAAGTGGCTCGCCGGCGCAGAGTACGGACAGTACGGACAGTACGGACAGGGCCTGCTGCGCCCCTGCCCCGTCGACGCGATCGGCATTCGACGTGTCAGTCGCGCCGTCAACAATGCACGCAACGACGCGCCCGCCTTACTCGAACCAGACGTGAGCGAAGCCGACGACAGCTGATTTGCCTGGAGTGGCGATACTGGATATAATGCCACCACTGAACAAGGGCACAGTAACGTAAACCCGGGCCCGGAGGCCGACATGAGCGAACCGCTGACCGAACGCCAGACCGAAATCCTGCGCCTGATCAGGGAGCTCACCGAAGTATCGGGTTTCCCGCCGACGCGCGCCGAAATCGCGGAGCGCATGGGGTTCCGTTCCGTGAACGCCGCCGAGCAGCACCTGCGCGCGCTCGAGCGCAAGGGGGTGCTGGACATCACCGCCGGTTCCTCGCGCGGCATCAAGCTGCGCGAGCGCGGCGGCCCGAAGCTCAGCCGGCTGCTCGAATTGCCGGTGGTGGGCCGGGTCGCGGCCGGCAGCCCGATCCTCGCCGAGGAGCACGTGACGGCGCGCTACCAGATGGATCCGAATCTGTTCACGCCGCGCGCCGATTACCTGCTGCGGGTACGCGGCCTGTCGATGCGCGACGCCGGCATCCTCGACGGCGACCTGCTGGCGGTGCACCGCACCCACGAAGCGCAGAGCGGCCAGGTGGTGGTGGCGCGCATCGGCAACGAGGTGACCGTCAAGCGCCTGAAGCGCCGCGGGCACGCGGTCCAGCTGCTGCCCGCGAACCCGGATTTCGAGCCGATCGAGCTCGACCTGCGCCGGGACGAGATGGCGATCGAGGGCATCGCCGTCGGCGTGATCCGCAGCGGCAAAAATCTGTAAGAACACTCCGGCCGCGCCGGTTCCGCGGCTCCGGCTGCAGGCTGTCCCCTATAATGCGGGGCTAGTTTCCCTGCCGCCCATGACTCCCCCAAGCACCGCAACGGACCCGACCCGGGCATCCGGAAATATCAGCCTGCACCAGTCGGCTGATCCGCGGCGCGTACTCGCCGACCGCGTCGAGCAGCTCTACAGCCAGCTGCCGCTGGGCATCGTCGCAACCTTCGTGATCAGCGTCGTCGCAGCTTACGAATTGCGCGAAGGCCGCTTTGTCGAAATCGTCATCTTCTGGGCCGGGCTGGTGGTCCTGCTCACCGCCGCGAGTGCCGGTCTCTACTGGAGCTACCGCAGGAGCGCCAGCAAGGCCTCGGATGCCGCGCAGTGGCTGCGCTGGCTGGCAATCAGCGCGCTGGCCAACGGCGCCACCTGGGGTTTCGCCGGCGCAGTCTTCTTCCCCTCGCATACGGACGAGCTGCAGGTGTTCCTCGCCTTCCTGCTCGCGGGAATGGTGGCCGGCGGCGTGCCGATGTACGCCGTATCCTGGCCGGTCTACGCCCTGTATGCCGCGGGCATCGTGTTCCCGTTCACCTATGTGCTGGCCAACTTCGGCAACAGGCTGTTCGCCGAGATCGCGCTGCTGATACCGGCGTTCTACGCTATCAACGTGGCCATCGCCTACCGCCTCAACCAGGTCTTCGACTCCGGCTACCGGCTGCGCCACGCCTACGGCAAGCTGACCGAAGACTACACCGCCCTGAACCAGCAAATCGAGCAGCAGCTCGAGGATCTGCTGCAGGCGCAGCGCGAGGTCGAGGCCTCCGGCCGAAAGCTTGCCCTGTTTGCCGAGCGCGCACCGATTGCCGTGCTCGAAATGGATCGCAATGCCACGATACTCGAGATGAATCCTGCCTCGGAACTCCTGTTCGGATATTCCACCGGAGAACTGGTCGGCAGAAACGCCATTCACACGCTCTCGCCGCCGGACGGCGCGGCATTGAACGTCGCTTCCTGGAGTTCCGTCATTGCCGGTGCCAACCCGGTCACCTTGCCACAGACGGTGTGCGTCCGTCGCGACGGCATCGAGGTGATCTGCGAGTTCACGCTCATCCCCTTGGTCAACAACGCCGGCGATCTGATCTGCGTTATCGCCCAGGTCCGCGACGTAACCCAGGTGATCGAGGCAGAGCGCCTGAAGAAGGAATTCACCTCGACGCTGAGCCACGAGCTGCGCACCCCGCTGACCTCGATCATCGGCTCGCTGCAATTGGTCAATGCCGGGGTGGTGGGCGAACTCACAAAGGATATCGCCGAACTTACAGAGGTCGCCGAACGCAACGCCCAGCGCCTGCTCGATCTCATCAACGACGTTCTCGACATCGAGAAGATCGAGTCCGGGAAATTCGTCTTATTTTCGGAGGACATCTCTCTGGACGCTTTGGTGCGGGAGTCGCTGATCCTCAACAGGAGCTTTGCTGAGCGCTTTAAGGTCCGCCTGAATGCGCACGCAGAGCTGCCGGACGTTCCAGTGAATGCCGACCACAAGCGCCTTTTGCAGGTACTTACCAATTTGATTTCCAATGCCGCCAAATTCTCTCCCGAAGGCGGCACGGTCGAGGTGTCCATGACACTCGCCGAGGGCACGGTGCGAGTCGGCGTGGGCGACCGCGGCGCAGGCATCCCGGAGAACTTCCGCGACCGCATTTTCGGCCGCTTCGCGCAGGCCGACTCTGCGCTCACGCGCCAAAAGGGCGGCACCGGACTGGGTTTGGCGATTTCCAAGCGCATTATAGAGGCGATGAACGGTCGCATCGGATTCGAGGACCGCGAAGGCGGCGGCACGCTGTTTTATTTTGAACTGCCCGTGAAGCGGGCAGTGCCTCAATCCCATCCCTGAGAAACGCATGCCCAATCAGCCGCTAAACAAAATCTGCTACGTCGAGGATAACGCGGATATTCAGCGCATCGTCCGCATGTCGCTGGAGCGCATCGGCAAGATGACCGTCGAAATCGTCGGCGATCCCACCCGGGCGATCGAGGCGATCATTGCGTTCAAGCCCGATCTGGTGATGCTCGACTGGATGATGCCGGTGATGGACGGCCCGGCGGTGCTCAGGAAAATGCGCGAGCATGCGGAAACGAAAGATCTTCCGGTGGTCTTCATTACTGCCAAGGCCTCGAAGCGCGAACTGGACGAACTGCGCGCCATGGGCGCGGCGGGAGCCATTTCAAAGCCGTTCTCGCCCAAGGACCTTCCCGATCAGCTGCGCAGCATCTGGAACAACCTGCCGTAGCAAGGCCGGCGAACCACTTCGCACTAGGCCATCATGATGTCTTTGGCCGACACTCCCGCCTTGCCGTACTCCAGCGTGCGGCGCACGCGATAAGGTTCGTCAGCGCTGACCTTCGGCAGCTTCGCGAGATCGAGCAGCTTCTGCGGGCGCAACAGCTGTCCTTGGGCGTCCCGCACCACCATCACTCTTGGCTGGAGCCGCCTGACAAGGTTTTGAGAAATGACGACACCGATCTCTCCGCTATTGAGTTCGACCACGCTGCCCACCGGAAAGAATCCGATGCAGCGGACGAACTGCTCTACCAGCACCGGATGAAACGCCGTCTCACGCAGCTTAAACAGCAAATTGAGCGCATTCGACGGTGACATCGGCTCAGCGTACGGCCGTTTGGTGGTCAACGCATCGAATACGTCGACGATTCCGGCGATCACGCCAAGCACACCGAGGGCGTCGCCTTTCTTGCCCAACGGATAGCCGCTGCCATCGCGACGTTCATGATGCAGCGCAGCGATGTCCGCGATTTCCGTCGACAATCCTGGGGTATGGCGCAACTGTTCCGCCGTATGCGCAACGTGCGTCTTGACTAATTCATACTCCTGAGGCGTCAGCCGGGTCTTCTTCTCGCGCAGGGTCACCGGAATCTTCAGCATGCCCACGTCCTGAAGCAGCCCGACCAACCCGGCGCGCTCGACTATCGCGGGCTCCATGCCAAGGAAGCGCGCAAAGGCAACCATGTAAATCGACACGTTCATTGCCCGCGTCAGCTGGTAGCCGCCGCGTTCCTGCAGTGCGCTGAGCAGAACCATCGCATCGGGGTTGCGCAGCATGCTTTCAGTCATATTGCCGACCGCAAGCTTGAGCTCACCCGAATCCAAGGCCTTGTCACCGCCTATTGCCTCGAACGCGCTGCGGACTACCGTTTCAGCAGAGGCATACGTCTCCTTCGCGTGCCCGAACTCTTTCTCGACACTGGCGCGCTCGACGTGGACCACTTTCCCCGTGCCTTGCAGGTCGGCTGCAAGCGGGCCGCTGCCGGGCCGGAGCTGAGGTACTCTCGCCGCAGGCTCGCCTTCGGTGTCGACAAATACGTGCTTGCAGTACTTTCTTAGCACCTCCAGCTGCTGCTGCGTCTTCAGCACGAATCTCTGAAACTCGAACGGCGTTTCCGACCACGGGCGGTCGAGCTCGTAGACGTACATGCCGAATTGAAGATCCGCGACCGGCACCTTTTTCTTCACGAATCCGCCACCGCTCAGGCCAGGCGCTGCGTGGCCTCGGCGCTGAACGCGCCGCTACCCTGGTAGAACTTGCGCGACAGGAAGCCGAGCACTTCATCGGAGTTCCTGAAGCGCGCGTCGCGATCCTTCTCCACCAGCCTGTCCATCAGCCGCTGGTACTGCGAGAGGTGGTCCGGCAGGTCCGGCGGCTGCGTATTCAGGTGGTGCAGCGCGACCTCGACCGCCGTCTCGCCGTCGAACAGGTGCGAGCCGCTCAGCATCTGAAACAGCAGCACGCCCGCGCTGTAGATGTCGGTGCGCAGGTCGAGCGTGACGCCCCGCACCTGCTCCGGGCTCATGTAGCGCGGCGTGCCGAGGATCTCGCCGTGTTCGGTGCGGTCGATCGCGTCGATGTGCTTGGCGATGCCGAAATCCAGGATCGCGAGGCTGCCATCGGCACGGAACATCAGGTTCTGCGGTTTCAGGTCCCGGTGCAGCACGCCCTGCTCGTGGATGTCGCCCAGCGCGAACATCAGCTCGCGGAACAGCTTCAGGCATTGCTCGGGATCGAGCGCCTTGCTGGCGAGCCGCTTGTTCAGGTCGCCGCCGTCGAAGAACTCCATCACCAGGTAGGCCAGGCCGCCGGAAACGCCGTGGCCGTGGATCCGGGCCACGTGCCGGCTGCGGATGCGTTCGACCAGGTTGTACTCCTCGATGAAGCGCTCCAGCGCGATCTTGTCGCCGGTGACCTCGCTGCGCAGGATCTTGACCACCAGCGGCTCGTCGTCGCCCTCGCGCGACGCCAGGTAGACTCGCGACATGCCGCCCTCGCCGATCAGCCGCAGCACCTTGATGCCGGGAATCCGGATGCGCGCGCCCAGCTCGTGCCCTTCGGCGCGCGCGGCGATTTCCGGCGAGGTGGTCTTCTCGATCTTGCCCCGGGACAGTTCACGCACCGAGGTGACCAGCTTCTCGCGCGTCAGCTCCTGCTTGCGCTGGTAGTCGTCGGCGCCGGTCTTCATGGCGCGCACCGCGATCACTTCATTGCCGGCGCCGGTGAGGAACAGCACCGGCGGGCAGTCAGCGCGCAGCTTGAACTGCCGCAGCCAGTCCAGGCCGTCGCCGCGGCCGAGCATGTAGTCGAGGATCACCACGTCGTAGGCGCCCAGCGGGAACGACGCGTCCGGCATCTCGCGTGTCAGCGGGTCGAATTGCTCGACCTGGAGGTCGGGCCATTCCTGCTTCAGGTAATGCGCGAGGATGTTGCGCAAATCCTCGTCGTCGTCGATGATCAGGACCTTCACCTGCCCTCCCCTTGGGCCGGCGAGACCCTCAACGATACCACCTCCACCGGTTCGGCCTTGCCTTTGAGCGCGACTGCGCGCCGCTCGAGCGGCATCGAACCGCCGAAGATCTTGTGCAGCGACAGCGCGGCGCGCGGCCCGATCAGGAGTTCGTTCGGCTCTGCGCGCTGCATCAGGCGCGCCGCCACGTTCACCGGGTCGCCGATGATGGTGTAGCTCATGAAGCTGGGCGCGCCGACGTTGCCGACCACGGCCTCGCCCGCCTCGATGCCGACGCCTATCCCGGTCGACAAGCCCTGCTCGGCCTGCCAGCGCGCCGCGACGGGCGCGAAGCGCTGGATCATGGCGCGGCCGGTCGCCACCGCGCGCCCGATGGCGTCGGCCTGCGGCACCGGCACGTTGAAGCCGACCAGCAGGCTGTCGCCGGCCATGCTGAATACCGTGCCTTCGTTGTCGTGCGCGGCCGCGGTCAGCTCGATGAAGAATTCATTGAGCATCGGCACGATGCTCGACACCGGCACGGTTTCCGTCAGCCGCGTGAAACCGCGCAGGTCGGCGAACAGCGCCACCACGGCGGCGCGGTTCGACAGATTGCGGAACACCTCCTCGCTGCCGCGCGATTCGCGCAGCACGCGCTCGGCGAGGCGCGGCGAGATGTAGCGCGCGAACGCCTTGCGGATTTCCTCTTTCCGCTGCACCTCGGCCGCCAGGCGCCGGCCTTCGAGTTCCTTGCGCGTTTCGTGCAGGCGCCGCAGCGTCTGGACGCGCGCCATCAGTTCCTCCCGGCGCACCGGCTTGGAGAGGAAGTCGTCGGCCCCGGCCTCGATGCCGCGCACCCTGCTGTCGTGGTCTTCGAGCGCGGTCACCAGCACCACCGGCAGCAGGGCGGTCGATTCCTGGCTCTTCAGCCGGCGGCAGATGTCGAAACCGCTTGGTCCGGGCATCTGCACGTCCAGCAGCACCAGGTCGGGCGGCAGCGCGGCGATCATTTCGAGCGCGGCGGGACCGTCGGCCGCGATTTCCGCCTGCATGCCCTGCTGCACCAGCAGCCGGGCGAGGAAGCCTGCCATGTCCGGATCATCGTCGACGACCAGGACGCGGAACGCGGTCTGTGCCGCCTGTACCGCCTGTGCCGCCTGTGCAACGCGCCCGGAGGCGAGGTCACTCATAGACGATCTTCACGCGGGCGAGGTAGCCGGTGTACTCCACAATGCTCGCTTCGAGGCCCGGGAGATCCGTGGCTTTGGCGCCGTCCTCGATCTGCTTTCCGAGCACCGATACGTGCTCGAAGCCGTAGGAACTGCCCACGCCCTTCATGCGGTGACCGAGCTGGCGCAGCTGCTCCATGTCGCCGGCGGCCAGCGCCGCGCGCAGCGTTTTGAGCTCCTGGTGGCGGTTTTTCATGAACGTCGGGATCAGGTCCTCCAGGTCCTT
>JBBPIU010000045.1:0-23925 GCA_038040245.1 Pseudomonadota bacterium | reverse complement strand
GTCGTCCTTGCCTTCGACCCTGGGCGGGTTGAATTTCACGTGGTACGTCCGGCCCGAGGCGAGATGCGCGCGGCGGCCGCTCATGCGGACGATGATTTCCTCGGCCGGGACGTCGATCTCGAGCACGTAGTCGATCGCCACCTTCGCAGCGCGCATCGCCTCGGCCTGCGGAATGGTGCGCGGAAAACCGTCGAACAGATACCCTTTCGCGCAGTCGGGCTGCTTCAGCCTCTCCTTGACCAGGCCGATGATAATGTCGTCCGACACCAGCGCGCCCGAATCCATGACTTTCCTGGCCGCCAGGCCGAGCGGCGTGCCCGCCTTGACTGCGGCGCGCAGCATGTCTCCGGTGGAAATCTGCGGGATGCCGAAGTGCGCGGTCAGGTACGTGGACTGGGTGCCCTTGCCCGCGCCCGGGGGACCCAGCAGGATCAACTTCATTGGAATATTTTACGCACCGCGTCTAGATCCTGCGGGGTATCCACGCCGGGGGGCGCTTCGGCGTCGCTCACTGTTACCGCGATGCGAAACCCATGCCACAGCGCGCGCAACTGTTCCAGCGCTTCGGCCTGCTCGAGCGGGGAAACCGCAAGGGAGGAATACTGCTGCAGGAAAGACACCCGGTAGCCGTAGACGCCGATGTGACGGTAGGTGATTGCCTTTGCCTGCCTCGGATACGGAATGCCGGCCCGGCTGAAGTAAAGCGCACGGCCTTTGGCGTCCAGCACCACCTTCACCACATTAGGATTGGCGAGCGCGGCCGCGTCGTGGATCGGGTGGCAGGCGGTGGACAAGCTCGCCTCGCGGTCGCGCTCGAGCGTCGCAGCGACTTCCCTGATCAGGCCGGGATCGATCAGCGGCTCGTCGCCCTGCACGTTGACCACGATCTCCCCGCCGCCCAAGCCGAGGGCCGCCGCCGCCTCGGCAATCCGGTCCGTGCCCGAAGGATGATCGGCGCGCGTCATGAGCGCGCGATGGCCGTGTGCCTGTACCGCTTGCAGGATTCTTTCATCATCCGTGGCGACCGCCACGGAAAGAGCGCCGCTTGCCGCCGCGCGCTCGCAGACGCGCACCACCATGGGCTTGCCGCCGAGATCCGCGAGCGGCTTGCCCGGCAAGCGGCTGGCAGCGTAGCGCGCCGGAATCAGGACATGAAAGCTCAGGCGACTTCCTCGTCGGGAGGAAGCTTGCGCGCGTCTTCTTCGAGCATCACCGGAATGCCGTCCTTGACCGGAAAGCCGAGACGGTCGGCCTTGCAGATCAGTTCCGCGGCCGCCTGACGGTACAACAGCGGTCCCTTGCAGATGGGGCAGACCAGGATTTCAAGCAGCTTTGGATCCACTCAGCTTCTCCAGCAGCCAGCGTTCGAACGCGGGATCGAGCGATGCGCTCACCGGGAACACCCAGTGATTCACTTTGGCAAAGCGCTTGCATTTTACCGCGTCCTTTTCGGTCATCACGACCGATAGCTCGTCGCCGAAGTCCAGGTCCGCGGCGCGGAACCGGTAGTGATCCGGAAACGGATGCGGCACCGGCTTGAGGCCGAAGCGCGCCAACTGAAGAAAGAATCGGTTTGGATCGCCGATGCCCGCGACCGCGTGCACTTTCTGCCCGGCGAAGGATTTCACCGGCCGGACATCGCGTGCATCGGTGACCCGGACCAGGTTCTCGCCCTGCAGTTGCATCTTGTAGCCGTTCACGTCCGCGCACTCGTGCGTGACTACCGCGTCGACGGAGGCCAAACGGGAGCGCGGCTCGCGCAGCGGGCCCGCGGGCAGGAGGAAGCCATTGCCCATACCGCGCCCGTCCACCACGCAGATCTCGATGTCGCGCGCAAGCGCATAGTGCTGCAGGCCATCGTCGGTCACGATCACATCGCACTCCGGGTGCTGCTCGCGCAGCGCCCGGCAGGCCGCGCTGCGCTCGGGCGCCACCCACACCGGGCAGCCGCTGCGGCGCGCCAGCAGGATCGGCTCGTCGCCGACTTCGGCCGGATCCGAAGCGATATTCGCCTCGCTCGGCGTGCCGCCTTTTGCCGCGACAGAACCCCCATAGCCGCGCGAGACGATGCCGGGCTTCCATTGGTGTTGCCGCAGGAGCTCGACGATGCGCAGCACCAGCGGCGTCTTGCCGCTGCCCCCGGCCGTGAGGTTGCCCACGACGATCACCGGGATGCCGGCTTGATAACTTTTGAATAGATGGAATCTGAAAAAGAGGCGCCTGAAAAAAATAACGGCCCCGAAGACCAGGCTCGCCGGCCACAGCAGCCAGGCGACGGCACCGCGGCGGCTCCAGTGCTTCACTACTTCGTGGACTGCGTGGTGAAGGTGATCTGCGACAGGCCGGCGACGCGCGAGGCTTCCATTACCCGGATCACCGACTGGTGGGTGGCGACGGCGTCGGCGCTGATGATGACGATCGGCTCGCGCAGGCCCGCGCCGGCGCGCCGCAGCTCGCCGGCGAGCTGCTCGATGCTGGCGAAATCGACCGGGTTCTTGTTGATCACGTACTGGCCTTTGGCGTTCACCACAACGTTCACCTCGCCGGGCCGCTCCATCTGCTTGTCGGCATCCGCGGTGGGCAGGTTGATCTGCAGCTCGGTGTACTTCGAGTAGGTGGTGCTGATCATGAGGAAGATCAGGATCACCATCATGACGTCGATCAGGGGCACGAGGTTGATCTCGGGCTCCTCCTTGTAGCGGCCGCGCTGGAAGTTCATTGCGGCGCTACTGAGACCTGGCCTGGTAGCCCTCGCGCTCGCCATGCACGATGTCGATCAGCTTCGAGGCCGCCTGCTCCATCAGCACCACGAATCCGTCCACCTTGTTCTTGAAGTGGCGGTAGAAAATCAGCGAAGGAATCGAGATCGCGATACCGGCTGCGGTGTTGTAGAGCGCGATCGAGATGCCGTGGGCGAGCTGCTGCGGGTTGGTGCCGCCCGGCGTCTGCGAGCCGAAGATCTCGATCATGCCCACCACCGTGCCAAACAGGCCCAGCAGCGGCGCGGCGGTGGCGATGGTGCCCAGCGTCGTGAGGAAGCGCTCCAGATTGTGCGCCGTGGCGCGGCCCGCCTCCTCGATCGCCTCCTTCATGACGTGGCGCGGGCTCTTTTCGTTCCTCAGGCCGGCCGCCAGCACTTCGCCCAAGGGCGAATCCTTGGCGAGCTTGTCGAGGATGTCGGCGTTCACGCCCTGGCGCACGTATACCGCGGTCACCTGGTCGAGCAGCGTCGGCGGAACGATCTTCGATTCGCGCAGCGAGATCGAGCGTTCGATGATCAATGCAACCGCGATGATGGAGGTCAACAGCAGCGGCCAGATCGGCCAGCCTGCGGCCTGGATGATGGCAAACAAGGCACTATCCTTTGAAACGTAAATGCATTTTCGTGCGCGCACTTTAGCCAAACCGCATGTGAGCGGCAACTACGGCAGCCACCTCAGCACCGCTTGGCCAGTCGTCTCGCGCCCGATATCCACAAAAGCTGTGGATAAGTTTGTGGATTATCCCTGAACAGCGGGGCTCGTCAGTCTAGCGATGCGGTTCTAGACGGTTGCGATTAAATTTTCATCACTTCTTTTCACAGTTGAAACAGCGCGTTACGTATAAGAATCGGCCTCCACACGGATTCCTTGCAGAAGCGCAAGGCGAGCCGGCGTGTGTGTGGATTAGTGTAGTCTCGGCGCCGTCATGGAGCTTGACTTTCCCCCAGGCGGAGCCGCCGTCCTGAGCGTCTCCCAACTGCTGCGCAGCGCCCGCGACCTGCTCGAGCGGCGCTTCCCCCTGCAATGGATCGCGGGCGAGGTCTCGAACCTGCGTCCGGCTGCCTCGGGCCACCTGTATTTCACGATCAAGGACGAATCAGCGCAGGTCGACTGCGTCATGTTCAAGAGCCGCGCCGCAGCCCTGGACTGGGAGCCGGCCGACGGCCTGCGGGTCGAGGTGCGGGCGCTGGTGACCCTGTACGAGCCGCGCGGCCGCTTCCAGCTGAACGTCGAGGGGATGCGCCGCGCCGGACTCGGGCCCCTCTACGAGCGCTTCCTGAAGCTCAAGGACAAGCTCGGGCGCGAGGGCCTGTTCGATCCGGACGCGAAGCGCCCGATCCCGAAGCATCCGACGCAGATCGGCGTCGTCACGTCGCTCGCTGCGGCCGCTCTGCGCGACGTCCTGACGACGCTGCGGCGCCGCAACCCCTCCATTGCGGTGGTCGTCTATCCAGCGCCGGTGCAGGGCGAAGGCGCCGCCGCGCAGCTGGTGCAGGCGCTCGCCACCGCCAACGCGCGCGCCGAGTGCGACGTGCTGCTGCTGGTACGCGGCGGCGGCTCGATCGAAGACCTGTGGCAATTCAACGAGGAAGCGCTCGCCCGCGCGATCCGCGCCTCCGCCATCCCGATCGTCGTCGGCGTCGGCCACGAGACCGACTTCACCATTGCCGACTTCGCAGCGGATGAGCGCGCGCCCACGCCGACCGCGGCGGCCGAACTGGTCAGTCCTTCGCTCCAAGCCCTGCGCGCCCGCATCGCGGAAACGGCGCTCCGCATTTCAAGACAAACCGCCAGGAAGATCGAATACGCGATGCAGGCCGTCGACGCCCTTGCCCGCCGCCTCGTCCATCCTGCTGAGCGCCTGCGCACCTCCCGCCAGCACCTCGTCCACCTCGCCGCCCGCCTCGTCACTGCGGCGGCGCGCCGTTTCGAGCAACTCGCTGCGCAAATCGATCTCGCCCGGGCTAGCCTCGCCAGCCTCGACCCTAGCGCCGTCCTCGCCCGCGGCTACTCGATCACGCGCGATGCGAGCGGTGCGCTGCTGCGCGATTCAGCACGCGTAAGCAAGGGCGATCGCCTCACCACCACCATCGCCAGGGGCGAGATCGAAAGCGAAGTTCTGAAGAAGATCCGCTAGCAGGCGATGCAACCGCAGCCGCTGATAAGGAGCCCTATATGACGACGGCCGCGAATATCGCAGTGGCGCTGGTGGCCCTGCTGCACCTTTACTTCCTCGTTCTCGAAATGTTCCTGTGGGACAAGCCGTTCGGCATGCGCACCTTCAAGCTTACGCCCGAGTTTGCCGCGGCATCGAAGGGCCTGGCGGCGAATCAGGGGCTGTACAACGGGTTTCTGGTCGCCGGGCTGGTGTGGGGGCTGGTGCTGGGCGCCGCGGGAATTCAAGTCAAGGTGTTCTTTCTCGCCTGCGTCATCGTGGCCGGGCTGTTCGGCGGCGCCACGGTGAACCGCAAAATCCTCTTCGTGCAGGCAATCCCCGGAATCATCGCGCTCGCGCTCGTATTGCAGTCCTGATCGGTGCACGTTCACGGCTTCCCGCCGATCGAGCGCGCGGGGGCGCGCGTTCTCATCCTCGGCACGATGCCCGGAAGGGTGTCGCTGCGCGAACGGCAGTATTACGCGCATCCCAGGAACGCGTTCTGGCGCATCGTCGGGGAGATTTTCGGCTTTGATGCGCAGGGCGCCTACGAGACTCGAACCTCATCGCTTGCGGCCTCGAGAATCGCGCTATGGGACGTGCTTGAGTCCTGCACGCGCGAGGGCAGTCTCGACTCCGACATCGAGCGCGCCACCATCGTGCCCAACGACTTTGCGAGCTTCCTGGCGCATCATCGGCGCATTCGCCGGATCTGTTTCAACGGCGCCAAGGCCGAGGCCCTGTACATGAGGCATGTTCGGCCGCTGCTCGGCGACCTTCCGGAAATCAGCCACCTGCGCCTGCCGTCCACCAGCCCGGCGAACGCGGCAGTTCCGTTGCCGGAAAAGCTGCGCGCATGGAGGGCGGCCACGGCCCCGGCCCGGCGCCGCTGATCCAAACGGGCGCAGCCTCCGAAGCTGCGTCGGCTTGACGGAGCTAGCGCGCGCCGAGCAGGCGTGAGGTGCGGCCGATGTCCTTGGGCTTGACCCAGAAGATCATGCCGTAGCGGCCATTGCCGGCGGTAACGGCGCTGAGGGCGACGAGGTTGATTTTCTTCGGCGCGAGTTTGCCGAGGACGCCGGTGAGCGCGCCGACACGGTCGTCGCCGCGCACGAGGAACACGGTCTTCCGTTTCGAGACGCGCAGGCCCGCTTTTTTCGCGGCACGGCGGAACTTGACGCTGTCCTCCGGTATGAAGTCCACCTGCGCGCCGCCGCCCGACGGAAAGCCGGTGAAGGCGAGCAGGTTGACGCCCGCCGCCTTCATCGCGGCAAGCAGTTTGGCGCCGGCGCCCGGGCGCTGCGAGACTTTCATGGTGTAATAATCGGCCTTGCGGATGCTTGCCATGGTCCCTCCTTGGGTAAGGCCTGCGAGGCTATAATTCTGCGCTTCTTGAGAGAGGATGGCACGCTCGCCATGGGAAACCGGCTGTCGAAAATCGCGACACGCACCGGCGACAAGGGCGAGACCGGCCTCGGCGACGGCACGCGCGTTGCCAAGGATTCGGCCCGCATCCAGGCGCTGGGCGACATAGACGAACTGAATTCCAGTATTGGGGTGTTGCTGGCCGAAAAAATGCCGGCGAAGCTGCGTGAGGCGCTGCTGCACATCCAGCACGGCCTGTTCGACCTGGGCGGCGAGGTCTGCATCCCGGGCCACACGATGATCACCGAGGCCCACGTAGTGCATCTGGATGGGCTGCTGGAGACGTACAACAGGCGCTTGCCACCGCTGAAGGAGTTCATTCTGCCCGGCGGCACCCGTGCCGCCGCCCTCGCCCACCTCTCGCGCACCGCCTGCCGGCGCGCCGAACGCAGCCTGGTCGCCCTGGGCCGGACCGAACCGGTCGGCGAGCGGGCGCGCCAGTACCTGAACCGCCTCTCGGACCTGCTGTTCGTGCTCGGGCGCGCGCTGAACCGCGCCGGCAAGCGCGGCGACGTGCTTTGGCGGCACGAGCGCAGGAAAAAAGCCTGACCATGCGATCACTTCTATTCGCGCTGCTCTTCGCCCCGCTGGCCGTGAGCGCGCAGGCCCCGGAAACGCTGTTCAATCTGGTCAGCCTAAGCGCCCAGGCGGAGCGCGAAATTCCGAACGACCTGCTCACCGCCACGCTGGCAGCCGAGGCCGAGGGCGCCGATCCCGCGCAACTCGCCGACAGCGTCAACCGCACGATGCAGCGCGCGCTCGCGGGCGCGCTTGCCTACAAGTCCGTGAAGGCCCAGTCCGCCGGATACCAGACCATCCCTGTGTACGACAAGAACCGCGTGACGCGCTGGCGGGTGCGGCAGGAGCTGCGGCTCGAATCGGCCGACTTTGCCGCCGCCACCGAGCTGATCGGCAAGCTGCAGTCGACGCTGATGGTTACAGGCCTCGCCCTGTCGGTGTCGGGCGAAACACGGCGCAAAGCGGAGAACGCCTTGATCGCTGAAGCGCTCGCGGCCTTCGACGAGCGCGCCCGCGTGGTGCGCGATGCCATGAAGGCTAAGGGCTACCGGGTGCGCGACCTGCAGGTGTCGCCCGGCGGCGCGCCGCCGCGTCCCGTGTTGGCGATGGCAGCGCGCGCGATGTCTGCCGAGCCCGTGGCGCAGCCGGCGGTCGAGCCGGGGAGCACGCGCATCCTTATCACGGTGTCCGGAACCATCCAGTTGCAGTAAGGCCGGGGCGGCGGGCGTTAGAATCTGCCTATGCCTGCCAGCCCGCGTGCGATCCATGCCTTGATTTTCGACGTCTTCGGTACGGTCGTGGACTGGCGCGGCTCGATCATCCGCGAATGCCGCGTGCTCGGCCGCAGGAAAAAGCTCGCCGTCGACTGGGACGCATTCGCCGACGCCTGGCGCGCCGGCTACAAGCCGGCAATGGCGCGCGTGCGCTCCGCCGAACTGCCGTGGATGAACATCGACCAGCTGCACCGCATGATCCTCGATGAACTGCTGCCGCGTTTCGGCATCGACAGCCTTACGGAAGACGAGATCGACCATCTGAACCGCGTCTGGCACCGGCTCGATCCCTGGCCCGACGCGCGCCGCGGCCTCGCGCTGCTCAAGCGCCGCCACGTCATCGCCACGCTCTCGAACGGCAACATGGCGCTGCTGGTCAACATGGCGAAGCACGGCCGGCTGCCCTGGGATTGCGTGCTCTCGGCGGAGCTCTTCCGGCACTACAAACCGGACCCGGAATCCTATCTCGGCGCCGCGGCGATGCTCGGATTCGAGCCCGCGCAAGTCATGCTGGTCGCCGCCCACAAGGACGACCTGCGCGCGGCGCAGGCCTGCGGCCTGGCTACCGCGTTCGTGCGCCGGCCGCGCGAGAAAGGCCCGAAGGTGAAGGTGGATGTGAAACCCGAGCCCACCTTCGACTACAACGCCAAGGACTTCATCGATCTCGCCAGGAGGATGGCGCGATGAATTTTCCACCATGACCGCGCGCGAACCCGCAGACAAAACGACGCGCCACCGCGTGCTGATCGTGGACGACGAGGAATCGATGCGCCTGCTCCTCGCGAGAATTCTCACCACCGTGCTCAAGGTCGAGGTGACGCTCGCCGGCACCTGCGAGCAGGCGCTGCGCCTGGCGGACAGCTATGCCTACGACGCGATCCTGCTCGACCTGCTGATGCCGGGGATCGGCGGCTACGAGGTGTTGAAGGAAATCCGCCACGCCTCGCCCAATGTCGCGACGCCGGTGATCATCGTTTCGGTGCTCGCGGACAAGGCGACGCAGGACCGCTGCATGAAGGCGGGCGCCACCGCCTATGTAGTCAAGCCGGTGGAGCGCAATTCGCTGGTCGCGACGATAAAGGCGCAGATCGCCGGCCGCAGCAAGCCGAAAACCACGGGAAAGTGACCATGCCGGAAATCCGGATCGAAAATGTGGACGCGCTGGGCAAGCCGCTCGGCCAGTACTCGCACCTGACGCGCGTCAAGGGTGCCAACGAGACGCTTTACATCGCCGGCATGCTCGCACCGGGCGAGGTCTTCGACGCGCAGTGCAGCGGCGTGTTCAAGCAGGTCGAGACGGCGCTCAAGTCCGCGGGCGCGGGCTGGGGCAGCGTGGTGCAGTTCACCACCTACCTGGTGCACTCGCAGGACATCCCGAAATTCATGGCCTGGCGGCTGCGCGAGTTCCCGAAGATGTTCCCGGACGGCAAGTATCCGCCCAACACGCTGCTCATCATCGACCGGCTGGTCGGCGAGCAATACCTGATCGAGGTTCAGACGATCGCCGCGCTCTAGTCGGCCTTCGCGCCCGACCGCTTTACAAGTTCTGAATAGATTTTCAACTCGGAAGAAATAAAAGAAGTAAATTGCTCTGGCGTCCGTATCGTCGGCGCGTCCGAGGCCATGTTACGCAGGCGCTCTTTCAGGTCCGGCGCATCCATCGCCTTGAGAATCTCCGCCGAGAGCCGGTCGACGATCGCCGGCGGCGTCTTTGCCGCGACCGAGACGCCCCACCAGGTGGTCATGTCGAAGCCCTTCAGGCCGGCTTCGTCCAGCGTCGGCAGCTCGGGCAGGAAGCTCGAGCGCAGCTTGGTGGTCGTCGCGAGCGGGCGCACCTTTTCGGCCTTGATGCTGGCAGCGCGCTCGCCAGGTTGTCGAACATCAGGTGCACCCTTCCCGCCATCATGTCCGCGAGCGCCGGCGCCGACCCCTTGTACGGGATGTGCACCATGAAAGTGCCCGTCATGCTCTTGAACATCTCGCCCGCCAGATGCCCGGTGGAACCGGTCGAGCCGGAACCGAAATCCAGCTTGCCGGGCCGCTGCTTCGCGAGCGCGATCAGTTCCTTCACGTTCTTCGCCGGCAGTTCGTTGGTGACGATGAGGACATTGGGCACCTGCACCAGCAGCGTGACGTGCCTGAGGTCCTTGAGGGGATCGTAGGGCAGGCTCGGATAGAGCGAGGGATTGATCGCCAGCGTCGCGATCGCGCTCATCACCAGCGTGTAGCCGTCGGGCGGGCTCTTGGCGGCCAGGTCGACGCCAATGTTGCCCCCGGCACCCGGCCGGTTCTCCGGCACGACCGCTTGGCCGAGGGCGTCCTGCAGCTTGGCCGCCAGCAGGCGGGCCGAGATGTCCACCGGCCCGCCCGGGGCATACGGCACGATCAACCGGACGGGCTTCGAGGGCCAGGACTGTGCCGCGGCAACACTCGCCGCAGCGGCGAGCGCGAGAAGAAGCAGGGCCCGCTTCAACCTGGCTACGTCTTTTCCTCGGCCACGAACACCTCTTCGCGCTTCTTGCGCAGCGCGGGCAGCGCGATGATGACGAGCAGCGCGACCGAGGCGATCAGGAATCCCATGCTGATCGGCTTCGAGGGGCTGATGAACACGAACGGATCGCCGCGCGAGAGCAGCATCGCCCGGCGCAGGTTCTCCTCCATCAACGGCCCGAGAATGAAGCCGAGGATCAGCGGCGCCGGCTCACAGCCGAGCTTGACGCAGACGTAGCCAAGCAGGCCGAACATCGCCATCAGGAAGCAATCGAACGGCTGGTTGGAGATGCTGAACACACCAATCGCCATGAACAGCAGGATCGAGGGATAGAGGATCCGGTACGGCACCGTCAGCAGCTTGATCCACATGCCGATCAGCGGCAGGTTAAGGATCACCAGCATCAGGTTGCCGACCCACATCGAAGCGATCATGCCCCAGAAGAGCTGCGGCCTTTCGGTCATCACCTGCGGCCCGGGCGCGATGCCCTGGATCATCATGGCGCCGATCATCAGCGCCATCACCGCGTTGGACGGAATCCCGAGCGTAAGCAGCGGAATGAAGGACGTCTGCGCGCCGGCGTTGTTGGCCGCTTCGGGCGCGGCAACGCCTTCGATCGCGCCCTTGCCGAACTGGTGCGCGTAGGCCGAAACCTTCTTCTCCAGCGTATAGGCGCCGAAGGACGCGAGCAGCGCGCCGCCGCCGGGCAGGATGCCGAGCGCCGAGCCGAGGGTGGTGCCGCGCAGGATCGGTTTCCACATGCGTTTCCAGTCCTCTTTGCTCGGCATCAGGCTGCCGACCTTGCTGGTGAACACCTCGCGGTGCTCCTTTTGCTCGAGGTTGGCGATGATCTCGCAGATGCCGAACATGCCCATCGCGACCGTGACGAAGCCGATGCCGTCGGCCATTTCCGAGATGCCGAAGGCGAAGCGCAGCACGCCCGAATTGACGTCGGTGCCCACCAGGCCGAGCAGCAGGCCCAGGAGCACCATGCAGATCGCCTTCACCAGCGAGCCGGAAGCGAGCACCACCGCCGCGACGAGACCCAGCACCATCAGCGAGAAGTACTCCGCGGGGCCGAATTTCAACGCGACCTCGGCGAGCGGCGGGGCAAACATCGCCACCACCAGCGTCGAAACGCAGCCGGCGAAGAACGAGGCGATGGCCGCGGTGGCGAGCGCCGGGCCGGCGCGGCCCTGGCGCGCCATCTGGTAGCCGTCCAGGCAGGTCACCACCGAGGACGACTCGCCGGGCAGGTTGACCAGGATCGCGGTGGTCGAGCCGCCGTACTGCGCGCCGTAGTAGATGCCGGCGAGCATGATCAGCGCGGCGATCGGCGCCAGGTTGAAGGTCACCGGCAGGAGCATCGCGATGGTCGCCACCGGCCCGATGCCGGGCAGCACGCCGATCAGCGTGCCGAGCAGCACGCCGATCAGGCACATGATGATGTTGAACGGCAGCGTCATCGTCATGCCGCCCAGCGTGATCGCCTGCAGCTTGAAGACTTCGATGAAGCCGATCGCGAGATTGCCGAAGATGCCTTCCATGGCGCCCCTAGCGGATCGGACAGTTGTCGATGAAACTGGGGCAGATCGGGAAGGGCAGTGACAGCGCCTTCACGAACACCAGCACCGAGAAGATGACGAGCACCACCGTCATGATCGCGACCTCTTTCCACTTGAACTCATGCCCGCCGTAGGCGCTGATGAAGACCAGGGCCGCGGAAGCGAGCACCAGGCCGAGCGGCTTGAGCAGGTAGGCGAAGGCGAGGCTCGACACGGCGACGAAAAGCAGCGGCCGGAAGTGGAACTTCGCCACGTCCGGCCCTTTTTCGACGATGGAATCGAACAGCACCACCAGGCCGAGGACGGCGAGCAGACCGCCAAGCATGACCGGGAAGTACGCCGGCCCCATGCGCACCGAACTGCCCATCTGGTAGCCGCCGATGAGCTTCGCGCCCGCGATCCTGTCGATGAATTCGGGTGTTCCAAGCGCAAATACGATGAAGAAAAGCCCGAAACCGATGAACATCAGCCCGGCCCACCAATCCTGCTGGCTCTTGATCTTGATCTTCATCCGTCTCCTCCAGCGCCTGTATTTGCCCCGGCATTGCGCCGATCGGGGCGGAACTGCTCCTCGCTGGCGAGTGTAGCATGGGACCCGTGATACCGCGTCTACCGCAAGGGTCATTCGCGCCCCACATCGGGGCGTTCCTCGCGGCGCTTTTGCTGCTGCTGTCAGGGTGCGGCCAGCAATCAAAGCTGCTGCCGCTCCCCGCCGATGCAGTGGTGCTCGCCTTCGGCGACAGCCTGACCTACGGCACCGGCGCCAACGAGGACGAGAGCTACCCGGCGCAGCTTGCGCGCCTCACCGGCCGGCGTGTGGTGCGTGAAGGGGTGCCGGGCGAGGTGAGCGCGGCAGGCCTCGCGCGCCTGGCGTCGGCCCTCGACGAACACCAGCCGAAGCTGCTGCTCCTGTGCCACGGCGGCAACGACCTCCTGCGCCGGCAATCGAAACAGGCCGCGGCGGAGAATTTGCGCGGGATGATTCGCCTGGCTAAATCGCGCGGCGTCCAGGTGCTGCTGATCGGCACGCCGGAGCCCGGTTTTACCGTCACGCCGCCCGAGTTCTTCGGCGAAATTGCGAAAGAGTTCCGCATTCCCTACGAGGGCGACGTGCTGACCAAGATCCTCAGGGAGTCGGGCCTCAAGGCCGACCAGATCCATCCCAATGCGCAGGGCTACCGCCTGATGGCCGAACGTGTGTTCGATCTGCTCAAGAAATCAGGGGCGCTTTAAACCTTGCAGCAGCCCGGCTTTTCTTAGCCGCACCACATCTTCGGGCCGATCCACGTCCCATACCGTGCGCAGTTCTTTCCAGCGCCAGCCAAGCCGCTTGAGCCTGCTGCGCGTTTGCGCAAGCACATGCGGGCTGCCCCAATCGACGCCGGCGAACAGGCGGCGCGAAACCCTGCGCAGTCCGATCAGAGCGTAGCCCCCGTCCTCTGCCGGCGACAGCACCGCACCGGCGCCCGCCTTCAGCGCCTTTGCCGCTGCGCGCAGATCGGCCGGCGTCAACGCCGGGCAGTCGCTGCCGATCAGAACGACGTAGGGGTGCCTGCGGAGCGCGCGCTCGAACGCGCGGTACATGCGATCGCCAAGATTGCCTCTGCCCTGGGATCGAAGGCAAACGCTGAAGCGCTTTTGAATTTTTATGAAAAAGATATTGTTAATTCCGGGAGAACAATACAAATCAACATTGTCGAGTCCCGATGCAAGAGCAGTTCTCAACGTCTTCTCCACCAGGCGCGCATGCAGCCGTGCCGCGCCGTTCCTGCCGAGCAGCGGCACCAGGCGCGTCTTGACGCGGCCGGGCTCGGGCGCGCGGGCGAAGACGATGAGCACCGGCTCAGGCTTTGTTGGCGTAGCGCCGCGCAAGCTCATCCGGGGCCGCACCGAGGAAATACGCAAGGCGCAGCCGCCACATCAGGAGCACCGTGCGCAGCACGCCGTGCCGCTCCCAACGCCTGCCGGAGGCCGCCACCCTCTGCCGCGGGCAGGCGGGCGGCGAGAGCCGCTTCATGGCCTTGCTGAATGCGACGTCTTCCATCAGCGCGATGTCGGGAAATCCGGGAAACGCCGCCCGGCGCACGAACATCGCCTGATCGCCGGTGGCGATGCCAGTGAGGCGGGAACGCGCGTTCATGAAGAACGCGATCACCGGCAGGAGCGGCGAACTGCCCTCGATCGCGACGTCGAAGCGGCCCCAGGCATGGTTCTGCAGCGCCGCAATCACGGTTTCGTCGGCGCGCGGTGGCAACCGCGTATCCGCATGCAGGAACAGCAGCGCATCGCCCGTGGCGGCGGCGGCGCCCGCGTTCATCTGCCGGGCCCGGCCGCGCGGCGCGGCAATCACGCGGTCGGCGCGCGGATTCGCCAGCTCGCGCGTGCCGTCCTCGCTGCCCCCGTCCGCGACGATGACTTCGTGCCCTCGCGCGCGCAGCGGTGCGAGCGACTCCAGCGTGCACGCCACGCCGGCGGCCTCGTTCAGCGTTGGAATGATGATGGACAGCTTCATTTCCTGGCGTCGTTCAGGGTCATCCTCTCATCCACGCATGGAACTTCGCCACCAGCCGCAGCATCCTCTGCGGCGCGTGGGCCTTCTTCCAGACGCCGGCGGCGTATTTGTTGGCCTCGGCGAGGGTCGGGTAGATATGGATGGTGCCGAGGATCTTGTTCATGCCCAAGCCGTGGCGCATCGCGGCGACGTATTCGGCGATGAGGTCGCCCGCGTGCTCGCCGACGATGGTGGCGCCGAGGATCCTGTCCTTGCCGGGGACCGTGAGCACCTTGACCATGCCATGCGCCGCCTCGTCCACGATCGCGCGGTCCAGGTCGTCGATGCCGTAGGTCGAAACCTCGTAGGGAATATTGCGCTCCTTGGCCTCGGTTTCGCTCAGGCCCACGCGCGCGACCTCCGGGTCGGTGAAGGTGGCCCAGGGGATGACGGAATAGTCGGCACGGAATTTCTTCAGCACCCCGAACAGGGCGTTTACCGAGGCGTACCACGCCTGGTGCGCGGCGGTGTGCGTGAACTGGAAGGGGCCGGCGACGTCGCCGCAGGCGTAGATGTTCGGGTAGCGCGTCTGCAGGAACTCGTTGGTCTCGACGGTACGCGCCTTCGACACCGGGATGCCGAGTTCCTCCAGCCCGTAGCCGGTGGTATTGGCGACGCGCCCGACGGCGCACAGCAACGCGTCGAACTCGATCCGCACCTGCCTGCCCTCATGTTCGCAGACCAGCGTCTTGCGGCCCTCCTCCAGCAGGAACTGCTTCGCCTTGTGGCCGGTGAGAACAGCGATGCCCTCCTCCACGAACTTCGTGCGCAGCATTTCGGAGGCTTCCGGATCCTCGCGCGGCAGAATGCGCGGTAGCATTTCCACCTGCGTCACCTTCGAGCCGAGGCGCGCGAAGGCCTGCGCCAGCTCCGAGCCGATCGGCCCGCCGCCCAGCACCACCAGCCGTGCCGGCAGCTTGCGCAGTCCCCACACGGTGTCGGAGGTGAGGCAGTCCATGTTCTCGATGCCGGGAATCGGCGGCACCAACGGCCGCGCGCCCGCGGCGATGACGATGGACCGCGTGGTGAGACGTTTGGGTTGCTCTCCTTGATTTCTTATTTCTATTTCCCAGGGAGAGACAATCATTGCCTCCCCCATCAAACACTCGACGCCAAGTCCGGTGTACCGCGCCGCCGAGTCGTGCGGCTCGATGGTCCGGATCACGCGCTGCACGCGCTCCATGACGTCGGCGAAGTCGAACTCGATTGTTGCCGCCCTAATGCCAAGGCTTTTCGCATTTCGTGCCTGAGAAACGAACTTGGCGGAACGCAGCAAGGCCTTCGAAGGAACGCAGCCGGTATTCAGGCAATCGCCGCCCATCCGGTGCTTCTCGATGAGCGTCACCTTCGCCTTCACCGCCGCGGCGATATAGGCCGACACCAGTCCCGCCGAACCGGCGCCGATCACCACCAGGTTGCGGTCGAATTGCGCGGGCTTGGTCCAGCGCGCATAGACGCGCCGCGCCTTCACCGCGTCCAGGACCCGCTTCGCGATCAGCGGGAAAAAGCCGAGCAGCACGAAGGCGGCGAGCAGCCCGGCCGAGATCCTGAATTCGCCCAGCTTGGTGCCTGCGTAGACGTAGGCGACGGTGCCGGCGAACATGCCGACCTGGCTGACCCAGAAATAGGTCCAGGTCCGGATCGAGGTGAGCCCCATCAGGAGGTTGACAACGACGAACGGAAATGCCGGCACCAGCCGCAGCGCGAACAGGTAGAACGCGCCTTCCCTGGCGATGCCGTCGTTGACGGACTTGAGCCTGTCGCCAAAGCTCGCCTGCACCCAGTCGCGCAGCAGGAAGCGCGAGGCGATGAACGCCAGCGTCGCGCCGATCGTCGAGGCGAAGGAGACGATCACCACGCCCCACAGCAGACCGAATATGGCCCCCGCGATGAGGGTCATCACCGCCGCGCCCGGGAGCGACAGCCCGGTGATCGCGACATACAAGGCGAAGAAAATCGCGGCTGTCTGCGATGGGTGCGCTTGGTAGTAGCCTTGGAACTGGGCCAGCAGCGCCTGAAAATTTTCCAGCTTGAGGGTTTTGTAGCCGCCTAGAGAAAAAAAAGCGATCCCCCCGGCAACAAACAGCACCAGCAATGCAATTCGAGATTTGGTCATACGTCCCCCGTCGGCCGGAGGCGCGAAAGCATTACAACAGATTGGTCGCGCGGTGGGACTGCTCGTCGATGAGCTGCAGGAGACGGCCGCTGGTCGAGCGCAGCCGCTGCGACAGCATCAGCACCAGCTCCATCAGGATCTTGGCGCCCAGCATGGGCTGCTCGACGATGATGCGGGCCAGGTTCTCGCGGTCGAGCACGGCGAGCACGGTCGGCTCGGCGGCGACGCAGGTGGCGAAGCGCGGTTCGCCGTCGATCATCGACATCTCGCCCAGCGTCTTGCCCGCTTCCACCACTGCGATCAGCTGCGGCGTGTTCCAGCGGTCGCGCTTGTGCACCTCGACCTTGCCCTCGATCAGCATCAGCATGAAATCGCCGCCCTCGCCTTCATGAATGATCTCGGTGCCGAGCGGCGCCTGGTAGACGTCCATGAAGTGCGCCAGCAGGCGCACCTCGGCAGGCGAAAAATTCTCCAGCAGGTCGCACTTCGGAATCAGCGCGTGGATCTGCGGCGAAAACTTGGTCGCATCCCCGAGGTGCTCGAGGTGGGAGAGGTGCGCAGGTCGTTCGGCCATGGGCTCGGAAAAGGTGATTTCGCAGGGGATTCTAGCCGATCAGCCAGAGCACGGTCGCACCCCAGCCTGCGACCGCGACCGCCAGCAGCGGGTCGCGCAGCAGTTCCTCCGCCGGATCGCCGCCGCCGCCACGGTAACGCAGCCGGTAGAAATAGCGAATGGTGCCAAGCAGAACCCAGGGCAGCGTCAGGACCAGGCGCCCGGTGCCGTGGATCAGCGCGGTATCCGCGGCCAGCGTGTACCAGGCGTAGGCCGCCACCATGCCTGCCGCGCAGAGCGCAATCGCCTTATCCAGGAATCCGATCGAGTAGTCCTCCAGCACCGCCCGGTGCGCGCCCGCGCCGTGCGCCAGCCGGCCGATCTCGGCGCGCCGCTTGGCGAAGCCGAGGAACAGCGTCAGCAGGAAGCCGCACGCCAGCAGCCAATTCGAGGGCGCGATGCCGATGCCGGAGGTGCCCGCGAGCAGGCGCAGCATGAAGCCGGCGGCGATCACCACCACGTCGAGTACCGGCACGCGCTTGACACCGAGCGTATAGGCCGCGCTCAAGACGAGGTAGGCCGCGACGATTGCCGCAACTCTCCAGTGCACCCAGGCCGAGATCGCCAAGGCGCCAAGCGCGGCCAGCACCGAGAGCGCATTTGCCTCGCCCGGCGAAATCGCGCCGCGCGCCACCGGGCGGCTGCGCTTGTCCGGATGATCGCGGTCCTGCGCCGCGTCGCGCGCATCGTTGAACGCATACACCGCGCCGGAGGCCAGGCAGAACGCGGCGGTGGCGCAAAGCGCCGCGGCGACCATCGCCGGGTCACGGTAGGCGTGCCCGAAGATCAGTCCGACGAGGACGAACGCGTTCTTGACCCACTGCTGCGGGCGCAGCAATTCGAGGAATGCCAGCGCGCGCCTCATCGCGGGAAATAGCGCTCGAAGAAATAGCAGCGTCCGACGGGCAGTCGAGGCGGGATCCGGTAGTAGCGGTCGCGCACATCCGCCAGCACGCCCGCGCGGTACGCTTGGTAGTTGAAGCCACGGCCGAGCACCGCGTGATAGGCGCCGCCGCCGAGCGGGATTTTCTTCACCTCGATTACGCGGAAATACGGCTGGTAGTCCTGCGCCAGCGGCGGTTCCCGGCGGAGGATGAGCAAATCCTTGCCGGCGTAGGCGCGCCAATCCGTGTCGATGTCGTCCTGCCTCGCATGCGAGGTGCCCCTGCCGAATACCGGCACCGGGCGCCGCGCGTGATAGGCGAGCAGCGCCGCCGAGGCATAGCTGTCAGCCGCGAGCACTCTGCCCGGCAGGTCGGGCGCTGTCGCCGCCATCAACTCGGCAATCCGCCCGGGAAACACCAGCCGTGGATAAAACCGCGACGACTGCCACGTCTCCAGCGGCAGCGCCGCGACAATGGCGATCGGGACCATGTGCAGCGCGGCGAGCACCGCAAAAAAGCGCACGCTCAGCAGCAGCTGGCGGCGCTCGAGCGCGAGCGCCACGCTCAGCACCAGCGCCGGCAAGAACGACAGCAGCCAGTGCAGGCCGATGCGCTTCACCGGGCTGAGGGCGGCGAACACCGCAAGCGGCACCAGCCACGCCAGCAGCAGCGCGCGCTCGCCCGGCCGCTGCCAGGCCTCGCGCATTCTGGCCCTGCCTTGCCACGCGAACCACAACAGCGGCGCGGCGAGATAGGCGAGCGACGCGGCATACAGCGCCGGAGTCGCCAGCGACCAGCCGCCGTCTTCGTCGTGGCGGTTGATGGCGTTGAACATCACGTTGCACCAACAGGCCTCGTAGTTCCAGTCGAGGTTCAGCAGCCCGAACGGCAGTCCGCCCAGGAACACGAAGAGAAACGCTTTGGGGTTCTTCGATGTGATTGCCCAGACCAGATACGCAAAACCGAGCAGGACCGCAAAATACTTGGACAGGAACGCGAGACCGAGAAGCACTCCTGAAACAAGGAATAGGCCATTCGAGCCCTTCTCCGCGGCGCGCGCGAACACCAGCAGCGACACTACCGAAAACAGCACCAGCGGCGTATCGGTGGTGACGAGCACGTTCCAGACATTCATCGGCATCAGCAGCACCGCAAGCGCCGCCAGGTTCGCCGTATCTTCGGCGCGCCCGAACCAGCCGCGCAGCGCGAGCCATGCGCCGAGCGCGGCCAGCGGCGGCACCAGCACCGCGGGCAGGCGCAGCAGCCACGGCGCCTCAGAGATCGCGGCCAGCGGCGCCAGCATCCAGCCGATCATCGGCGGATGGTCATAGAAACCCAGGCCAGGCGTGCGACCCCAGAGGATGAAGTAGGCCTCGTCGGCGGTTATCGGGGCGACCGCCGAGAGCCACACGCGGAACACCAGCGTCGCCGCGAGCGCGGCGGCCAGCCACTGCCGGGAGTTGATCGCGCTCAGCGCTTGCCTTTCTTGCGGCGTGCTTTCACCGCCGTGGCAAGCGTGTCGAGGAGCTCGACCGAATCCGCCCAGCCGATGCAGGGATCGGTGATGCTCTGGCCGAACGTCAGCGGCTTGCCCGGAACGAGTTCCTGCTTGCCCTCCACCAGGTGCGATTCGACCATCGCGCCGATGATGCAGCGCGAGCCGCCCGCGACCTGGTCGGCGACGTCGCGCGCGACGTCCATCTGGCGCTGGTACTGCTTGGACGAGTTGGCGTGCGAGAAATCGATCATCAGGCGGCAGTCGAGCTTCGATTTCGCCAGCTCTTCGCAGGCCGCCTTGACGCTGGCCGCGCCGTAGTTCGGGCTCTTGCCGCCGCGCAGGATGATGTGGCAATCGTCGTTGCCGCGCGTCTCGACGATCGCAACCTGGCCGCTCTTGTGCACCGAGAGGAAGTGGTGCTTCTGGCGCGCGGCGAGGATCGCGTCCACGGCGATGCGCACGTTGCCGTCGGTGCCGTTCTTGAAGCCGACCGGCGCGGACAGGCCCGAGGAAAGCTCGCGGTGCACCTGCGACTCGGTGGTGCGCGCGCCGATCGCGCCCCAGGACACCAGGTCGCCGATGTACTGCGGCGAGATCACGTCGAGGAACTCGCAGCCCGCGGGCACGCCCGCCCGGTTGATGCGCACCAGCAGGTCGCGCGCGATCCGCAGGCCTTCGTTGATGCGGAAGCTGCCGTTCAGGTAGGGATCGTTGATCAGCCCCTTCCAGCCCACCGTGGTGCGCGGCTTCTCGAAATAAACCCGCATCACCACTTCAAGCTCGCCTGCATGTTTTTTTCTTTCCAGGAATAGTCTTTCCGCATACGCGAGCGCCGCGGCCGGGTCGTGGATCGAACACGGCCCGATGATGACCAGCAGCCGGTCGGATTTTCCGTGGATGATCTCGCGCAGGCGGCGGCGCGTGTCGGAAATCAGCTTCTCCACCGGCGTGCCCTGGATCGGGAAGAAGCGGATCAGGTGCTCCGGCGGCGGCAGCGGAACGATGTTCTCGATGCGCTCGTCGTCGGTGAGCGAAGTCCGGTCCGCGGGGACGGGACCAAGGAAGGAGTCGGTGGGCGTGGTCATGGTGAGTGGCCTCAGGTCAAAAAAAAACCGCCAGGCATCTCTGCTCTGGCGGTTTGTCGGTGTCGCTGGTTGCGCGGCTAGCCGTTCCCCTCCGCCAGAGGGCGCGGGAAGGTGAAAAAGTAGCCGAAAAACCAGCGAGTCATGGCGCCATTCAAGCACGAACCGCTGTGGCAAGGCAAATCCCCTACTTCGGCCACAAAACCATCTGGGTACAGCGGAACAGGGCGATCTTCCTGTCGGTGCCTTCGATGGTCACCACGGCATCCCAGACTTGGGTGGTGCGCCCGAGGTGCGCCGGCGTGGCGCGGCAGAAAATCGCCCCTTCCCGCGTGGTGCCGAGGAAGTTCGCCTTCAGTTCGATGGTGGTAAAGCCGCTCGCCCCCTGCGGCAGGTTCGCGACGCAGGCGTAGCCGCAGGACGTATCGGCCAGGGCGATGACCGAGGCGGCATGCAGGAACCCGTTCGGCGCCATCAGATCTTTTCTGACTTCGAGCCGGCTCTCGAGCGCCTCGGGCCTGACCGAAAGAATCGTGAGGCCCACCAGGCCGGGCAGGTGGCCGGCGGCGCGGCCATTGAAGGCCTCGGCTGTCATCTCGGGACGGAAGCTGGACGTTTTAGCGTTCATGGTCCGGTCGAATCTACACGATTGGCACTCAGGCCGGCGCACTGCCAAACCTGCAATTTGCCAGGTCGAAAGGGGCATGCTACGGTTTTCCCACGCTCGGCCGATTACAAGAACATAAAGGAGGTCGAAATGGCGGCAATTGCATCGCTACCTGTCCCCTCGGCATCGATCCCGGTCGCGGGATTCAAAGATGTCTACGAAGTCTCCGCGGTCGAAAAAGCGCTGCAGGAACTGCCGCAATCCGCCAACGAGGCGCTGCGCGCCCTGTACGAAAAGATGCTGCGCATCGGCGGCCAGCGCTTCGCCGTCAAGCCCTCGGCGCTGCCCGAAATGAACGCCTTGTTCGAGGAACTGCCCAACTTCGGTGCGGTGCTCGAGCACATCCGCCGCCAGCTCGCGCTGTGCGTGGACTCCGATGACGACGTCGAGTTGCCGCCGATCCTGCTGCTCGGCGACCCGGGCATCGGCAAGACCCACTTCGCGCGGCGCGTCTCCCAGCTGCTCGGCACCGGCTACGGCTTCGTGCCCATGAGCTCGCTCACCGCGGGCTGGGTGCTGTCGGGCGCGTCCTCGCAATGGAAGAACGCCAAGCCCGGCAGGGTATTCGAGACCTTCCTCAACGGCGACTACGCCAACCCGGTGATGGTGGTGGACGAGCTGGACAAGACGAGTGCCGACGGCCAGTACGATCCGCTGGGCGCGCTCTACGAACTGCTCGAGACGCAGACCGCGATGCGCTTCACGGACGAGTTCGCGGAAATCCCGATCGACGCCTCGGGCGCGGTGTGGTTCGCGACCGCGAACGATGCTTCGCGCATCCCGGAACCGCTGCTGAACCGCATGAACGTCTACGAAATCGATCCGCCGGATGCCGAAGGCTCGGCGCGCATCGCGCGCTCGCTGTACCGCGAGATTCGCGAGTCGCACGACTGGGGCCGCTGCTTCCCCGAAGCGCCCTCAGGTGGCGTGGTGGAAAAACTCGCGCTGCTCACGCCGCGCGAGATGCGGCGCGCGGTGCAGGCGGCCTTCGGCAACGCCAAGATCGCCGGGCGCGACCAGCTGGAGCCCGAGGACGTGGACGTGCAGCGCGGCGGCAGGCGCCAACGCATCGGCTTCTAGGCCGGCCGGGCAGCGCCTAAATACGCTGCTCAACCCAGTCCTTGACCGATTGCAGCGCCGAGGCAAGCTTCGAAGGCTCGGTGCCGCCGGCCTGCGCCATGTCCGGTCGCCCGCCGCCCTTGCCACCCACCTGCTGCGCGACGAAGTTCACCAGTTCCCCCGCTTTGACTCGTCCGGTCAGGTCGGCCGTGACGCCGGCGATCAGCGACACCTTGCCCTCGCTCACCGCGCCCAGCACGATGGCCGCGCTCTTGAGCTTGTCCTTCAGCTTGTCCATGGTCTCGCGCAGCGTCTTCACGTCCGCACCGTCGAGCGAGGCGGCGAGCACCTTGATGCCCTTCACATCCACTGCTTGCCCGGCAAGGTCCTCGCCCTGCCCCATAGCGATCTTCGAGCGCAAGCGCGCAAGCTCCTTCTCCAGCGTCTTTTTCTCCTCGAGAAGATTACTCACCGCCTTATCGACCATTCCGCCTCGAGGTAGAACGCGAAGGTGCTTGGCAACCTCGTAGAACTCCTGGAGTTCGCCGTTCATCAGGGCAAGTGCATTCCCGCCCGTAGCCGCTTCGACACGGCGTATGCCCGCAGCCACCCCGCCTTCCGAATAGATCTTGAAAACGCCGATGTCGCCGGTGCGCTCCACGTGCGTGCCGCCGCAGAACTCGCGAGAGGAACCGATGTCGAGCACGCGAACCTCGTCGCCATACTTCTCGCCGAACAGCATCATGGCTCCCGATTTCTTCGCTTCCTCGATCGGCATGACCTGCGCCCGCGTCGGGATGTTCTGCATGATCTCGTTGTTCACCCGGAGTTCCACGTCGCGGAGTTCCTGGTCGCTCATCGGTTTGTCATGGGCGAAGTCGAAGCGCGTCTTTTCCGAGTCAACCAGCGAGCCCTTTTGTTGCACGTGCGGGCCCAGTACCTCGCGCAGCGCCTTGTGCATGAGGTGCGTAACCGAGTGATTACGCATGGTGCGGCCGCGCAGCGCCGTGTCCACGCGCGCCTCGACCTTGTCGCCCAGCTTGAGCGCGCCGGTCCTGAGCGTGCCGTGGTGGCCGAATACATCGGGCTGGATCTTTTGCGTGTCGGCGACCGAGAACGTGCCGGCGGATCCCACCAGCTCGCCCTGGTCGCCCACCTGGCCGCCCGACTCGGCGTAAAACGGCGTCTGGTCGAGCACCACCACGCCCGCCGCGCCCGCCTTGAGTTGCTCGGCCGGAGAACCCTCGCAGTACAGCGCAATCACCTTCGCCGGCAAGCTGAGGGCGTCGTAGCCGCGAAAATCGGTCTTGCGGCCCGAGTAGTCGAGTCCCGCCCTGGAGGTGAACCTGCTCGCCGCGCGCGCGCGTTCGCGCTGCTGGCCCATCGCGGCTTCGAAACCCGCAAGGTCCAGGCTCACGCCGCGCTCGCGGCAGATGTCGGCGGTCAGGTCGACCGGAAAACCGAAAGTGTCGTAGAGCTTGAAGATGGTTTCGCCGTCGAGCAGCTTCTCGCCCGAGGCGAGCGCGCCTTCGAGCACGCCCATGCCGTGCTCCAGCGTCTCCGCGAAGCGCTCCTCTTCCTGTTTCAGGACATCGGCAACCCTTTTTGCGGCGCTCCTGAGTTCCGGATAGGCATCGCCCATCGCCTTGTCCAGATCCGCAACCAGGCGATGGAAGAACGGCTGCTTCTGGCCGAGCTTGTAGCCGTGGCGGATGGCGCGGCGGATGATCCGGCGCAGCACGTAGCCGCGGCCCTCGTTGCCGGG
>JBBPIU010000044.1:0-24309 GCA_038040245.1 Pseudomonadota bacterium | reverse complement strand
AGCACGATGACGCGGTCGGCATGCCGGAATACGACCTCCATGTCGTGCTCCGTGAACAGCACGGCGATCTTCGATTCGCGCGCCAGGCTCGCGGTCAGCTGCATCAGTTCATCGCGCTCCGCGGCGGCCATGCCGGCGGTGGGTTCGTCCATCAGCAGCAGGCGCGGGCGCGACGCCAGGGCCATCGCGAGTTCGACGCGCTTCAGGTCGCCGTAGGCGAGCTCCGCGCATTGCTGTTCTGCTTGCGGCTCCATGCCGACTTTTTTAAGTAATCCATTTGCTTGTTCCGAAAAAAAATCTGAAGCCGATGAAAAAACAGAACTCAACTGCCTGGCATGCGAGAGCAGGGCGACCTGCACGTTCTCGCGCACGCTCATCGAACCGAAGGTGGCGGTGACCTGGAAGGTGCGTCCGACGCCGGAGCGGCAGATGTCGCGCGGCGCCTTGCCGACCAGGCTCGTGCCCTCCATCTCGATCGAGCCGGAATCGGGCGCGAGTTGCCCGTTCACCATGTTGAAGCAGGTGGTTTTGCCGGCGCCGTTCGGCCCGATCATCGCCAGCATTTCGCCGGCGGCGACGGAGAAACTCACGTCGGCCACGGCTTGCACGCCGCCGAAAGATTTTGAAATTTGTTTGACAACGAGAATACTCATTTTTTCTCTTGAAAAAGAGAACCAATTCCATTCGGCAACACCAGAACCAACGCAAGAATGACGATGCCGGTTGCAGCGCGCCAGTAATCGACGTTGCGCGCGGCTGCGTCCTGCAGCCAGGTGAACAGCGCCGCGCCCCAGACCGGTCCGCTGAGAGTGTGGATGCCGCCCAGCATCACCATCACCAGTGCGTCCACCGAACGCTGGATGCCCATCGCCTCGGGCGAGATGGAGCCCTTCGAAAACGCGTACAGCGCGCCGGCGATGCCGGCGGCGAGACCCGCAATGATGAACGCGGCCCACTGCATCGAGCGCACGTCAATGCCGACGGCCTCGGCGCGCAGCGGCGAATCGCGGCCCGCGCGCAGGGCATATCCAAACGGGGAATAGATTGCCCTCCACAAAAAAGAAATTCCTAACGCGCAAAACAGAAGTGTCAAAAAGTAGTACGCCGTCTTCGACGCGAGCCACGGCGCGGGCCAGATGCCGACGATGCCGTTCGAGCCGCCGGTCAGCGCATCCCACTGGAATGCCGCGGACCATGCGATCTGCGCGAAGGCGAGGGTCAGCATCGCCGAATAGACGCCGGAGAGGCGCACGCAGAACCAGCCGAAGACCAGCGCTCCGAGGCCCGCGGCGAACGGGGCCAGCAGCAGCGCGAGTTCCATGGGAAATTTTTCTTTAAGAAAAAAAATTCCTGCTGCGTATGCGCCAAGTCCGAAATAGGCCGCGTGGCCAAAGGAGTACAGGCCGCCCGGTCCCATGATGAAATGCAGGCTCGCGGCGAACAGTGCGAAGATCAGCACATCGGTGAGCAGCACCAGCGCATAGCCGTCGCTCGCCAGAGGAAGCAGCACGAGCGCGACAAAAAGAACGCCAAATATCCGCAGCAGGCGCCGGGAAGGGGGATAGAGAGGCTGTTCCAACGCGCCGGGTCCGCGCGCGTTTGCCGGCACGCGGCCAAGCAGGCCCCAGGGGCGGATCACCAGGACCGCGGCCATCAGGATGAATTCCACCACCAGCGTGGCCTTGGAGAAACCCAGCCCGATGCAGAAGGCTTTGGCCTGGGCGATCAGCAGCGCGGCGAGAAACGCGCCCGGAATCGAACCCAGGCCGCCCACGACCACGACCACGAAGGCATCCGAGATCACCGACAGGTCGATATTCAGGCTGGCGGGCTCGCGCGGGATCTGCAGCGCGCCGCCCAGGCCCGCGAGGAGCGCGCCGAGCGCGAACACGCCGGTAAATAGCCAACGCTGGTTGACGCCGAGTGCGCCGGCCATCTCCCGGTCCTGGGTGGCGGCGCGGATCAGGATGCCCCAGCGGGTTCTTGAAAGAATTAACTGAAGAAAAACAAGAATCAAAGGTCCCAGCAGGATCAGCAGCAGATCGTATTGCGGGAATGCGCCACCCGCGATTTCCACCGCCCCGGCAAAGCCAGGGGCGCGCGGCCCGAGCAGGTCTTCCGCGCCCCAGCCCCACAGCGCGGCGTCCTTGATCACCAGGAGCAGTGCAAAGGTGGCGAGGAGCTGCAGCAGCTCGGGTGCCCTATAGATTCTTCTTAAAAGTAAAATCTCAATGAAAAATCCAATCACCGCCACGGCTGCCGCGGCCAGCGGCACGCTCAGCCAGAACCCCAGGGTGCCGGACAGGCTGACGGCCAGGTACATGCCGAGCATGTACAGCGAGCCGTGGGCAAAGTTGACGACGCGGGTGACGCCAAAGATCAGGGACAGCCCCGCGGCCACCAGGAACAGCGAGGAGGCGCTCGCCAGACCGTTCAGAAACTGGATGAGGACTGACGATAAACTCATTGAATAAACTACTCTTTTCTTAGCGTTTTCACCTCTTCGAACGACGGCAAGAAGTGGGCGCCATCGGCGAAGCGCCAGTTGACCATCTTGCCTTTACCGCCCTTGGCCGAGAGCTGCCCGACGTAAGCGCCCATGGTCGATTGGTGATCCACGGCCCGGTAAACGATGGGGCCGAAGGGGGTGTCCATCTCCAGCCCCTTGAGCGCCGCGATCAACTTCTCGGTATCGGTGCTGCGGGCTTTGCGCAGGGCGTTGGCGGCGCTGTAGATGGCCGTATAGCCGACCACCGAGCCCAGGCGCGGGTAGTCGTTCCATTTCTTGCGGTAGGCATCGAGGAATTTCTGGTGCGCCGGAGTCTTGATCTCGCTCCAGGGATAGCCGGTGACCCACCAGCCTTCCGGCGTCTCGTCCTTGAGCGGATCGAGGTACTCGGGCTCGCCGCCCAGCAGGTTGAACACCACCGTGTTCTTGAAAAGGCCGCGCAGGTTTCCTTCGCGCACGAACTTCTGCAGGTCGACGGCAAACAGGGACGAGAAAATGGCGTCGGGCTTGGCGTCGATCAGCGCCTGCACCACGGCGCCGGCGTCGATCTTGCCGAGCGGCGGCGCCTGCTCGCCGACGAACTGCACGCCCGGCTGCGCCTGCGACAGCAGCTTCTTGAACGAGGCGGTGGCTGACTGGCCGTATTCGTAGTTCGGGTAGACGATCGCCCAGCGGACTTTCTTCAGCTTCACCGCTTCGGGGATCAGCATCGCGGTCTGCATGTAGGTCGAGGCGCGCAGGCGGAAAGTGTAGCGGTTGCCGTTTTCCCAGACGATTTTGTCGGTGAGCGGCTCGGCGGCGATGAACACGATCTTGCGTTGCGCGGCCAGGTTGGAGACCGCAAGCCCGACGTTGGAGGCGAAGGTGCCGGTGAGCAGGACCACTTTTTCGCGCGAGATCAGCTCCTCGGCGACGCGCACCGCATCGCCCGGGTTGCCGCCATCCTCGCGCGAGATGAGTTCGAGCTTGCGCCCATTGACACCGCCCGCGCGGTTGATTTCCTCAAGCGCGAGCTCCATGCCCTTCTTGTACGGTTCGAGGAACGCGGGAAACAGCTTGTAGCTGTTCAGTTCGCCGATCTTGATGGTCTGCGCCTGCGCTGCATACGGCAGCAGAACGGCCGCGCCGAGGGCAAGGAGGCGAAGGGACTGCAGGGCGGTTCTCATGCTTCCACCTTCGCGCCGCGGTCCGGCTTGATCCTGTCGGTGCCGGCGGGGAACACGCGCCAGAATTCCTTGCGCGCCAGGCTGGCAATGGTCGCGCTCTTGTTCAGGCCGTGATATTTGGCGACGCTTTCAAGCATCGCCAGATCGCGCAGCGTGGCGGAGAAAGTGCTGACCTTGGTGTTGGACATGTCCGGGTACCTCAGGGGGGCAAATCAAGGAATATATAAAGGTTATATAACGTTTATACTATCACTTTTCGCGCGGGAGCGCGAGCGTTGCATCCGGCTGCCGCAGCCGGCCGTTTCTGATCTGCCGCACGGTTTCGACGAGACTGCGTGCGGCGTTGCGGACCTCCTCGTGCAGGGCGGTGTCGCGGTCGAGTTCGTCGTGGCTGGTGGCGTAGGGCTTCAAGTACCCCAGATAACGTCCAATGGCGCCGCTTTCCCCCGCGCGGACGAGCCCCAGCGTGGTGAGCCAGTCGCATAAAGCGGTGCGAACGTTGTCGACGCCCTCTGCGTCGCCGTGCACCGCGACCGCAAAAGCGCGCCCCGCCAGGTGCTTGGGATAGTCCCAGCCCTTCAATTCCAGCGCCTTGGCAAGCGCCGGGTCCTTGCCCTGCGTCGTCGTCGGATCGGGATTACCCCCGTCCGCGCACACCAGGCGGTCGATCATCAACTTGAGCACCGAGGGTACGTGATACCAGTTCACCGGCGTCAGGATCATTACGCCATGCGCCGCGACCCAGCGCGCATAGATTTCGTTCATCCAGTCCTGAGTCTGCCCCAGCGCATGGTTCGGGTAGCAGGAACATGGCCAGTGGCAAAGCGGCTGCGCGGTAGACACGCAGGCCTTGCAGGGATGGATCACGCGTCCGTATTCAGAAGTCAGCAGGGAGAGGTCGAGGAAATCGACCTCGAATCTCGGCACCGCCGCTATCGTGCGCTGCGCGAGTTTTGCCAGCCGGTAGGTCTTCGACATCTCGCCGGGACACGTCTGATCGCTGCGCGCCGACCCGTTGATGAGCAGGATGCGCGAGGGGGCGCCGCGCCTGCGTTGTGCCCGCTGTGCTTCAAGGATGTGCTTGCGGGCCGCGATCCAATCCAGCGACAGTTCGTACTCCGGATCGGCGAAGGCTCCGCCCGCCTTGCGCGTGCGCGGGGCTTTGCGATATTCGATGTAGTTCTTCCACGCCACCTCGGCCACCGCGTCCAGCGGTTTCGCGACCTTCTCGAACGAGGGGTCTTGGTGCCGCCGGTGGAAGCGCAGCACGAATTCCTTGCGGCTCAGTTCTACGCTGGGCATGCCGGTCACGACTCGCGAGCGTGATTTGGTTTTCGTCATGGCGTGTTCCTCTATCAGACGAAGGTCTTTTTCCTGCGGAGTTCCGGCATGCAGTGGCGCAGCCAGCCCGCGCTCAGCTTCTCGGCCAGCGAGTTCTGTTTCAGTCGCTCGTTCAGGGCTTTGAAATCCACGCTGTCCAGCGGCTGGTCCTGGTTGAAGCAGGAAAAGACGTAGCTGGTTTCGCCGGTCACCGGATCGCGATGCGGCTGCAGGCACTGCGCGCAGATTTCCTTCATCATGCATTGCATCGGCGAGTTGATGGAGCCGATGGCGAAGTGCTCGGGCTTCAAGTGCGGCTTGAGCACGTCGTGCCTGGCCTTTGCCACGCCGGCCATCATGCGGTCCGAGCCGATGGCGATCAGGCGGTCCGCGTCGTCCAGGCGGATCGACGGCGCCCCCAGCCGGCCTTCGGCGTAGGCATCCATCGCCTGGACAATGTTGCCGACGAAACTGCGGTCTTGGCGCCGTCCCGGCTTGAATCCCGGCTCCTCGTCGCAGCACCAGATCACCGCGTCGGCCGCGTTTTCGATATCGGCAACCTTGTACCGGTCGATGACTTTTTTGTAGCCGGCGAAGTAGAGCACCTTCGAGCCGGCGGCGCGGAACGCGGCGCCGATCGAGAACAGCACCGCGTTGCCCAACCCGCCGCCGCAGAGCACCACCGTTTCGCCGCCGGCGATTTCGGTCGGCGTGCCGGTGGGCCCCATCAGGATCACCGGTTCGCCGGGCTGCAGCATCGCGCACAGGTCGCTCGAGCCGCCCATTTCCAGCGCGATGATGGAAACCAGGCCCTGCTCGCGGTCCACCCAGGCGCCGGTCATGGCGAGGCCTTCCATCTGCATGCGCGTGCCGGAGACCACAGGCGCAAGCGTCTCGAAATTCTGCAGGCGATAGAACTGACCCGGCTGGAACTTCTTCGCCGCGAGCGGGGCGTGGATCACCACCTCGACGATGGTCGGCGTGAGCCGCTCGACCTTGTGCACGGTTGCGAGCAACTGGCTCGAGAGTTTTTTGAAGAAGACTTCTTTCTTTTCGTCATTTTTCGGCAGATTCTTTGCCAAAACCCGCGAAACAATTGGATACCCTTGCTTTGCGCTTCCCATCGCTTTCACGACGTTGCCGAAGAAGGACGGGTGAACGTCGCCGAAATAGCTGACGAAACGCCCGCCCGGCTGCTTCGACAGCAGTACGTCGGCGGACGCCGGCTTGGAGGTGGCGTACTGCGGCTTGACCGGATTGCCGTCCTCGTCGCAGGCGGCAAAGTATTTGCCCTCGAGGCTGAAGTGCTGCGCGTCCTCGCGCGCCAGCACGGTATTGGGTTGCGTGCCGGCAGCGACGAACACGGTATGCGCCGGCAGCCAGTGTTCGGTTTCCTTGCCCTTCAGGCGGATGCCGCGCACCGCGCCGAAATTGTCCACCTCCACGCCCACGGGGGTGAGTCCCTCCGCGAACCAGACGCCTTCCTCGAGCGCCTTTTCCACCTCTTCGTGGCTCAGGGTGTAGGAGGGGCTGTCCACCAGGCGCCGGCGGTAGGCTATCGTCACGCCGCCCCAGTGGCGCAGCAATTCGATGTGTTTTTCCTGCGGTGTTTCTCTCAAGGTACGTGCGTGCGCGAGAAATTCCTCGGCAATCTCGCGTTCCTGGTCGTCCCAGCTGGCGCGCACCGCGTCCTCGCCGGTTTCCTTTGCCAGCGTTTCATAGTGGTCCAGGAACTTCCGGACCTGCACCACGTAATAGGCGAGGGACTCCGTGGCGGTGTCGATGGCCGTCAGCCCGCCGCCGATCACTACCACCGGCAGGCGCAGCTGCATGTTGGCAATCGAATCCTCCTTGGCGGCGCCCGTGAGCTGCAGCGCCATCAGGAAGTCGGACGCCGCGCGCACGCCGCGCGCGAGGCCGTTCGGAATGTCCAGCACCGTGGGCTTGCCCGCGCCGACGCACAGGGCGACATGGTCGAAGCCCATCGTCATCGCGTCTTCCAGGGTCAGCGTACCGCCGAAGCGCACGCCGCCGAACATCGCGAACTCGCTGCGGCGCTCGAGCAGCAACCGGATGACCTTGAGGAAATTCTTGTCCCAGCGCACCGTGATGCCGTACTCCGCAACGCCGCCGAATCCGGCCATGACGCGCGAGTCGAGCGCCTCATAGAGGGTGTTGACGTCCTTGATGGGTTGGAGCGGAACCTGCAGCGGCTCCAGCTTCAGGCCATCTATGCCGACCACCGCGTGGCCGTCGTTCATCAGGTGGTGCGCGAGCGTAAAGCCCGCGGGCCCGAGGCCGACCACCAGGACCTTGCGCCCGCTTTCGGCCAGCGGCAGCGGGCGGCGCAGGTTGAGCGGATTCCAGCGCGTGAGGAGCGAGTAAATCTCGAAGCCCCAGGGCAGCTCCAGCACGTCCTTGAGCGTGCGTGTCTCGGCCTGCGGAATGTCGACCGGCGCCTGCTTCTGGTAGATGCAGGACTTCATGCAATCGTTGCAGATGCGGTGGCCGGTGGCCGCGACCATCGGGTTGTCCACGCAGATGATGGCGAGGGCCCCGAGCGGTTCGCCGCGCGCCTTGACCAGATGGAACTCGGAAATCTTTTCCTCCAGCGGGCAGCCTGCCAGCGGGACGCCGAATTGGGTCTTCTTGAATCCGACGGCGGGGGCCTTTTCCTTCAGTCCCTTCGAGCAGGAATCTTTCGCCTGTTCATGGCACCAGATGCAGTAGTTCGCCTGGTCGAGCGCTCCGGTGAGGTCTGTTCCGGCGTCCGTGAGGGCGAAGCCTTCGCGCCGGCGCAAGTGCTCCAGACTGTGCTTCGGGTAGCCTGGCGAGGTATCCGTGCGCACCGGAACCAGGCGCATGAAATCGAGCTTGGTCGGCGTCTTGAACAGCACGCCCGCGCGGTGCTTCGCCTTGCCTTCCGGCGTGGTCGTCGCCCAGGCGGCGTAGCGCGCGGCGCGATCAAGCGCAGCGGCGTTCGCAGTCTCGTCTTTCAGCCATTCCGTGACCTGGTTTGCGAATTCCAATTCAGTGGAAAACTCAAATCCGTCCGGTGTCGCGTTCTCGGGCTTCACCTTGTGCAGGGCCCGTCGTTGAACGAACAGCCGCTTCACCGAGTAGAGCGGTGCCAGCTCGTGGTGGCGTGCAGCCAGCGCCCGGACCTCCGTCTCGATGCCGAACAGGCGGGCGAGGAAATCCTCCAGGTGGGGCGCGAGCGCGATCAGCAGATCGGATTCCACTTTTCCTGCCGTAGGATTCGCTCTTGCGACTACCAGGCGCTCGCGCAAACGTGGGTTTATTTCATCTAGAAAAATCAAAAAAGCAGAATCAACGCGCAACAAGCCGGCACGTTCGTGGAGATCGCCGAAGGCGAGGTCGAAGCGCAGATTCATTGCCGGTACGATATTGCAGTGCGGCGCATGGGTAAAATTATACTTTTCGAGAGGAATCCCACATGCAGATCAAGCACAGCGTATTCCTGATCACCGGCGGTGCCTCGGGACTGGGCGCAGCAACCGCGCGCATGGCGGCGGCCGGCGGCGGCAAAGTGGTCATCGCCGACCTGCAGGCCGATGCGGGCGAGGCCCTGGCCAAGGAGCTCGGCGGCAAATTCAGCAAGTGCGACGTTACGTCGGAAGCCGACGGCAAAGCCGCGGTCGAAGCCGCCGTGAAGGGTTTCGGCGGCATTCATGTGCTCGTGAACTGCGCCGGGATCGGCGTGGCCGAGCGCACCGTCGGCAAGGAGGCGCCGCATGATCTCGCCCGTTTCACCAAAGTCATCAGCATCAATCTCATCGGTACCTTCAACATGATCCGTCTCGCGGCCGATGCGATGGCCAAGGCCGGCCCGAACGCGGCCGGCGAGCGCGGCGTGATCATCAATACCGCCTCCGTCGCCGCCTACGACGGGCAGATCGGGCAAGCGGCGTATTCCGCCTCGAAGGGCGGCGTGGTCGGCATGACCCTGCCCATCGCCCGGGATCTCTCGCGCAACGGCATCCGCGTGGTCACCATCGCGCCGGGCCTGTTCCTGACCCCGATGCTGCTCGGCCTGCCGAAGGAAGCCCAGGACTCCCTCGGCAAGCAGGTCCCGTTCCCGTCGCGCCTCGGCAAACCCGAGGAATACGCCGCGCTGGCGAAGCACATCGTCGAAAACGAGATGCTCAACGGCGAGACCATCCGCCTCGACGGCGCGATCCGCATGGCGCCAAAATAAGTCAGCGCGCGGAGGGCGGCAGCGGCTGCTCCCGCAGTTCCGCCTTGAAGCGCTTCGAGCGTTCCACGTAGCCCGCGGAAATCTTCAGCAAGCCCGCGATCTCCTCGGGTTTGAGTTCGCGCACCACCTTCGCCGGCGTGCCGACCACCAGCACGCCGGGCGGGATTTCCTTGCCTTCGGGCACCAGGCTGTTGGCGCCGACCAGCGAGCCGGCGCCGATGCGCGCGCCGTTCAGGATCACGCTGTTGATGCCGATCAGCGTGCCGTCGCCGACCGTGCAGCCGTGCAGCATCGCCTTGTGGCCCACGGTCACCCGGCGACCCAGCGTCATCGGGAAGCCGGGGTCCACGTGCAGCACCGATCCGTCCTGGATGTTGGTCGCCTCGCCGATATGCACCTGGTCGTTGTCGGCGCGGATCACCACGCCGAACCAGATGTTGACCTCGTTCTCCAGGATGATGGATCCGGCGAGCGTGGCGTCGTAAGCGATGTAGTGGTGCACGCCGCGCATTTCGACGCGGCGATCGCCAAGTGAAAAGATGGGCATCGAATCGTTATGATAGCGCCCTTCACGGGAATCCCATGCGCCACAGCGAATCGCTTTTCTTCGACATCAGAGGCCTGCGCTACCACGTGCGCCATTGGCGCGGGAGTGCGAAGCGCAGGATGGTGCTCCTGCATGGCTGGATGGATGTTTCGGCCTCGTTCCAGTTCCTGGTCGACGCGCTTGCGGCGGACTGGGATGTCTACGCGCCCGACTGGCGCGGCTACGGGCTCACCGCCTGGTCCGGTTCCGACAACTACTGGTTCCCGGACTACATCGGCGATCTGGATGCGCTGCTCGAGCGGATCCAGCCCGAGGCGCCGGTCAATCTGGTCGGCCACAGCCTGGGCGGCAACGTCGGCGGCTTGTATGCGGGCATACGTCCCGAGCGCATCGCGCGTTTCGTCAATCTGGAGGGCTTCGGCATGCCCGTGACGCGGGCCGAGCAGGCGCCGAAACGCTATGCGCGCTGGATGAACGAGCTGAAGGAGATACCGCGCTGGAAGCCCTATGCCGACTACGCCGAGCTCGCCAACCGGCTGCAGAAGAACAACCCGCGCCTCCAGCGCGAGCGGGCGGAGTTCCTTGCCGGCCATTGGGGGAAGGACGCCGCAGGCGGCGGCGTCGTCCTGCGCAGCGATCCCGCGCACAAACTCATCAACGCCACGCTGTACCGGCTCGACGAAGCGCGCGCCTGCTGGGAGCAGGCGACCGCGCCCGTGCTGTGGGTCGATGCGGAGCATTCGGAGACGATGGCGCGCATGAAGCTCACCGCGGCCGAACTCGCCGAACGGCGCGCGGCGTTCAAGGACCTGCGCTACCACACCGTGAAGGATGCGGGCCACATGCTGCACCACGACCAGCCCGAACAGGTGGCCCGCCTGATCGAGGAATTCCTGGTCTGATAAAATTTTCGCCCCGATGGATGTCAGCAACTTAGTTCAAACCGTCGCCATCTATGCGCTCCCGGTCCTTTTCGCGATCACGCTGCACGAGGCGGCGCATGGGTACGTCGCGCGCTACTTCGGCGACATGACCGCTTACGCGCAGGGGCGCATCAGTCTCAACCCTGCGCGGCACATCGACCTGGTGGGCACCATCATCGTGCCCATCGCCATCCTCGTCGCGAGCAAGCTCGCGGGTGCGGGCGGATTCCTCTTCGGCTGGGCCAAACCGGTGCCGGTGAATTACTCGGCGCTCAGGCGCCCGAGGCAGCACATGATGTGGGTGGCGGCGGCGGGCCCGGCCTCGAATCTCGTGATGGCGATCGCCTGGGCGGCGCTTTACAAGCTCGGCGCGGCGTTTCCGCCGGGCGACTACGCGACGCCCTTCAAACTGATGAGCGTCGCGGGCATCGAAGTCAACGTGGTGCTGATGCTGCTGAACCTGCTGCCGATCCTGCCTTTGGACGGCGGCCGGATCGTGGCCAGCCTGCTGCCGGCAAGGATCTCGGGGCAGTACGCGAAACTCGAACCCTGGGGCTTTCCGATCCTTCTGTTGCTCATGTTCTCGGGCTACCTGGGCGTCATCCTTGGGCCGATGGTGAAGACTTCGTTCAGCGTGATCGGCGCAGTGTTCCGGTTCTGAGCCATGTTTGAAACCCGTGTCCTTTCCGGCATGCGTCCCACGGGTGCACTCCACCTGGGGCACTACCATGGCGTGCTCAAGAACTGGGTCAAGCTGCAGTCCGAGCATCCCTGCCTGTTCTTCGTCGCCGACTGGCACGCCCTGACGACTGACTACGAGAAGCCGGGGATTCTGCAGGACATTGGCGCCGACATGGTGATCGATTGGCTGGCCTCGGGAGTGGACCCTAACCAGGCGACCCTTTTCGTGCAGTCGCTCGTGCCCGAGCATGCGGAGCTACATTTGCTGCTGTCGATGATGACGCCGCTCGGCTGGCTGGAGCGCGTGCCGACCTACAAGGAGCAGCAGGAAAAGCTCGCCGACAAGGACCTCTCGACCTACGGCTTCCTCGGCTACCCGCTGTTGCAGGCGGCGGACATCCTGATCTACCGGGCGCGATTCGTTCCCGTGGGCGAAGACCAGGTGCCGCACATCGAATTCACGCGCGAACTGGCGCGCCGCTTCAACCACCTGTATGGCCGCGAACCGGGTTACCAAGACAAGGCGAAGGCGGCGGTCAAGAAGATGGGCAGCAAGAAGGCGCGGCTGTTCAACGAATTGCGCACCAAATTCCTCGAAAGCGGGGACGGGGAGGCGCTCAAGCGCGCCCAGGCGCTGCTGGACGAACAGCAGAACATTCCGCGCGGCGACCGCGAGCGCCTCTACGGCTGGCTCGAAGGCAGCGGCAAGAAGATCCTGGTGGAAGCCGAGGCGCTGCTGACGGAAGCCCCCAAGCTCACCGGGCTGGACGGACAGAAAATGTCCAAGTCCTACGGCAACGCGATCGCGCTGCGTGAGGACCCGGAGTCCGTGGCGAAGAAAATCCGCACCATGCCGACCGACCCGGCGCGCGTGAAGCGCAGCGATCCGGGCACGCCGGAGAAATGTCCGGTCTGGTCGATGCACCTCGTCTATTCGGACGAGGAAAAGAAGCAATGGGTGCGCAAAGGCTGCACCACCGCGGGCATCGGCTGCCTGGAGTGCAAGCAGCCGGTGATCGACAGCGTGCTCGCCGAGCTCGCGCCGATACGCGAGCGAGCGCAGGCCTACCTGGACGATCCGACGCTGGTGAAGAACATCCTCGCCGACGGTTGCGGCAAGGCGCGCACGCTCGCCACCGAGACCATGCGGGATGTTCGCGAAGCGATGGGGTTGTCGTATTCATGATTCAAACCAGTGAACATGTTGCGCTGATTTACGGCGAGCCGTTGACCGAGATTCCGGCCGACCTCTACATCCCGCCCGACGCGCTGGAGATCCTGCTCGATGCCTTCCAGGGGCCGCTCGACCTGCTGCTGTATCTCATCCGCAGGCAGAACCTGGACGTGCTCGAGATTCCGATGGCGCCGCTGACGCGCCAGTACCTGGATTACGTCGAATTGATGCGCTCCACGAATCTCGAGCTCGCGGCCGAGTACCTGGTGATGGCGGCCATGCTGATCGAGATCAAGTCGCGCATGCTGCTGCCGCGCCCGCCGGTGGTGAATGAGGAACAGGATCCGCGCGCGGAACTGGTGCGCCGGCTGCTCGAATACGAACAGATGAAGAAGGCGGCGCAGCAGCTCGATGCCATGCCGCAGGTCGGGCGCGACGTGTTGGCGGTCTCGGTCCTGATCGAGCGCACCGCGCTCGAGCGCCTGCCCGAGGTGCACCCGCGGGACCTGGCCGAAGCCTGGCGCTCGCTGCTGTTCCGCGCGCGCCTGTCCAAGCACCATCGCGTTTCGCGCGAGGAACTATCGGTGCGCGAGCACATGAGCCAAATCCTGCGCCGGCTGAAGCAGAGCCGGGTGCTCGAATTCACCGAGCTGTTCGATCCTACCCTCGGGGTCGCGGTTCTGGTGGTCACGTTCCTCGCGCTGCTCGAACTCGCGCGCGAGACCCTGATCGACCTCACCCAGTCGGAAGGTTTCGCGCCGATTTACATCAGGATCGCCCATGTCGAATCCAACTGAAGCCAAGCGCATTATCGAGGCGGCGCTGCTGTCTTCGCAGGAGCCGCTCTCGCTCGCGGATCTGAAACGGCTGTTCGACGACGAAATCGGTCCCGATACGCTGCGCCGGTTGCTCGACGAGCTGCGCGAGGACTGGGCGGGCCGCGCGGTGGAACTGGTCAATACGGCGAGCGGCTGGCGCTTCCAGACGCGGGCCGAGTTCCAGCCGTTCGTCGAGCGCCTCAATCCGGACAAGCGCCCGCGCTACTCGCGCGCCGTGATGGAGACGCTGGCGATCATCGCCTACCGGCAGCCGGTGACGCGCGGCGATGTCGAGGACATCCGCGGCGTCGCGGTGTCGACGCAGATCATCCAGTCCCTGGAGAGCCGCAACTGGATCGACGTCGTCGGCCACCGCGACACGCCGGGCCGGCCGGCCCTCTACGCCACCACCAAGTCCTTCCTCGACGACCTCGGCCTGCTCTCGCTGCAGGAGTTGCCGCCGCTAGAGGAAATCGCCCGGACGCTCGCACTTGAGCCCGCGACCTCCCCGCAGGTTGCACAGCAGGCCGCCAACGAACCCGCCGCGCCGGCCGCCAGCAGCGCCGGTTAGTACGGGTAGTACGGTCAATCCCGCCGGCGCGCGGCTGCAGAAGCTGCTCGCTGCCGCCGGGTTCGGCTCGCGGCGGGAGATCGAGACCTGGATCGCCGCAGGGCGGGTAACCGTTCGCGGTCAGATCGCAAAGCTGGGTGATCGCGCAAGTCCCGGGGATTTGATTTTTCTAGATAACAAAGAAATAAAAATAAGTGCGAATCCAAGCCAACCCCGTGTCATCGTCTATCACAAGCCGATTGGCGAGCTGGTGACCCGCAGCGATCCGGCAGGCCGTGCGACCGTCTTCGACAAGCTTCCCAAGCTCAGTCCCGGACGCTGGGTAGCGATCGGCAGGCTGGACCTGAATTCCTCCGGCCTGCTGCTGTTCACCGACTCGGGTGAACTGGCCAACCAGCTGATGCACCCACGCCAGGAAATCGAGCGCGAGTACGAGGTGCGCGTGCAGAGCGGGTTGGGCGCTGAGGCCATCCGCCGCCTGCTGGCCGGGGTCGAACTCGACGACGGGCAGGCAAAGTTCAAGCGTCTCGATGCCATCATGACGCGCAAGGACACGGGGACCAACCGCTGGTACCGGGTGGTGCTCGCAGAAGGCCGCAACCGGGAGGTGCGCCGGATGGTGGAGGCAGTCGGCGCGCGCGTCAGCCGGCTGATGCGCGTGCGTTTCGGTCCGATTTCCCTGCCACTAGATTTGCCACCGGGTCGGTGTGTCGAGATCGAAGCGAGTAAGACGCGGGATCTGATTCAAACGGCACGGAACTGAGCACGCCAGGAAGCGGGAAATCTTATTGTCAACGCCGCTGAGAACGGACATCATACAGTCGCATGCTAAGAAGCCTGGTCCGCTGGATTTGCCGCAAGTATGCCGCGCGCAAAATGGCTCAGGGCGACCTGCATACCGCCGTAAAACTGTGGTCCATAGCGGTCGCCTGCGGCGACAGCTCGCCGCAAACACAGCGAACCCTGGGCGAGTTGTACTTCCGGCTAGGCGACTACTCCCACGCCAGACCGCTGCTGGAGTCCGCGGCACCTCACTTCGTCGCAGACAGCGCTCTCGCCACGATGCTGGCCCACGCGCACCAGCAAGCGGTCAAGTCAGTGCCAACGCATCAATCACAGAGCACGCAAGAGCCGGCGCTTGCGCAAACGCTTCAGGACACATTTAACATTTCCCAGCAGGGTAAACCGGCAGAAGGGGAGCGTCCTGCCAAGCTGTTCTTGCGGACTGGTGGCGATAACTTCGATGCGCTTCATCTGATGGTTGTGCTCGGCGCGCGGCTGGGCCGGACCGATGAGGCGATTGGGCTCATCGTTGAGGCGCTTAGGCGAAACCCCGGCTCTGCCGAGGCCCACATGCTGCTTACCGTATGTGCCTGGTCCCAGCTCGCCCCGGTAGTCGAAACTTTGCGTGAACGGGTAACGAAGGCGAAGTCGGGCGAGATTTCGCCGTTCGGCTTGCTGCCGCTGCCCGAATCAAACGCCAGTGAACAGTATCTCTGCGCCCGGCAGTACGCGGAGCAGCAATATGGTGGAATCCTGTCGCGCCCGCCGCTATGTGGTACGGGGTTACGCGCAGGCCAGAACAGGCTGCGTATCGGCTATCTTTCCGCCGACTACCATGAGCACCCGACCAGCTTCCTGTTGGCGGAAGTCATCGAACGCCATGATCGCAGACGTTTCGAAGTATTCGGATATTCGCATGGACCGGATAGCGAAGATCCCATGCGCAGGCGCATGCGGGCGGCCTTCGATACCTTTCGCGAAATCAGACCTCTGTCACATGAGGCTGCCGCGCAACAAATTCTCGACGATCGGATCGATATTCTGGTTGATCTGACCGGCTATACGACAAATGCTCGCCTGGAAATTCTCGCGCTGCGGCCCGCGCCGGTGCAGGTGAGCTGGCTCGGCTACCCCGGCACGCTAGGTCACCCGCGGATAGCCGATTATTTGATCGGCGATCCGATCGTCACCCCGCTGCTAGATGGTGCCCATTTCGGCGAGGCCCTGGCGCTGATGCCCAACTGCTATCAGCCCAACGACCGGCAGCGTGTCATCGGCGACCGGCCTTCGCGGACAGTGGCCGGGTTGCCGGCAGACGGGTTTGTGTTTTGCTCCTTCAACCAAAGCTACAAGTTCACTCCAGCGATGTTCGACCTCTGGTGCCGATTGCTCGCCTCTGTGCCTGACAGCTTGCTGTGGTTGCTTGAGCCTATCGAGGCGGGCGCTGCCAATCTGCGCCGTGAGGCGTGCTCGCGCGGGGTTGCCCCCGAGCGGATTGTGTTTGCCCCGCGACGGACGCAAGCCGAGCATCTTGCCAGGCTGCAATTGGCCGATCTTGCGCTCGATACTTTTCCGTATACCTCGCATACCACGGCAAGCGATGCGCTCTGGGCGGGCGTGCCGCTTATCGCGAGGCGAGGCGAAACGTTCGCCAGCCGGGTGTCCGGGAGCATTTTGAGTGCCGCGGGACTGCCCGAACTAGTTACCGATTCCTCAGAGAACTACTATCGGGTGGCGCTGGAATTGGCGACCTGGCCCGATCGCTTGGCTCAAATCAGGGCACGGCTTGCGGCCAATCGCATGAGTTGTGCGTTGTTCGACAGCGAGCGTTTTACGCGCGACCTGGAACGACTGTTCCGCCGCATGTGGATGGACTATCGTGCGGGCACATTGCAGCCGATCGTGCTTGGCGTATACGACGATCAAGGTGTCGATGCAGCGCCGCACTGTGCCGATACGCGGGTTGTTCCAAAGGCAAAAAGCTGTTAAACTTCAAGTTGTTTCAGATGCAAATGGGCCTCGGCCCATTTTTTGTTTGCACGGTTGGAAAAGCATGGCGGCGATGGCAGAGGTAGTGGAAGCGACCCTGGCAGGCATGGGGTTTGAGCTGGTGGATGCCCGGGCCTCCGGCGGCGGGCGTCTGCTTGCCATTTTCATTGACCGGCCCGGCGGCATCACGGTGGATCACTGCGCCGAGGTGAGCCGGCAGCTTGCGCGGGTGTTCGCGGTCGAGGGCATCGACTACGACCGCCTCGAGGTGTCTTCGCCGGGGCTGGATCGGCCGTTGCGCAAGGCGGCCGATTTCGTGCGCTTCGCGGGCAATAAAGTGGACGTGAGGATGCGGACGCCGGATGCAAGCGGCCGCAGGCGCTTCACCGGCCTGTTGCGCGGTGCGGAGGGAGCGCTAGCCACGGTCGAAGTCGAAGGCCGTGACGTGGCGCTGAATGTGGACGATATCGATCGGGCCCGGCTGGTGCCGGACCTGTAGGAAGGGATAGCGATGAGCCGGGAAATTCTGTTGCTGGTGGACGCGCTGGCGCGCGAAAAGAACGTCAACCGAGACGTGGTCTTCGGCGCGCTGGAGCTCGCGCTCGCCTCTGCCACCAAGAAGCGCTTCACCGAAGACGTGGACGTCAGGGTCGCGATCGACCGCAATACGGGCAGCTACGAGGCCTTCCGCCGCTGGAAAGTGGTGCTGGACGACGCGCCGGATTACATCCAGGCGCAGATGCTGTCCGTCGAGGAGGCGCAGGACAGGAAGCCCGACGCCAAGCTGGACGACTACCTCGAGGAGCCGATCGAGAATGTCCCGTTCGGCCGCATCGGTGCGCAGACCGCCAAGCAGGTGATCCTGCAGCGCATCCGCGACGCGGAGCGCGAGCAGATCCTGAACGACTTCCTGGCGCGAGGCGACGAGCTGGTGACCGGCACCGTCAAGCGCATGGAGCGGGGCAGCGCGATCGTCGAATCCGGCCGCCTGGAAGCGCAGCTACCGCGCGAGCACATGATTCCGAAGGAAAACCTGCGCGTTGGGGACCGGGTGCGCGCCTGGGTGGCGAAAATCGACCGCGGCGCGCGCGGACCGCAGTTGATCCTGTCGCGCACCGCGCCACAGTTCATCATGAAGCTGTTCGAGTTGGAGGTGCCGGAAATAGAGGAAAAGCTGCTCGAGATCAAGTCCGCCGCGCGCGATCCGGGCGTGCGCGCCAAGATCGCGGTGCACACCAGCGACCGCCGCATCGATCCGATCGGCACCTGCGTCGGCATGCGCGGTTCGCGCGTGCAGGCGGTGACCCAGGAACTGGCGGGCGAGCGCGTGGACATCGTGCTGTGGTCGGCCGACCCGGCGACTTTCGTCATCGGCGCGCTGGCGCCGGCCGAGGTCAGCTCGATCCTGGTGGACGAAGAGAAGCACGCCATGGACGTGGTGGTGGACGAGGAGAACCTCGCCATCGCGATCGGCCGCAGCGGCCAGAACGTGCGCCTTGCTTCCGAGCTTACCGGCTGGACCATCAACCTGATGACGCAGGAAGAGTCCACCAAGAAGCAGGAAGAGGAGGGCACCCGGGTCAAGACGCTGTTCATGGGCAAGCTCGACGTCGACGAGGAAGTGGCCGATATCCTGATCCAGGAAGGCTTCTCCACGCTGGAGGAAATCGCCTACGTGCCGATCAACGAAATGATGGAAATCGACGCCTTCGACGAGAACACGGTGAACGAACTGCGCAGCCGCGCGCGCAATGCGCTGCTGGTGCAGGCAATCGCGAGCGAAGAGAGCATCGCCGGCGTGGAGCAGGACATGCTGCAGCTCGAAGGCATGGACAACCAGCTCGCCGCCAAGCTCGCTGCGCAGGGCGTCAAGACCCGCAACGATCTCGCCGACCTGGCGGTGGACGAGCTCTCCGAGATGACCGGCATGGATGCGGAACGCGCCAAGGGCCTGATCATGACCGCGCGCGCGCACTGGTTCGCCGACGAGCCGGCCGCAGCTTCCACGCCCGCGGCCGCAGCGCAGAAAGTGGCCCGATAACGTGGCACAGACCAGCGTCGCCCAGTTTGCAAGCGAATTGAAGGTTCCGCCGTCGGTGCTGCTTGAGCAGTTGCGCGCTGCCGGAGTCGAGAAACGCGTCGCCGACGATTCCCTCTCGGAGCAGGACAAGGCGAGGCTGCTCGAGTACCTGCGCAAAGCGCACGGCTCGATCGAACCCAAGAACAAGATCACGCTGACGCGCAAGCAGACCAGCGAGATCAAGAAATCCGATGCCACCGGCAAGGCGCGCACCATCCAGGTCGAGGTGCGCAAGAAGCGCGTCTTCGTCAAGCGCGACCCTTTCGAACTGGCCGCCGCCGCCACCGCAGCGGAGATGGCGCCGCCGCCCGCAGCCGTTCCGGTGCCCGCGCCCGTTGCCGCGCCGACGGGACCGGACGCGAAGGAACTGCAACTGCGTGAAGACGAGCACCGGCGCCAGCGGCAGCTGTCCGATATCCAGGCCAACGAACTGCGCGACAAGCAGGAGCGCGAGAAGCGCGAAGCGGAACACAAGCAGGCCGAGCACGCTCCGCCGCCGCCGACGCCCGGCGCTGCGGCCAAGGAGGGCACGCTGCACGCGCCCAAGGCAGGCGAGCCCAAGAGCGACAAGAAAGCGAAGAAGGTCAAGCAGACGACCATCCTGCGGGATGACTCGGCGCGCCGGCGGACCATGAAGACCCGCGGCGACATGGGCGGCGGGGTCGCGGGCTGGCACGGCAGGGGCGGATCGCGGCACAGGCCCGGGGGCGGGGGTACGGGCAGCGGAGAACCGGCGTTCGCGCAGCCTTCCGAGCCGGTGGTGCGGGACATCGCGGTCCCGGAAACGATTACGGTGGGCGAACTGGCGCACCGCATGTCGGTCAAGGCCGTCGAGGTCATCAAGGTATTGATGAAGCTCGGCAGCATGGCAACGATCAACCAGGTCCTCGATCAGGAGACTGCGATGATCGTAGTCCAGGACATGGGACACACGGCCACGGCGGCGAAACTGGAGGACCCCGAGGCATATCTTGTGGACGACCCGGTTGGCGCTGCGGCCGACGCAGTTGCGCGGCCGCCGGTGGTCACGGTGATGGGCCACGTCGACCACGGCAAGACGTCGCTGCTCGACTACATCCGCCGCACCAAAGTCGCGGCGGGCGAGGCGGGCGGAATTACCCAGCACATCGGCGCCTATCACGTCGCAACGCCGCGGGGCGTCATCACTTTCCTCGACACGCCGGGCCATGAAGCATTCACCGCGATGCGTGCGCGCGGCGCCAAGGTGACCGATATCGTGGTGCTGGTGGTCGCCGCGGACGACGGCGCCATGCCGCAGACCATAGAGGCGATTGCCCACGCCAAGGCGGCCGAGGTGCCGCTGGTGGTCGCGATCAACAAGATCGACAAGCACGAAGCCAATCCGCAGAAGGTCAAGCAGGACCTGCTGCAACACGGCGTGGTGCCGGAAGACCTGGGCGGCGATTCGCCGGTGGTGCCGGTATCGGCCAAGACCGGCGAGGGCATCGATACGCTGCTGGAGCAGATCCTGTTGCAGGCCGAGGTGCTGGAACTCAAGGCGTCGATCAGCGCGCCCGCGAAGGGCGTGGTCATCGAAGCCCGTCTGGACAAGGGGCGTGGTCCGGTGGCGACGTTGCTGGTGCAGTCCGGAACCTTGAAACGCGGCGACGTGGTAGTAGCAGGCGCCGTGTACGGCCGGGTACGCGCGATGCTCGACGAGAACGGCAAGCCGGTGCAGAGCGCCGGTCCGTCGATTCCGGTCGAGATTCAGGGTCTGTCCGACGTGCCCCGCGCCGGCGAGGAGATGGTGGTACTCGCCGATGAGAAGAAAGCGCGCGAGGTCGCCTTCTTCCGCCAGGGCAAGTACCGCGAGGTCAAACTCTCAAAACAACGCGCGGCCAACCTGGAGAACATGTTCAACAACATGGGCGAGGGCGGCAAGAAGACCCTGGCCTTGCTGATCAAGGCCGACGTGCAGGGCTCGCAGGAGGCGCTGGCGCACGCCCTGACACGTCTTGCGACGGAGGAAGTCAAGGTCAGCGTGGTGCACGCGGGTGTCGGCGGGATCACCGAGTCGGATGTCAACCTGGCGCTGGCATCAGGCGCCGTGATCATCGGCTTCAATGCGCGCGCCGATGCGACCGCGCGCAAGCTGATCGAGTCATCCGGCGTGGACGTGCGCTACTACAACGTCATCTACGACGCGGTCGAGGAGGTGAAGGCCGCGCTCTCGGGCATGCTCGCGCCGGAGAGAAAAGAGAGCATCATCGGCCTGGTCGAAGTGCGCCAGGTGTTCCGCATCTCCAAGATCGGCACGGTCGCCGGCTGCTATGTGCAGGAAGGACTGGTCAAGCGTTCGGCGCAGTTGCGGGTGCTGCGCGACAGCGTGGTCATCCACAGCGGCGAAATCGATTCGCTCAAGCGCTTCAAGGATGACGTGCGCGAGGTGAAGGCCGGCTTCGAGTGCGGCATGTCGCTCAAGACCTTCCAGGAACTCAAGGAAGGCGACCAGTTCGAGGTGTTCGAGATCCTCGAGGTCGCGCGCACCTTGTGAGCCGCGGCCGGCCGCAGAAGGTGGCCGACATGATCCAGCGGGAGTTGTCCGATCTGCTGCGCCGCGAGGTGCGCGATCCGCGCGTCGGCATGGTGACGCTGACTGCGGTCGACGTCTCGCCCGACCTGTCGCACGCGAAGGTTTTCTTTACGATTCTTGAAAAAGAAAAGCAAAGCGAGACGACCGACGCTTTGCAACGCGCGGCGGGGTTCCTGCGCTCGCAGCTGGCGCACCGCATGAAGATGTACACCACACCGGAACTGCGCTTCGCTTACGACGAATCGGTCGAGCGGGGCGACCATCTGTCACGGCTCATCGACAGCGTTGTTCCACCTCGGCCACCCAAGCGCTGATGGGTAGCGAACTGCGCGGCAGCGAAATACGGCGCCGCAAACTGGACGGGGTGCTGCTGCTGGACAAACCGGTCGGCCCGAGCTCGAGCGCGGTCCTGCAGTCGGTGAAGCGCCTGCTGGAGGCGGAGAAAGCGGGACACGCGGGCACGCTCGACCCGCTTGCCTCCGGTCTGCTGCCGCTGCTCTTCGGCGAAGCCACCAAGTTCGCCCAGTTCGGCCTCGATTCGATCAAGGAGTACCGCGCGCAGGTCAGGCTCGGCGTGTCTACGGACACCGGCGATGCCGAGGGGCCGGTTCTCGAGCGGCATCCGGTGAATGTGGGCGAGGCCGGGCTCGCGCAGGCGCTGGCGCGCTTTCGCGGCGCGATCGAACAGGTGCCGCCGATGTATTCGGCGCTGAAGCACGCCGGGCAGCCGCTGTATGCACTGGCGCGTGCCGGCCAGTCGGTGCAACGCGCCGCCCGGCAGGTGACGGTGCACAAGCTTGAATTGCTCGAGCGCGCCGGAGATGTGCTGCACCTGCGGATCAAATGCAGCAAGGGGACCTACGTGCGCCAGCTGGCCGTCGATCTGGGCTTGGCGCTGGGCACGGTGGCGCACCTGGAGGCCCTGCGCCGTACCGCGGTTGCCGGCTTCAGGCTGGACCAGGCGGTGGCGCTGGATGACCTTCAGGCCCTGGGCGGGGAAGCCCGGCGAGCGTGGCTGCTGCCCCCGGACAGCCTGCTCGAGGGGCTTCCCCGACTTGACCTTGATGAGGCACAGGCGGCGCGCTTCCTGAACGGGCAGGCAATCGACCTGAATGGTTCCGAGGGTCCTTGCCGGGTCTACCGGCGTGAGGGCCCTTTGCTGGGGATAGGCGAAACCCGCCCGGGAATCGGATTGCGCCCCGTTCGACTACTTGCAAGAGGCTGAAATAGCGAGAAAAACTTGTATGCCGGTCCTGTTCTCGCTAGAATCCCGGCCTCACATACCGAGACCCGAAAAGAGAGAAGAGCATGAGTTTGCAGGTTGCGCAGAAAGCGCAGGTCGTCAAGCAGCACCAGCGCGCCGGAAACGATACCGGCTCCCCGGAAGTGCAGATCGCGCTGCTCACCGAGCGCATCAGCGGCCTGGCCGAGCACTTCAAGTCCCACGTCAAGGATTTCCATTCGCGCCGCGGCTTGCTGAAGATGGTAAGCCAGCGCCGCACGCTTCTCGATTACCTGAAGCGCAAGGACGCGGACAAATACCGCACGCTGATCGAGCGGCTCGGGCTGCGCAAGTAGTACCCACGCTGCTCCTTGCCATTTCCCGAATGCCGTAGCAAAAAACGCTCATCGCACCGATGAGCGTTTTTGTTTGCGTCCCCACACAGAGGATTCCCCTTGAACCCGATCAAAAAGACATTCACCCTAGGCACGCAGCAGGTCACGCTGGAGACCGGGGAAATCGCCCGCCAGGCGCACGGCGCCGTGCTCTGCACCGTTGATGACACTGTCGTTCTCGCCACCGTGGTGGCCTCCAAGGCAGCGCGCGCGGGGCAGGACTTCTTTCCGCTGACCGTGGACTATGTCGAGAAGACCTATGCCGCGGGCAAGATTCCCGGCGGCTTCTTCAAGCGCGAGGGACGCCCGACCGAGAAGGAGATCCTGACCTCCCGCCTGATCGACCGCCCGATCCGGCCGCTGTTCCCGGACGGCTTCTACAACGAAGTGCAGGTCATCGCGACGGTGATGTCGCTCAACCCTGAAGTGGACGCCGACATGCCGGCGATGATCGCGGCTTCGGCGGCGCTCACTCTGTCGGGCATCCCGTTCAGCGGACCGATCGGCGCCGCCCGCGTCGGCTACATCAATGGCCAGTACGTGCTCAACCCGACGCTGTCCCAGTTGAAGGAATCGCAGCTGAACCTGGTGGTGGCCGGCACCAGCCAGGGCGTGCTGATGGTCGAGTCGGAGGCGCTCGAACTGCCCGAGGACGTGATGCTGGGCGCGGTGGTCTACGGCCACGAGCAGATGCAGGTGGCGATCACCGCCATCGAGGAACTCGCGGAAGTGGCGGGCAAGCCGTCCTGGGACTGGAAAGCGCCGGCGACGGACGAGGCGCTGGTGGCGAAAATCGCCGAGTTGTCGGAAGCGGACCTGCGCAAGGCCTTCGCCCTGCGCCAGAAGGGCGAGCGCTCGGAGGCGATCGACGCGATCTGGAAACGCGTGTACGAAGCCGTCGGCGTGGGCACCGTAGGCGGCCCCGATTCCAACACCGTGAAGGACCTGTGCTTCGCGGTCGAATCGAAGATCGTGCGCAAGCAGATTCTCGATGGCGAGCCGCGCATCGACGGCCGGGATACGCGCACCGTGCGCCCGATCACCATCCGCACCGGTGTGCTGCCCCGCACCCACGGCTCGGCGCTGTTCACGCGCGGCGAGACCCAGGCGATGGTCACCGTGACCCTCGGCACCGGGCGGGACGCGCAGATCATCGACGCGCTGGCGGGCGAATACCGCGAGCGCTTCATGTTCCACTACAACTTCCCCCCGTACGCGACCGGCGAGACCGGCCGATTTGGATTCACCAAGCGCCGCGAGATCGGCCATGGGCGACTGGCCAAGCGCTCGCTGGTGGGCATGCTAGAGCGGACGAGCGTCGTGGAGGGAGAGAGGGTTATGCAGGGTGGGGGTGGGGG
>JBBPIU010000043.1:0-24552 GCA_038040245.1 Pseudomonadota bacterium | reverse complement strand
CGCAGTCGTTCGGGCTCGCCGCGCGCAGCGTCACCGATCCCCAGGACATCGGCCCGGTGTTGCGGCAAGCCTTTGCGAGCGGCCAACCGAACCTCGTGGACATCCGCGTGGCGGACGGCTTCGGGGGCTAGTAGGGGGTTCCGTCCTTCTTGCTGTATTTCCACTTGCCGTCCGAACCGAAGACGGCCACGACGTCGTCGTCCGGGTAACTCACCGAATCGCCCGCGCTGCGGTCGCCGACCTCGAGAAACACGACGCCCTTGTTCGTGCGGTTCACGAGGTGGTGCGCATCGCCCGAGCCCGCCTTGAACCCGGCGCACATCCCGGGCTTGAGGTTCGCCTCGCCCGCCTCCGTGACCAGCGTCGCCTCGCCCTCGAGGATGTAAACGAACTCGTCCTGCTTCGCATGCGCGTGCCGCAGCGCCGAGTACCCTCCCGGTGCAAGCCGGGTCAGGTTCACGCCAAAGTTGGTCAGCCCGAACAAATCCCCCAGCGTCCGCTTGTCGCGCCCCGGTGCCACCTTGGCGACCATCTCGGGTGGAAATGGCGGCGAGGTAGGCTTGGCGCGCGGCGGTGCTTCCGAAGCTACGATCGATATCGCGCGTGATTCTTTCTCCATGTTCGCTCCAGATCTAGTCTGTTCTTGTTTGCCCATACCGTTCAGGTCGATTTTCCACAAACTTGCCCTCGAGCGAGGAGATCGACATACGCGCCTTCGACCAACTGCGATGCTTGAATGCCGAGCTTGGCCATGAGGCTGCGAGCTTCACGGATGCCCGCTTCGGCGAGCTCACCTTTCTCCAGAACGACCTCGAGTTCAAGAAAGTGCCCCAATCCTTTGACATCATCCAGATGAACCCGCGTTCGTCCGACGAGAAAGAGCGTTCGATGCTTCTGCACGCGTCCCGCCTGACCGTATGCCTGAGAAAGCGATTCACGCAGCGTCTCCGGGTCGGACGTTGGCGAACGCAGGTAGAAGGACTCCTTCGGCCCTTGTTGGTCTGCCCGGCGGTAGAAGATGAGTTCCCCTTCCTGCTTCGAGAATGCGCGCAATTTAAGCCTCCCCGAATCGCACTGGAAGAAAGTGTCGTCCTGCGTAATCTCGATCGGGCCTTGGTCTGCAATGGCGGCAGCCTTCGGCGCGAGGGCCTCGATGCTCTCGATATGAGCCTTGATCTCGATATTCCGGGCCATACTTAGTAGGTCATGCAAGCGGCATTCAGGATGCCGGCGGAGAGTGCGATCGTGCCGTGGACGATGCCGGTGGCGACCTGGCCTTCGGGAATGCGGCGGGTGACGTTGATGAGGGTATAGCGCACGGCGACGTAGACAAGGAGTTGCACGGTTCCCGCGATCGAAGCCCAGAGCATCATGTCCCAGGGGTGCACCGCCTGGAAGATCGAGGCGGCGAGCGGGAAGGTGAAGCCGAGGAGCGAACCGGACAGGCTGAGGGCCGCGGCTACGTTGCCGTCCTTGATGAGCTTGAGCTCATCGTAGGGCGTCAGCTTCATGTACACGATTAGGTAGATGTAGACGAAGGCGATCGCCAGGCCGGCATAGATGAGGAATTCGTCGAATCCGGCGAGGGAGAATTTGATGAAGTCCATCGTCAGCACCTCAGGTGAAGTAGTGGGGCACGAAACGGCTTGAATTCCTGGTGATCGGGGAATCGTCTTCGCGGATTCCTATCCCGGCGGGCGCATCGCCCACGATCCAGGCGCCGATCACCGGGTAGCGGCCGTCGAACGCGGGCAGCGGCGCGAGGCCCTGGTAGACGAAGCCTTCCTGTCCGTAGCCGCCCGGCTGCTGGCGCACGACGCCGCGGCTGCGGATCATCACGTTGGCGCCTTCGCGCGACAGCAGAGGCTTTTTCACGTAGTCGGCGCCGAACTTGTCAGGCGTGAAATAGGCGGGCAGCAGGTTGGGGTGGCCGTAGTTCATTTCCCAGAGCAGCACCAGCAGCGCCTTGTTCGAGAGCAGCATCTTCCACGCCGGCTCCAGCAGCGCCGCCGGTCGGCCGAGCAGGTGCTGGCCGAACTCCTCGCGCACCAGCCATTCCCAGGGATAGAGCTTGAAGAGGGTCGCGACCGGTGCTTGGTCCAGGTCGACAAAACGCTCGCCGTCCCAGCCGAGGTCCTCAATGTCGATCCGGCGCGCGTCCCAGCCCGCCTGCAGCGCGCAGTCGCGCAGGTATTCGATGGTGCCGAGGTCTTCGTCGTTGTCGCGGACGCAGCTCAGATGCAGCACGCCGCCGCCCGCCGCGGGCTGCAGCGCACGCAGGCGCGCGATCAGCTTCTCGTGCAGTGAATTGAACTGATCGGTTTCAGGCAACACATCTTCAAGCCATTGCCACTGAACGACGCTCGCTTCGAGCAGCGCAGTCGGCGTGTCGGCGTTGTACTCGAGCAGCTTGGGTTCGCCTTCGCCGTCCCAGCTGAAATCGAAGCGGCCGTAGAGCGTGGGCTCGCGCTGCCGCCACGATTGCGCCACCACCTCGTGGAAGGCTTCGGGGATCGCGAACTCGGTGAAGCGGCGGGCGCGCACGGCTTCCTCGGCGGCAGCCAGGCAGAGCCGGTGCATCTCCCCGGTCACGGTTTCAAGCTGGTCGATCTGGGAAGAAGAAAAACCATAGGAAACGGATTCGTCCCAGTAGGTGCCGCCCATGGAATGGAACAGGAAGCCCGCTTCCTCGCAGCGCTCGCGCCAGTTGGCGCGGGGCTCCCGCCTTTCACGCCGCATTCTGGCGTCCTTGCCTATCGCGCCGCATCGGGCCCGCCTCAGCTGCCGGAGGAGGAAAACGAGGCGTGGCTGGAAGAGCCGAAGCCGCCGCGCGAGGTGCCGCCGGCGCCGCCGCCGCTAAGACCTAAGCGCGAGGCGCGTGCGGCCATGGGCGAACTGCCGACGCTGCCGGTCGCCAGGCGGGTGGCATCCATGGCGTTCGGGCTGGACCGGACGCGGTCCCGGCCGAAGAAGTTCCAGCCGCTGGAAGAGTAATAGGGCGGCCCGTAGAGGTAGCTGGAGGCGTAGCGGCCGTCCTTCACCGGCTCGCAGAGCGAGGCGTCGGTCCAGTCCTTCACACAGGACTGCTGGTTGGAATAGGCGTCGCGCTGCTCGACCGGCGAGCCGCAGCCGCCCAGGGTTGCGCTCCCCGCGAGCACCAAAGTGATCGCCGCACTGCGCTTCCTGATGCGTCCGTGCATGTACTTTCCCCCCTCGGGAAAGTGTATGCCGCCAGCCTGCGCCGCGCTAGTATTGGGCCAATTTCCAGGAGTCCGTCGAGGAGCCCGCCATGAACGAGAGAGCCCGTCCCGAAGCCGTCGGCACATCGTTGGAGAATTCGCCGTTGTTCATGCCGTTCTCGATGAACCGCGCGTTCAAGAAGGCGCCGCGGCTGCTGGCGCGCGCCGAGGGCATGTACTACTACACCCCCGAGGGCCGCAAGATCCTCGATGGCACCTCGGGCCTGTGGTGCGTCAACGCCGGCCACTGCCGCAAACCGATCGTCGAGGCGGTGCAAAAGGCCGTGGCGACGCTCGATTTCGCGCCGACCTTCCAGATGGGCCATCCGGCGGCATTCGAGTTCGCCGAGAAACTGGCGCCGCTCCTGCCCAAGGGCGTGACGCGCATCTTTTTCACCAACTCCGGCTCGGAGTCGGTGGACACGGCGCTGAAACTCGCGATCGCCTACCACCGCCAGCGCGGGGAAGGACAACGCATCCGCCTGATTGGCCGCGAAAAGGGCTACCACGGGGTCAACTTCGGCGGCACCGCGGTCGGCGGCATGGTCGGCAACCGCAAGCTGTTCGGCGCGCTGGTGACGGGCGTGGACCACATGCGGCATACCCACGACCCGGCGAAAAACGCGTTCTCGCGTGGCCAGCCGCAGCATGGCGCGGAGCTAGCCGAGGACCTTGAGCGCCTGTGCCAGCTGCACGATCCGTCCACCATTGCCGCAGTGATCGTCGAGCCGGTGGCCTGCTCGGCGGGCGTCTACGTGCCGCCGGTGGGCTACCTGCAGAAGTTGCGCGAAATCTGCGACAGGCACGGCATCCTGCTGATCTTCGACGAGGTGATCAACGCCTGGGGGCGTCTGGGCAAGCCCTTCGCCGCCGATTACTTCGGCGTCATCCCGGACCTCATCACGACGGCGAAAGGCATCACCAACGGCACCGTCCCGATGGGCGCGGTGTTCATGAAGGAAAACCTCTACCAGGCCTTCATGACCGGCCCCGAGAACGCGATCGAGATGCCGCACGGCTATACCTACTCGGCGCACCCGCTCGCCTGCGCGGCGGGCCTGGGCACGCTCAAGGTCTACGAGGACGAAGGCCTGCTCGAGCGCGTCGGCGAACTCGCCAAATACTGGGAGGATGGCGCGCACTCGCTCAAGGACTGCCCGAATGTGATCGACATCCGCAATCTCGGCCTGATCGCCGCCATCGAACTCGCGCCGCGGCCCGGCGCCATCGGCGCGCGCGGCATGGACGCGCACCTCGAGGCCTTCGAGATGGGCACCTACATGCGCGTCACCGGCGACACCATCGCGCTGGCGCCGCCGCTCATCATCCAGAAAACGGAGATCGACCAGCTGTTCGGGACGGTCAGAGATGTGCTGAAGACGCTGGCCTAGCGGCGCCTCGGCGGGAAATCCCTTCCGATCCGTCCTTCGACCAGCTTGCGCAGTGCCGGCGCGAGTTTCGTCTGCGCGGCGCGCTCGATCAACGTTTCCTTGCGCGTCATGCCATGGCGGGCGAGCGTCGAAGTGAAGGCGAGGTCCTTTTCCCGTCCGGCAACATACTTCGAGATCGCGAGGTCGTGCACTTCGAGGCACAGGCCCTCGGTGCTGCCGGTGTTGGCGTTCTTCACCCGCACCAGCCGGTCGCGCCAGCTCTTGGGCAGGGTGGCCGTGTTTTCGCCGACGCCCTGCGCGTAATAGCCGAACTGCTCGTGAAACTGCGAGCCTTCGCCGATCGCGCCATCGATCAGGTCGGCACGCTCGGGGCGGTTGCGCGGATAGACGTCGGCCTCCATCGAGGTACGCAGCGCCGCCGGGGCGTCCGGAAACTGACCGAGCACCGACTGGCTGCCGATGACCACGATTTCGCGGTCGTCCGACACCGCGCCGGCGGCGCGGATGACGTGCTCAAGCTCGGAACGCGTCATGGATGCGCCGGCGCTCGGCGGCAGAGAGCAGGGTCGCGAGCGGCGAGGATTGGCGCAGTCGCGCGCCCTCTTCGGTGAGGTCGGTGGCGCGCGCGGCAATCTGGGGCCAGGGGCGTTCGAGCAGCGTGCGCCACTCGAGGAGCGCTGCCGGAGGGCGCTCGCCGTAGCGCTGCAACCAGCGATACACCGTCTCCCGGGCGCGGGCGAGCAGGGCGGGATCGGCGCCGATGCGCCGGGCCGCCAGCACGTGCATCACGAGGCTCCTTGCTTCGGCGATGCGGTGGTCGGACCAGACCGGCTCGCGCGGTGCCCAGCTCCTCACGGAACGCAGCCCGGCGGCGCGCCGGCGTGCGCGGTAGCGCCGCATGCGCTCGGCGTCGGACAGCGCCTTGCCGGTGAGGGATTTGGGCATCCCTGTTATCGTAACGCGTTACGATAATTGGAGCAAGCGAAAAAAGGGGCGCTTGCGCGCCCCTTCCCGGTTCTGAACCGAGCGTTACTTCGCTGCGGCGCGCACCACCCCGAGCCTGCGCCCGCGGGCCTGCTGCTTGAGGCGCGGCGGATTGACGAGGTCGCGGATAAAGTTGGGCAGCGCGAACACGCCCTCGTGAGTCTCGCCGTTGTAGAAGCGCAGATCCTGGAGTCTCCTCTGCTCGATCCTGCGGTCGATCTCGTCCGCCGTCAGCGACTTGGGATCGAGCTTGTCCGAGCACACCGCCATCGCCCACTGCGCGCCGTAGAGCGGGATGTACATGGTGTACGGGCGCACGATGCGGAAGATGCCGTTCAGGCGCTGCGCGAGTTCCGCGACGCGCTCGGGCCGCGCCACCGGCGCGCCGATATGCAGCACCAGCGCGCCGCCCGGGGCGAGCGCGGCGCGGCATTGCTGGAAGAATTCCGCGGAGTAAAGCGCTTCCGCCGGCCCAATCGGGTCGTTGAGATCCAGTGCGATCAGGTCGAAGCGCTCGGCCGTCTCGCGGATGAACTTCATGCCGTCGCCGATCAGCACGCGCAGCTTCGGGTTGTCGAAGGCGCCGCGGTGCACCGCGAAGAAGTGCTCCTTCGCGATCTTGACCACGTCCTCGTCGATCTCGCACATGGTCACCTGCTCGACCGAGGGGTGCTTGAGCGCCTCCTCCGAGGAGCCGCCGTCGCCGCCGCCCACGATCAGCACCTTCTTCGGCGCCGCGTGTGCGGTGAGCGCGGGATGGATCAGGTTCTCGTGGTAGACGAACTCCTCCCGCTCGGAGGTCATGTTGTACCCGTCGAGGCGGAAGATGCGGCCGTAGTGCGGCGTGTCGTAGACCTGCAGCTTCTGGAACTTGGTCTGCCACTCACCGACCTGGCGCCCGGCCTTGATGTAGAAGCCGGTGGACTCGTTCAGCGGCTCCATCAGCAGGTGCTCGCCGCGGTCGACCTCGTGGCGCGCCACCTCGCTGGGCTGGAAATGCGCCACGATCGAGTCGAACAGCTGGCGCGCCTTGACGGAGTTGTCGCCGCTGTAGTTGCAGACGTAGACGTCCAGCGTCAGCCCCTTGTTCTCGGGCCAGGTGTGGATCGCGAGGTGCGATTCGGCGAGCACCACCGCGCCGGTGAAGCCGGAGCCCTCGAACTGGTGGAAGCGCACGTCCATGACGGTGAGGCCGGAAGCCTTCACCATGCCGACGCAGACTTCCTCGAAGCGCTTGCCGTCGAGCAGCAGCTGCGGATCGCAACGACAACCCCTCATATCACCGATGAGATGCAGACCGTTCATGTCCGTGCCTCCCTGAAAAAGAGAAGGCGCAGCCCTGGATTCTTTCAGGCCGCGCCCCGTCTTGTCCGCCTCTCGGCGTACGTTCTTTAGACTCGTTCAATTCTTTTCAATGCCCCCGTTTCACGCGAGTTTTGCTCGCTTTGCTCGGCGCTTTCTTCACGCCTCGCCGCGCATTTCTTCGACCACTGCGTCGATTAATCTGCGCGCAATCGAGATTTTGCTCGGAAGTCTCGGTAAATGCAAGGGTTTGTACCAATTTGCCGATTCGATTTCTCCGGCTTGCGGGCGGATTTCTCCGGACACCCAGTCGCAGACGAACGCGATCATCAGCGAATTCGGAAACGGCCACGGCTGGCTGGCGAAGTAGCGGATGCGCGACACACGCACGCCGACTTCCTCCTCGACTTCGCGCTCCACGCATTGCTCCAGCGTCTCGCCCGGCTCGACGAAGCCGGCCAGCGCGCTGTACATGCCGGGCGGAAAGTGCGGGCTGCGCCCGAGCAGGATCTCGCCTTCCCGGCGCACCAGCGCCATCACCGCGGGCGAGATTCTCGGATAGACGGCGAGCTTGCAAGCCGGGCAGGCGCGCGTCCGCTCCTCGGATTTCGCCTCCGTAGGCGTACCGCAGCGGCCGCAGTAGCGGTGGCTGCGATCCCAATCCAGGAGTTGGATGGCGCGCCCGGCGAGCGCGAAATGGGCGTCCTCCAGCACCGTGAACAGCGCGCGCAGGCCTTCCCAGGCCAGCCCGGGCGGCGGCGGCGGGGCGTCGGCAGGCGCTTCCGCGGCCCAGCAGCCGGTGCCCGCCAGATGCCCTAGATATAGTCTTCTGGCCGGCTCGAACCACAATAGGTTGTTGTTATTTAGCAACGGCAGCCGGGCCCAGCTGGCCCTGGAGGCCACCCGAGGGTCGTCGGAAGCCTGTGGACTGGGCGGTCCGAGTTCCACCAGCAGGCGGTCGCCCTTGAACACGAACCAGTGCGCCGGGCCTGCGTCTTGCGGAGCCGCGACGGCAGCTTCGAATCCCTGCGGACTGGTGAACGGCATTTCGATCATGGGCCGATTATAGGAAAGACGCTCCGATATAATTTGCGCTTCCCTCCTTATTTTTTCCTGCTCAGCGCGAGATGATTCCTCCGGCGCCCGAAGGCGAGATGGCAAATGCGCTGCGCGCGCTGGCAATGGACGCGGTGCAGGCGGCCAATTCCGGCCATCCCGGGATGCCGATGGGCATGGCCGAGATCGCGGTCGCGCTCTGGCACCGCAACCTCGCGCACAACCCCGCCAATCCCGCCTGGCCGAACCGCGACCGCTTCGTGCTCTCCAACGGGCACGGCTCGATGCTGCTGTACTCGCTGCTGCACCTCACCGGCTACGACCTGCCGATGGCGGAGCTGAAGCGTTTCCGGCAGCTGCATTCAAAGACACCCGGCCATCCGGAACTTGGCTGCGCGCCGGGCGTGGAGACCACCACGGGGCCGCTGGGCCAGGGCATCTCGAACGCGGTCGGCATGGCGATCGCCGAGAAACTGCTGGCGGCGGAGTTCAACCGGCCAGGGCACGAGATCGTCGACCACCGCACCTACGCCTTCCTCGGCGACGGCTGCATGATGGAAGGCGTTTCGCACGAATCCTGCGCGCTGGCCGGCACGCTCGGCCTGGGCAAGCTGATCGTGGTCTACGATGACAACGGCATCTCGATCGACTCGGACAAGGGCAGCATCAAGCAGTGGTACACCGACGACGTGCGGCGCCGCTTCGAGTCCTACGGCTGGCAGGTGATACACAGCGTCGACGGCCACGATGTCGAGGCGGTGGACCGCGCGCTCAGGAAGGCGAAGCGCGAGCGCGGGCGCCCGACGCTCATCTGCGCCAGGACGGTGATCGCCAAGGGCGCGCCCACCAAGGCGAACACCGGCGGCGCGCACGGCGCGCCCCTGGGCGAGAAGGAAATCGCGGCGACGCGCGAGGCGATCGGCTGGAGACATCCGCCGTTCGAGATTCCCGAGGATGTGCGCCAGGGCTGGGACGCGCGGGAGCGGGGAAAGCGGGCGGAGCGGCGCTGGAAGCGGGTGTTTTCGGCGTACCAGAAGGCGAATCCCGAGCTGGCGAAAGAGTTCCTGCGGCGGGTTTCAGGCGATTTGCCTTCCGACTTCCAGGAACTGACAAAGACGCTGTTGCAGGAAACAAACCAAAAAGCCGAAACCATCGCCACGCGCAAAGCGTCGCAGAATGCGCTGGAGTCGCTGGTCGCCGCTTTGCCGGACCTGATCGGCGGCTCGGCCGACCTCACCGGCTCGAACCTGACGATGGTCAAGGCCTCCAAGGTGATTGGCAAGGAAGGCGGCGGCAACTACCTCTTTTACGGCGTGCGCGAGTTCGGCATGGGGGCGATCATGAACGGCCTCGCGCTGCACGGCGGCTTCATTCCCTACGGCGGCACCTTTTTGGTGTTCTCCGACTACGCGCGCAACTCGATCCGCATGGCGGCGATCATGGGGATACGCACGATCTTCGTCTTCACCCATGACTCGATCGGCCTGGGCGAGGACGGGCCCACGCACCAGCCGATCGAGCACGCTGCCTCGCTGCGCCTGATCCCGAACCTCGATGTCTGGCGCCCCAGCGACAGCATGGAAACGGCGGTTGCATGGGCAGCGGCGATCCAGCGCCAGAACGGCCCGACCGCCCTGCTGCTGACGCGGCAGAACGTGCCGTTCGCGAAACGGAGCGACCAGGCCGTCGCCGACATCTCCAGGGGCGGCTATGTGCTGTCCGACGCCCCGGGCGCGAAGGCGGTCGTGATCGGCACCGGCTCGGAAGCGCAGCTTGCGCTGGCCGCGCAGGGATTGCTTGCAAGCCAGGGTGTTCCAGTCCGGGTGGTTTCGATGCCGTGCACTGCCGTCTTCGATCGCCAGGCGCAGCAATACAAGGATTCAGTTCTCATGCCAGGTGTTCGACGCATAGCGGTCGAGGCGGGCGTGACGGACTTCTGGAGGAAATACGTCGGGCTGGAAGGCGCGGTGGTCGGCATCGACCGCTTCGGCGAATCGGCGCCGGCGAGCGATCTTTTCAAGCACTTCGGCTTCACGCCGGAGAATGTGGTCAAAGCGGTAAGGAGCGTAGTCCCATGACGATCAAGGTGGCCATCAACGGCTTCGGCCGCATCGGCAGGAACATCCTGCGCGCGTTCTACGAGAGCACGACGAAGCACGATCTGCAGTTCGTCGCCATCAACGACCTGGGCGACGCGAAAACCAACGCCCACCTGCTCAAGTACGACACCGTGCACGGCCGCTTCCGGGGCACGGTCGGCGTGGAGGGCGACAGCCTGGTGGCGAACAACGACCGCATCAAGGTGGTGGCCGAGCGCGATCCGGCCAAATTGCCCTGGCAGGCGCTGGGCGTGGACGTGGTTCTGGAATGCACGGGGCTGTTCACCAGCAAGGCGAAGGCGGGCGCGCACCTGGCTGCCGGCGCGAGGAAGGTGATCATTTCGGCCCCCGGCGACAAGGACGTGGACCGCACCGTGGTGTTCGGCGTCAACCACCAGTCGTTAAAGGGAAGCGATACGGTGATCTCGAACGCATCGTGCACCACCAACTGCCTCGCGCCGCTGGTGAAGGCGCTCGATGACCGGATCGGCGTCGTCTCGGGCCTGATGACCACGGTGCATTCCTACACCAACGACCAGGTGCTCACCGACGTCTACCACTCGGACCTGCGGCGTGCGCGCTCGGCCAGCATGAACATGATCCCGACGAAAACCGGCGCCGCAGCCGCGGTCGGCCTGGTGCTGCCGCACCTGAACGGCAAGCTGGACGGCTACGCGATCCGCGTGCCGACCCTCAACGTTTCGGTCGTCGACCTGACCTTTGTCGCGAAGCAGGCCACTACCGCCGAGGAAGTGAACCAGGCGCTGAAGCAAGCCTCCGAAACCGATTTGAAGGGCATCGTGGAGTACTGCACCGAGCCGCTGGTGTCCTCCGATTTCAACCACAACCCGGCAAGTTCAGTGGTCGATTCATTGCTGACCAAGGTATCCGGGGGCACGCTGGTGAAGGTCGCAAGCTGGTACGACAATGAGTGGGGCTTCTCCAACCGCATGCTGGACGTCACGGTCGCCCTGCACCAGGCCAAGTAATGAGATTCAAGCGGCTCGCCGACCTCGATCTGCGGGGCAAGCGGGTATTCATCCGCGCCGACCTGAACGTCCCGCAGGACGAAACCGGCAACATCACCGACGACACGCGCATCCGGGCCTCGGTCCCGGGGATCCGGCTCGCGCTCGACAAGGGCGCGGCAGTGATGGTGACCTCGCATCTGGGGCGTCCGAAGGAGGGAAAGTTCGACCCGAAGGATTCGCTCGCGCCCATTGCAAGGCGCCTTTCGGAGCTGCTCGGGTTTGAAGTTGCTCTCCTCCGGGACTGGTTGAACGGCGTCACGGTCGAGCCGGGGAAAGTCGTCCTGCTGGAGAACTGCCGCTTCAACGTCGGCGAGAAAGCGGACGACGAAGCGCTCTCCAGGAAGATCGCGGCGCTCTGCGACGTCTACGCCAACGACGCCTTCGGCACCGCGCATCGGGCGGAGGCCACCACGCACGGCGCCGCGAAGTTCGCCAGGGTTGCCTGCGCCGGCCCGTTGATGGCCGCCGAGCTGGATGCGCTCGGCAAGGCGCTTGCGCATCCCAAACGGCCGCTGGTCGCGCTCGTCGCCGGCGCCAAGGTCTCGACCAAGCTCCCGATGCTGGCGGCGCTCGCGAAAAAAGTGGACCGGCTGATCGTCGGCGGCGGCATCCTGAATACATTCCTGCTTGCTTCCGGCCTTCAGATCGGCAGGTCTTTGGTTGAAAAAGATCTGGTAGATGAAGCAAAGAAAATCATGGCCGCAACCGACGTGCCGATGCCGGAAGACGTCGTGGTGGCGACGGAAATCTCCGCGCGGGTACGTCCGCTGACGAAGGCAGCAGCAGACGTCGACGGCGACGAGATGATTCTGGACATCGGCCCGAAGAGCGCCGCCAAGCTGGCCGAGATCCTGAAGCAGGCCGGCACCATCGTCTGGAACGGTCCGCTCGGCGTGTTCGAGATCGATCAATTCGCGAAGGGCACCGAGACGATCGCGCGCGCGATCGCGGATTCGACGGCGTTCTCGATCGCCGGCGGCGGCGATACCATCGCCGCGATCCACAAATTCGGCGTCGCAGACCGGATCGGCTACCTGTCCACCGCGGGCGGCGCGTTCCTGGAATTTCTGGAAGGCAAGACCCTGCCCGCAGTGGCGGCGCTCGAGGAAAGGGCTTAGGCTAGAGGCATGCTCCGCAGCACGAAAATTGTCGCTACCCTCGGTCCTGCCTCGTCCGATCCGGTGGTCCTGGAGCGCATGATCCGCGCCGGCGTCGATGTGGTGCGGCTCAATTTCTCGCATGGCACCGCGGACGATCACCTCGCGCGCGCCTCGCTGGTGAAGGAAATCGCCCGCAAGACCGGGCGCACGGTGGCGATCATGTGCGACCTGCAGGGTCCCAAGATACGCGTCGGCAAGTTCAAGGACGGCAAGGTCATGCTGCAGAAAGGGCAGGCGTTCGTGCTCGACGCCGCCTGCGAGCTGGGCGACGGAAGCCGCGCTGGCCTGGACTACAAGGAGTTGCCGCGCGACGTCGGCGCAGGCTCGGTGCTGCTGCTGGACGATGGCAAGATTGTGCTCGACGTGACCGAGGTGCGAGGGGAAGAGGTGCACACCAAGGTGCGCCACGGCGGCGTGCTTTCCAACAATAAGGGCATCAACCGGCAGGGCGGCGGACTGACCGCCGCTGCGCTCACACCCAAGGACATCGATGACATCCGCACCGCGGCAAAGATCAACGCCGATTACCTCGCGGTGTCGTTTCCGAAGTCCGGCGCCGACATGTATATGGCGCGCGAGCTGCTGCGCGCCTCCGGCGGCAAGGCCCTCCTGATCGCCAAGATCGAGCGCGCCGAGGCGGTGCTGCTGCCGGCGCTGCTGGAGATCATGAACGCCTGCGACGGCATCATGGTGGCGCGCGGCGACCTGGCGGTGGAAGTGGGCGACGCCTCGGTGCCGGCGCTGCAGAAGAAGATGATCCGCATGGCGCGGGAGAACAACAAGCTCACCATCACCGCGACCCAGATGATGGAGTCGATGATCGCCAGCCCGGTGCCGACGCGCGCCGAGGTGTCCGACGTCGCCAACGCGGTGCTCGACGGCACCGATGCGGTCATGCTGTCGGCGGAATCGGCGAGCGGCATGTACCCGGTGGAGACGATCGAGGCGATGCACCGCATCTGCATCGAGGCGGAACAGACGCAGCCGGTCGCGCTGGAGCAGGAATTCCTGAACCGCGTCTTTACGCGGGTCGACCAGTCGATTGCGATGGCGGGCCTCTTCACCGCCTTCCACCTCAAAGTGAAGGCGATCGCCACGCTCACGGAGTCGGGTTCGACCGCGCTGTGGATGAGCCGGCTCAACTGCGGCGTGCCGATCTACGCTCTCACCGCGCAGACCGCGACGCGCTATCGCTGCGCGCTGTTTCGCGACGTCTATCCGCTGATGGTAAAGTACGTCGGCCACGATCGGGAGGAGCTGCTCGCCGAGGCCGAGAAGGTGCTGGTGAACAACGGCGTGGTCAAGGACGGCGACCTGATCGTGCTCACCATCGGCGAGCCGATCGGCAAGTCCGGCGGCACCAACACCATGAAAATCGTCAAAGTCGGGGAGCACAGGAAAGGATGAGCGGGATGACACCGAAAGCAAACAACCACGCCGGCCTGCCGCCGCTGGCCTCGCGTTTCGTGGAGGTGGCGGCGCTGCCGTGGGAAAAGACGCGCTTCCCGGGTGTCGAGGCGAAAACGCTGCTCGTCGATCGTGAGACGGGCGTCGTGACCTCGCTGATGAAGTTCGCCCCGGGGGCGCGGTTGCCGGACCACGAGCACATGTTGATCGAGCAGACCTACGTTCTGGAGGGCACCCTCGTCTGCGGGGAAGGCGAATGCACCGCCGGCAACTATGTCTGGCGGCCCGCCGGAAGCCGGCACGAAGCGTGGGTCGGCCCGCAGGGCGGCCTGATGCTCGCGATGTTCCAGGTGCCGAACAAGTTCTATGAGTCTGACGGGCGTGAGACCGACGCCACGGGCGAGGACTGGAACGCGGCCTGGGCGAAGGCGCTGTTCCGCTAGCTAGCGCCGGCCCTCGTACAGGTCGCGTCCCTTGACGAGGGCGCGGATTTTTCCGTCCGCGATATTCCTCTTCAGCATCCAGAAACCGCAGTCGGGGTGGACGTACTTCACCTGTCCCCGGCCGAGCGTTTTCTCGGCGCGCTCGATGGCGCGGGCGATCGCGTCCGGGGTCTCGATCTCGGTGCTCTTGATGTCCACCACGCCCAAGCCGAAGCCGATCTTGCGCCGCAATCCCTTGAACACCGCGAGTTCCTCGGGCGGCCGATGGGCGCATTCCATGACGACGTGGTCCACGCGCAGCGCGTTTAGATAGTCGATGAGCTTTGCCCAGGCGCCTTTCTGGATGCTTTGCCCGCCATAGTTGCCGAAACACAGGTGCACCGCTGCCTGCGCGGTTTTCGGCACCGCTTTCAGCACTTTGTTCATCGCCGCCGCCGCCCATTTCCATTCGCCGGGGTGGCCCGGCAGGTTCGCCTCGTCCACCTGGATCACGTCCGCGTCCAGATGCTTCACCTGCGCCGCCAGCACGTCCGCGACCGCGTGCGCGAGCTTCTCGGGACTGCGGTAGTGCAGGTCGTGCAGCGTCTTCGCCAGCATGTGCGGGCCGGTGAGCGTGAACTTAAGCGGTTTGCCGGCGAGCCGCCTGGCGCGCGCGCAGGCCAGCGACAGGTTCAATGTGCCGGCGGCAACCGGTCCCTCGACCACGCCCGGCGGGCGGGTGCGGAAGCGCATGCCTGCGCCTTTCGAGTACGCGAGCCATTCAGAGAAACCGATGTCGCTGCGGATGCCGCTCATCGGCCGCGTGAAATACTCGATCATGCCGTTGGTTTCGGGGTGGTTGAGGTCGAAGCGGTAGAGTTCGCCGTCGCATACCAGGTCGATGCCGGCCTGCTCCTGCGTGTGCAGCACGACGCGCATTGCGTCTTCGAGCGCCTGCTCCGAAGGAGCGGCGGCGAGCCAGTCGGGCAGCGGATACGAGCCGACCACGGTGGTCCGGATGCGGGGCGCCTTCATGGCGCCGATTATAATTCACCGGATGGTTAACATCGAGAACGCCGGCTTCCGGGACGTCGACACGCTGGAGGAATTCATGACGCGCCCGTCGCCCGAACTCGCCGCGGACCTCGCGCGCGCGCCGGGCGACATTCTGGTGCTGGGGGTTGGCGGCAAAATGGGTCCGACGCTCGCGCGCATGGCGAAGCGCGCGGCCCCTGGGCGGCGCGTGATCGGCGTGGCGCGGTTTTCCGAGCGCGGGCTGCGCGAAAAGCTCGAGACGCAGGGCATCGAGTGCATTGCCTGCGACCTGCTCGATCGTGCCGCGCTCGAGCGCCTGCCGCGCGCGCCGAACGTCGTTTTCATGGCCGGGCACAAATTCGGCGCCTCGGGCAACGCATCCATGACCTGGGCGATGAACGTCGCGGTGCCTTTCATGACGGCGGAAGTGTTCCGGGAGTCGCGCATCGTCGCTTTCTCGACCGCGTGCGTGTATCCCTATGCCGACGTCAGCGGGCGCGGCGCGGACGAGGCAGCGCCCACGACACCGCCCGCTGGCGATTACGCCAATTCTTGCGTCGGCCGCGAGCGCGCGTTCGACTACGGCTCGCGCATGCACGGCACGCCGGGCCGGCTGGTGCGCCTGGAGTATGCGATCGACATGCGCTACGGCGTGCTGCACGACGTGGCCTCGAAAGTGTTCGCCGGCGAGCCGGTGGACGTCAGCATGGGCCACGTCAACGTCATCTGGCAGGGCGACGCGAACGAGCGGGCGCTGCGGCTGCTCGCGCACTGCACCGCGCCGGTTTCGCCGCTCAACGTGAGCGGCCCGGAGGTCGTCAGCGTGCGCTGGCTCGCCGCCGAGTTCGGCCGGCGCTTCGGCAAACAGCCGCGCGATATCGGGACCGAGGCTGGCAGCGCCTGGCTGGTGGACTCGCGCGCGGCGCACAAGCTGCTCGGCGCACCGCGCGTGCCGCTCGCGAGCATGATCGACTGGCAGGCGGACTGGATCGCGCGCGGCCTGCCGGGTCTCGGCAAGCCGACCCATTTCGAGACGCGGGATGGAAAGTACTGAACTAGAACTGCGCGAGGAGCACCTCGCTGCCTGCCTCGCGCTTTCGAAATCGGCCCACTGGAACCAGAATGAAGCCGATTGGCGGCTGATGCTCGGGCTCGGGCGCGGCTGGGGCGTCATGCTCGCCGACGGCACGCTCGCCGCCACGACGGTCGTGCTGCCGTACGGAAGCTTCGCGTGGGTCAGCATGGTGCTTGTGTTGCCGGAGCATCGCGGCAAGGGCCACGCAACGCGCCTGCTGCGGGTGGCGCTCACGGACCTGAAGAATCGGGCTCTGACCCCGATTCTCGACGCCACGCCCGCGGGGCACGAGGTGTACGTTCAGGAGGGCTTTCGGGATACCTGGAGCTTCAAGCGGTTTGCATTGGATTTGCCTGCGAACGGTCTTTCTTCCTCGGCGAAGGTGCGCGAGATCACAAATGCCGATTGGGCCGGTGTCCTTCGGCTCGACGCGTCCGCGTTCGGTGCCCGCCGGGAGTGCGTGCTGCGCGATCTCGCCGCGCGCCTCCCGCAGGCGGCCCTGTTAGCCGAAACGGACGGGGAGATCGCGGGTTTCGTCTTGGGCCGCGACGGGCGCGAAGCGCGCCAGCTCGGGCCGCTCGTCGCGCGCAACGCGCAAGCGGCGACAGACCTGCTCGACGCTGCCATGAACCGGGTCGAGATCCCGGTCTACATCGACATTGCCGACCACGCGCCTTCGCTGCAGTCCCGGGCACAGCAGCGCGGCTTCGAAATCCAGCGACCCTTCACGCGCATGGTGCACGGCGAGAGGCACGCGCCGGGGGAGACCGCGCTCGTCTTCTGCCCGGCCGGCCCCGAGCTAGGCTAACTTAAGGTGTTCCTATGACCTACGATTTCATCATCATCGGCGCCGGCCACAATGGCCTCGCCTGCGCCGCCTATCTTGCGAAGGCAGGCGCCAAAGTCCTGGTTCTCGAGCGCAGCACGCGCGTGGGCGGCGGGTGCCACACCGCGGAAGCCACGCTGCCAGGCTTCAAACACAATATCTGCTCCGTCGTTCACACCCACATTCCCCTCAGCCCGGTGTACCGCGACCTGGAGCTCGAACGTCACGGCGTAAAGTACGTTTACCCGGAGTACCTCCGTGGCACGATCTTCCCCGACCACAAGAGCATCGTGATGTATCGGGACGCGGACAGAATGGCCACTGAACTGGGCAAGTTCTCGGCGAGGGATGCCCGAACTTTCAGGCAGCTGTATGAAGACTACGCCGAGTTCATCGAGTCGACCTACCTGCCGCTGATGTATTCGCCGCCGTTGCCGCCCTCGCTGCAGAACGCCGAATTGGAGAAATCCGAGGAAGGCAGGACGCTTCTGCAGTGGCAGGCGAGCACGCCGGTGCAACTGCTGGACGAACTGTTCGAGAGCGAGGAGGTGAAAGTCCACTTCCTCGCGAGGATGACCGTGCTGGGGTTCGCCCCCGATCAATTCGGACAGGGATGGATCTGCCTCTTCCGCATCCTCAAAGCCGAGGCTCCCATCTGTGTTGGAGGCTCTCAACAGCTGGCGCACGGACTGAGAAGCGTCGTCGAGGCCAACGGAGGCGTCGTTCAGACGGACATGGAGGTGAAGCGAATCCTCTTGCGCGGCAACAAGGCCATAGGAATAGAAATGAAGGATGGCAGGCGGGTCGAAGTCGCGAAGGCGGTGGTCACCAACGTTGAACCGAAGAAGAGCTTCCTGGGGATGGTTGGAGAAGAGCTCTTGCCGCCGTCCTTTGCGACCCGAGTGAAGAACTACCATTCGCGGGGGCGGTCGCTCTTCGTCCTGCACCTGGCCCTTTCAGAGCCGCCGCAGTACCGCGCCGGCGCGCATAACCCGCCGGTGAACGTGGCGTTCAGCCAGGAAATGTTCGGGGGGACCGTACAGGACCAGGTTCGCGCCTATCAGGAAATCGCGATCGGCAGGCCTCCCCGAAAAGAGATGCTGCAGATAACCCTGCCTACGCTGTTCGATCCTTCGCAGGCTCCCGCAGGCAAGCACACAGCGGTCGTTTGGCAGTATGCACCGTACAGGGTCGAGCCCGAGGGACCGGAAGGATGGAGGAATCTGAGAGAGGAGTATGCCGCGCATCTCCTGGATCTCTGGCGGTCCTACGCTCCGAACATCTCGAGGGACAAGATCCTGGCCATGGCGATTCAGGATCCAACCGATACAGAGCGGCACAATGACAACCTCGTGAATGGCGTCGATGTCGTGGGAGACATGACTCCTGACCAGATGGGATATTTCAGACCCTTCGCCGGCTGGTCCAGCTACAGAACGCCTGTTGAAGGGCTTTACATGTGCGGCGGTTACTGTCATCCAGGCGGAGGCGTGCATGCGGGAGCAGGGCACAACGCTGCCACCGTGATCGTGGAGGATTTCAAGCTGAAGAAGTGGTGGGACTGATGCCTCAGCGCGAGGCCAAGTTCACGGTGAACGCCCCGCCCGAGGAATTGTGGAGATTCATTCGCGACTTCCAATCCTTATGCACATGCATTCCCGGAGTGGAACGCATCAACGTGCTGGACGACAGGACCGCCGAGTTGACGGTGAAGGAAAAAATCGGTGTCGTACCCTTGATTGTCACTCTGAGGGCACAAATCGATTCAGAGGACCCGCCGCACAGGCTTCATGCCACCGCGAAGGCTGAGCATCTGACGATGGCGATCGACGTCACATTGCAGGCAACCGAATCAGGCACCGAGTTGCTCAGTCTGATCAACGTAAGGGGTGAGGGACAGCTCAAAGCGATCGTCGATCGCTTATTCGAGCGCAGAGCGACCGAGCGAACCGCCCAGTTCGCTGACTGTCTTCAGAAACGCTTCGGTGCTGCTTCGCCGGCAAGCGCGCCGGCGCAGGTTTCCGGTGGATGGCTTGGCCGGCTTTGGCGGCGCCTGCTGGGACTTTTCACGTCCTCGGGGAAATAACCCCGGGGATCATTTCGGCATCTTTATCGAGCGGTCGAGGAACTCGTTTGTGTAGGTGCTCTTCACGTCGAAAGGTTTGTCGATGCCGACGTAGTCGCGCACGAGCTCGTAATCGGCCTTCATGCGCGCGTCGTCGTGGATGCCGAGCGCGACTTCGCGCGAGGTCTTGTCGCTCATCAGGACTTCGACCAGCTGCCAGTTGACCGTTTCGTTCTCGATGCTCAACGCGCCGTTGGCGTCGATCAGCGCCTGCACGCAGGGCTTCGGGTCCTTGACGCAGGCGGCGAAGGCGCGCTGCGTCACCTTGACGAACTTGTCGATGAGCGGCCTGTTCTTTGCCAGGAACTCCGCGTTCACGATAACCGAGTTGCCGTAGGGATTGAGGCCGACGTCGCGCCAGGCGAGGAAGCCCATGTCGGCGCCCAGCTCTTTCTGGAAGATGTGGTGGATGTTGTAGAACGAGGTGGTGATGTCGATCGCCTTGGACTTCAGTCCCGAGAGCTTGGCATTGGCATCGATGTTCACCCAGGTGACCGATTTCGGGTCGATGCCGTTCACCTTGGCGAGCGCCGGCCACATCGTGCGCGCCCCGTCGGCTGCAGGATTGCCGATTTTCTTGCCCGGGAAGTCCTTGATGCTCTTGATGCCCGAGCTCTTCAGCCAGTACAGGCCTTGCGGCGAGTTGGCGTAGACGTTGAAGACCGCGACCGTGTCGGCGCCCTTGCCCTTGGCCACCAGCACGCCGCCCATGTCGGCGAGGCCGATCGGGTTCGCGCCGGCCCCCACCTTCTGCGTCGCCAGAGCGGAGCCCTTGCCGGGCTCGAGGTTCAGGTCGATGCCTTCCTTCGCATACCAGCCGACCTTCTTGGCGTAATAGTACGGGGCATGGTCGCCGCCCGGTACCCAGTTGAGGATGAAGTCGAGCTTCTGCTGGGCTGCGGCTGGAACCGCCACGAGCGCCGCTGCGGCGGCAATGAGAAATCTACGCATGAGACCTCCTCATTTCGGAAGAGGCGATGTTACCATCGAGTAACCATCCGGTTAACATGCATTGGACCCAGTTGCCCGCCGAAACGCTCGCGCTGTTGCGTCGCGGCACCGTCATCCCGGCGCACCTGCTGGCGCTGGACGCGAGCCGCCGGCTCGACCCGCGCCGCCAGCGCGCCCTGACCCGCTATTACCTGGACGCCGGTGCGGGCGGGCTCGCGGTCGGGGTGCACGCGACGCAGTTCGCGATCCGCGAGGCGGGCCTGTACGAGCCGGTGCTCAAGCTCGCCGCCGACGCGGCGCGCACGTGGGACAAAGGCGGGGTAAAGCGCCCGGTTCTGCTTGTTGCAGGTTTGTCCGGAAGAACTGATCAGGCAAGCAAGGAAGCGGCGATTGCAACGGGGCTCGGCTACCACGCCGGGATGCTGTCGCTGGCTGCAATGAAAGGTGCGCCGCTGGACGAACTCATCGCGCATTGCCGCGCGGTGGCCGCAACGATGCCGCTGGTGGGGTTCTACCTGCAGCCCGCCGTGGGCGGCATCCACCTGCCGGTAGAATTCTGGCGGCGCTTCTGCGAGATCGAGAATGTGATTGCAGTCAAGATTGCGCCTTTCAACCGCTACCGCACGCTCGATGTCGCCAAGGGCCTGGTCGCGGCGCGCGCCGAGGAGCGCGTCACGCTCTACACGGGCAATGACGACCACATCGTGCTCGACCTGCTGGTGCCGCTTGCCGTGAAGCGAGGCAATGAGGAAATTCAGGTCCGCATCAAGGGAGGGCTGCTCGGGCATTGGAGCGTATGGACAAAACGTGCCGTGGAGCTCCTCGAGAGAATCCAGAAAACCACTGAAATAGATTCAGAACTTCTCGCTCTGGACTCCAAAGTCACCGACGCCAACAGCGCTTTCTTCGACGTGGCGCACGATTTCGCCGGCTGCATCGCCGGCTGCCACGAGGTGCTGCGCCGGCAGGGGCTGCTGGAGGGCATCTGGTGCCTGGACCCGAAGGAAGGCCTTTCGCCCGGGCAGGCGGCGGAGATCGACCGGGTGCACGCCGCCTACCCGGAGATGAATGACGATGCCTTCGTTCGCGCGAATCTCGAAAAATGGCTGACCTAGATTTGGGCGTCTATCCTACGACGTAACGATGCTCCTGAGGATCACATGAACGACACCGTCCGGCGTTACGCGCTGGCGATCTTCGCGCACGTCGCGCTGGTCGCCGCGTGGTACCTCTTCGTCAAGCTGGGCAACGTGCCCAGATTCGTCATGCCCTCGCCCGGCGCGACGCTGGACGCGCTGCTGCAGCCGAACTACGACTGGTGGGCCAACATTGCGGTCACCGGCACCGAAATCTTCGCCGGTTACTTCCTCGCCCTGGTGGTGGGCGTGGCGCTGGCGCTTGCCTTCAGCTGGTCGAAGACGCTGGAGGCGTTCTTCATGCCGCTGCTGGTGTCGCTCAACATGATCCCGAAGGTGGCGCTCGGCCCCCTGATCATCGTCTGGTTCAAGTACGGCATATTCCCGAACTCGCTGATGGCGTTCTCGATCTGCGTGTTCCCGATCCTGCTCACCACCGCGCGCGGCCTGCGCGAGGTCGAGCCCGAGCTGCTGGATCTCGTGAACGCGCTCAAGGGTTCGCGCTGGCAGTTGTTCACCAAGATCCAGCTGCCGGGGGCTCTGCCCTACATCTTCTCGGGCATGAAAGTGGCGGCAATCCTCGCCGTGGCGGGCGCCATCGTCGGCGAGTTCCTCGGCTCGGACAAGGGCCTGGGTTACCTGATGCTTCAGGTGCAGGTGACGCTCGACACGCCGGCGATGTTCATGGCGGTGATCCTGATCACGCTGCTCGGCATGCTGCTCTATGGCCTGGTGCTCGCGATGGAGAGGCTGCTGGTCGTGAAGGATGCCCGCCTTGACTGAAAGGACACCCTTGTCGATTGAGCCGTTCATCCGGCTGAAAGGCGTCAGCAAGATCTACCGCAGCGGCAAGAAGGAGCACTTGGCGGTCTCGGATGCGACCTTCGACGTCATGCCGGGCGAGCTGGTGTCGCTGGTCGGGCCTTCGGGCTGCGGCAAGTCCACGCTCCTCAAGGTGCTCGCCGGGCTGCATCCGCACGACGGCGGGGAGCTGAAAATCGGCTCGGCGACCCATTCCTTCGATCCGTCGCGCGACGTCGGCATGGTGTTCCAGGCGCCGCTGCTGCTGAAATGGCGCCGCATCCTCGAGAACGTGCTGCTGCCGGCGGAGATCCTCGGCCTGCCTGCCGCCGAGGCGCGCGAGCGCGCGAAAGCGCTGCTCGCGCTGGTCGGCCTGACCGGCTATGAGGAGAAGTATCCCTACGAGCTCTCGGGCGGCATGCAGCAGCGCGCCGCGATCGCGCGCGCGCTGGTGCACGATCCGAAACTCGTGCTGATGGACGAGCCCTTCGGCGCGCTCGATGCGCTGACCCGGGAGAAAATGAACCTGGAACTCTTGCGCATCTGGAAGGAAGCAGGCAAGACCATCATCTTCGTCACGCACGGCATTTCCGAGGCGGTGTTCCTCGGCACCCGCGTGGTGGTGCTCACCGCGGGGCCGGCGCGCATGGCGGACAACTTCGAGATCTCGCTGCCGCGCCCGCGAACGCTGGACATGAAAACGCAGCAACGCTTTGGCGAGTACACGCGCCGCATCTACCGCCTGCTGGGAATGGAATGAAAGTCGCGCGTCGCAGCAGCCGTCGCGATCCGGAGAAGAGCCGCGAACGCATTCTCGACGCCGCACTGGAGGAGTTCTCGCGCTATGGCCTGGGCGGGGCGCGCGTCGACCGCATCGCGGCGCGCGCCGGCGCCAACAAGCGCATGCTTTACTACTACTTCGGCAACAAAGAGGCGTTGTTCCTCGCGGTGCTGGAGTCGCGCTACGCGCATATCCGGCGCGCCGAGCAGGGCCTGCGCTTGGGCGACCTCGACCCGCGCGAAGGCATGCGCCGTCTGGTCGCCTTTACCTGGAGCTACTACCTGAAGCATCCCGAATTCCTGACGCTGCTCAACAGCGAGAACCTGCATCGCGCGCGGCACCTGCAGCGCTCGCGCCAGATCGCCGCGATGCACTCGCCGCTGGTGGCGATGCTGCGCGACCTGCTCGCGCGCGGCGTGCGCAAGGGCCAGTTCCGGCGCGGCGTGGACCCGGTGCAGCTCTACATCTCGATCGCGGCGCTGGGCTACTTCTATCTGAGCAACCGCCACACGCTGTCGACCATTTTCGAGCGCGACCTGCTGTCGTCGCGCAACAAAGCCGAGCGCCTGCAGCACATGACGGCGCTCGTCCTGGGCTACCTGAGCAAATAGGGAAAGGAAGCGCCGTGCGCATCGCACTGTGCAACGAAGTCATCGCGCCGATGCCGTTCCCGAAGCAGTGCGAGTACGCGGCCAAGCTCGGCTACGACGGCCTCGAGATCGCGCCCTACACTCTTTCGGACGAGCCGCACCGCCTCGGCGCTGCGCAGCTCGCCGCGGCGCGCAGCGCCGCGCAGGACGCTGGCGTGGCGGTGACCGGCCTGCACTGGCTTCTGTTGAAGCCCTCCGGCCTTTCAATAAGTACCAAGGATGAAAACATTAGAAAGAAGACCGTCGACGTGATGCTCGCGCTCATCGACCAGTGCGCGGAGCTCGGCGGCCGCTACCTGGTACACGGGTCGCCGCAGCAACGGCGCATGGATTCGGGCGACACGCGCGCAGCCGCAATGGCGCGCGCACAGGAATCCTTTGCCGCGGTCGCCGAGCGCGCCCAGAAGGCGGGCGTGGTCTACTGCATCGAGCCGCTGTCCTCCGACCAGACGCCGCTCATCAATACCCTTGAAGAGGCCGCCGCGCTGGTGACGGCGATCGGCAACCCGAGCGTGCGCAGCATGCTTGACTGCAGTTCCGCCGGCCGCATGGAGACCGTGCCGCTACCCGCGCTGGTGGACGCATGGCTGCCCAGCGGCATGATCGCGCACGTGCAGGTCAACGACCGCAACCGCCGTGGACCCGGCCAGGGCGAGCAGCGCTTCGCCCCACTCATCGCCGCCCTCGTGCGCCACAAGTACGCGGGTGACATTGCGGTCGAGCCCTTCGACTACGTCCCCGACGGCCCCGGCGCCGCCGCCCGCGCGATCGGCTACATCAAGGGCATCCTCGAGGCGCTGCAGGAGCGATAGCGCGCTACTTCGCCGGCATGATCTTGCTGTTGTAGGCGTTTGTGAACACGTCGTCGACCTTCACCGGCTTGTCGGGCTTGTTCTGCGCGAAGGTGATGGTGGTGCCGATGACGATGCTCGGCCAGCGCCGTTCTTGACTCACCATCCTAGCTCCGCCGAGAATATGTAACGAACTGGTTAAATCATGGAACGCGCCGTGGGCGCCGTCAAGCTCAAACTCGCATCGATCGACTTCCTGGAACGGGACGTGAAGCTACGCATGCCGTTCC
>JBBPIU010000042.1:0-25458 GCA_038040245.1 Pseudomonadota bacterium | reverse complement strand
CGGCGATGAAACAGAGGATCAACTGCGGGCTCACCGGCGCGATGCGGCCGACGAGCGACTCCCGCAGGTAGCGCTCGACGTGGTACTCCTTCGCGTAGCCGAAGCCGCCGTGCGTCATCACGGCCTGCTGGCAGGCGTCGAAGCCTGCTTCGCCCGCGAGGTATTTGGCCGCATTGGCCTCCGCGCCGCTGGGCTTTCCCGAGTCGTAGAGCCAGGCGGCCTTGAACACCATCAGGTTGGCCGCCTCCAGCGCCATCCAATTGGCGGCGAGCGGATGCTGGATGCCCTGATTCTTGCCGATCGGGCGATTGAAGACCACGCGCTCTTTTGCATACTCCGTTGCACGCTTGAGCGCGCAGCGGCCGAGGCCGACGGATTCGGCGGCGATCAGGATGCGCTCCGGGTTCATGCCGTGCAGGATGTACTCGAAGCCCTTGCCCTCCTCGCCGAGGCGGTCCTCCTCCGGCACCGGCAGTGCGTCGAAGAACACCTGGTTCGAGTCCACCGCCTTGCGCCCCATCTTCTCGATCTCGCGCACTTCGATGTATTTGCGATCGAAGTCGGTATAAAAGAGCGTCAGGCCGGAGGTGGTTTTGGTGAGCAAAAGAATTTTTTCGGCAACCTGCGCGGTGGAGATCCACACCTTCTGCCCGGTGACGAGGTACTTCTTGCCCTTCTTCACTGCCTCGGTCTTGATGCTTTTCGTGTTCAGGCCGGTGTTCGGCTCGGTCACCGCGAAACAGGCGCGCTCCTTTCCGGCGATGAGCGGAGGCAACATTCTTTGTTTTTGTTTTTCAGTTCCAAAAACAACGACAGGATTCAAGCCGAAAATATTCATATGCACCGCCGACGCTCCGGAGAAGCCCGCGCCCGACTCGGATATCGCCTGCATCATCACCGCGGCCTCGGTGATGCCGAGGCCCGAGCCGCCGTATTCCTCGGGCATCGCGATGCCGAGCCAGCCGTCCCTGGCGAGCGCCTGGTGCAGCTCGACGGGAAAGCCGCCCTCCTTGTCCTTCTTCAGCCAGTACGCGTCATCAAAGCGCGCGCAGATCTTGGCGATCGCCCCGCGGATCTGCTCCTGCTCCTGGGTGAAAGCAAAGTCCATCAGGTGTTGACTGCTTTTACCTTGATCATTTCTGCAATGTCGGCATCATCGAAGCCAAGTTCCACCAGGATCTCCCGGCTGTGCTCGCCCGCCTTGGGCACGCCGCGCCGCAGCTGCCCGCCCCTCGCGCCGTTGGCGTGCACCGGAAAGAGCGCGAACTTCTCATTGGCGACGGCGGCCACGTCCTGGCGCGCGACGATCTGCTCCAGCTCGGCGGCCTGCGCGGGCGTGAGGCAAAGATCCACGGGGATGTCGTTGTCATTGCAAAGCTTCAGCCATTCGTCCGCCGTTTTGTGTTTCATCAGTTCCGACAAACGGGAAGAAAGCAGATCGCCATTCTGACGCCGCTTCGCGTCCGAAGAGAAAGAGTCGGACGCAAGTTCAGGGGCAAGATCAACGACGATCTTGACGAAGTTCTGCCAGAAATGCTCCTCCAGGATGCCGAGCGTCAGGCGTTTGCCGTCCCTGGTCTCGAAAATGTCGTTCACCGGGAAGAGGTGCGCTTTCGGATCCACGTTCGGATCGAGACCGTGGCGCATCGCGGCCCAGAAGAACGCCGCCTCGAACAGCGACAGGTCGAGCTGCGCGCCGCGGCCGGTCTGGTTCCTCTCAACCAATGCGGCGAGCACCGCCACCGCGGCGAAGCTGCCGCCTGCCATGTCGGCGATGGCGAGGCTGGAACGCGACGGCGCCTTCAGCCACTGCCCGGGAAAGGCGAGCGCGCCCGCGGCGGCAACGTAGTTGACGTCATGCCCGGGGCGCTCGCGCCACGGGCCGCTCTGGCCGTAGCCCGAAAGGGAGCAATGGATCAGTTTCGGGTTTGCCCTTTGCAGATTGCCGAAATCGATGCCCAGCCGCTTTGCGACGCCCGGCCTGAAGCCTTCGATGGCGATGTCGGAGTGGCGGGCGAGTTTTTCGACAATTTCCCTTGAATGTTCGCTCTTCAGGTTCAAGGAAATGCTTCTCTTGTTTCTGTTCTCCGTCCTGAATTGCACGGGAACATAGACCCTTCCCGGATCGCCATTGAGCGATTCGACCTTGATCACGTCCGCGCCGAGATCGGCGAGGATCGCCGTGCAGAACGGCCCCGGCACGAACATGGAGAAATCCACCACCTTGACCCCGGCAAGGGGTTGCCACGGTTCAGCCATGGGCCTTTTCGTTCCGGATCACTTTTTTCGGATCCTCACCGTACGGCGGCGCGTAGATCACCATCACCTTCACTCGCTCGCTGGTGGCAATGAACAAGTGCATCGTTTCGGCAGGGAAGAAACAGGCTTCGCCCGGCTTCATCTCGAACTTCTCGCCCGCGACCTCGACGTGCGCCTCGCCTTCCAGCAGGTAGCAGACCTGCTCGATGCCGGGATGCGCGTGCGGCAGCGCGCCTTTGCCGCGCTCGAGTTCGCCGATCAGCACCTCGACCTGCTGCGCACCGACGGTCTCCGGGCCGATCAGCCGGAAGTTCTTCGTGCCGGTGTGGTTGGCGGGTGAATAAGGCGTCACGTCGGATTGCCGGACGAGATAACTGCTCTTCGATGACATGAGTCCTCCCGATGGCCAAAACCTCAGTCGTACCAGTTCACGACATTCAGCCCGGGGATCCTTCCGAATTCGCGTACGTTTCGCGTCACTAACGTTGCTTGGTGCGCGAGCGCGGATCCCGCAATGAGCGTATCAAGCGGCCCGATGGCGTCGCCTTTTCGCGCCATCGCATGGCGCAATTCAGCCGCCTTGCGGCCAGTTGCCGCGTCGAAATCCAGGATCGGAACCTCGGAAAGGAATTGCTCATACTGGGCACGACGCCGCGAGGGATTCTGGGAACCCATGACTCCCACCCAGATCTCGTATGCGGCGATCGCGGGAAGCGCGATCTCTCCGGGCGGAACGGCAAGCAGATTGGTCGCAACATTGCCTCTTTCGCGGAAGTAGTCGAGCACCACATTCGCATCAAGCACGTACATAACTAAAGGCGGCTTCGCTTCGTATCCCGCCCGTAAGTCGCTCGAATCTCCTCGACCGTGGGTGCGTCCGGCCAGGCGCCGGCCAGATCACGGAAGTACGCCGGCCACTCAGAGCGCGCCCCTCGCTCGATACGACCGACAATCCACTTGCTGAGCGAAACGCGCTCGGAGCGCGCAGCGGCCCTGGCTTTTTTCTCGGTATCCCCATCCAGATAGATCGTGACCTGTCCCATCGCGCGCACCCGTGGCAAGATATAAGTGCCAGTATATGTGGTTCAGGACGCCGCGTCGAGCCAGTTATATAGCGCGATACCGCCGTCCACCACCACGGTCGCGCCGGTCATGTAGGCACCGTACTTCTCCGAGAGGATCGCGACCGCCATCGGCGCGATGTCCTCGGGCTTGCCGAGGCGCTTGAGCGCGATTTTCTCCACCAGGCCGGGCGATCCCCGGAACCCGGCTCCGGGAACCGCGCCGGGCGCAATCGCGTTGACGCGGATGCCGTGCGGGCCGAGCGCGCGCGCCAGCTCCTTCATCACCATGGTCTGCCCCGCCTTGGAGGCGCTGTAATGCGGCAGGTTGCGCGGCGATTCCGCGTGCAGCGAGGTGACGAAGAGCATCCGGCCGCGAATCCTGTTGTCCCGCATGTGCTTGCCGAGCTGCTGGGCGATCAGGAAACCCGAATTGAGATTGACTTCGGTCATCTCGCGCCACTGCGCCTCGGTCACGGCGAGCGTGGTCTCGCCTTCATTGCGCGGCGGCGATGCAGCATGTACGAATATTGAAATGGTTTTTAATTTTTCTATTGCGGATTCTACGAGTGAGCGGGCAGAACCGGGCTGAGAAAGATCGAACTCGCGATCAACGCCAAGTACTCGAGCCCCCTGCTCCTTCAGCGCAGCGGCGATCGCCTGCCCGATGCCTTGGGCGGCGCCGGTCACCAGCGCCGTGTCACTCTGCAGCAGCAACTTGCTCATGCGCGGCCGCCGGCCGCCGCCGACCCGTAAGGAGCATGTACGCCGTCGGAATCACGAACAGGGTGAATACCGTGCCGAGCAGCAGGCCGCCGACGATCACCCAGCCGATCGGCTGGCGCGCTTCCGCCCCCGCGCCCTTGGCGAGCGCGAGCGGCAGCGCGCCCAGCACCATCGCGCCGGTGGTCATCAGGATCGGCCGCAGGCGCAGCGTCGCGGCTTCCGTGACGGCCTCGGCCGCGCCCATGCCCCTGGTGCGCAGCTGGTTGGCGAACTCGACGATCAGGATGCCGTGCTTGGTGATCAGGCCGATCAGCATCACGAGGCCGATCTGCGAATAGACGTTGAGCGTGCCGCCGGTGAGCTTGAGCGCGGCGAGCGCGCCGGTCATCGCCAGCGGCACCGTGAGCATGATCACGAACGGCGACACGAAGCTCTCGAACTGCGCCGAGAGCACGAGATAGATGAAAGCGAGCGCGAGCACGAAGGTGAACAGCAGCGCCGCGCCCGATTCGCGGAATTCGCGCGACGGGCCGTCCAGCTCGGTGCGCGCGGTCGAGTCCAGCACTTCTTTCGCGGCGCCTTCGAGGTATTCGAGCGCTTCGCCCAGCGTGTAGCCGGGCGACACGTTGGCCGACAGGATGGTCGCCCGCAGACGGTTGAAGTGGTTCAGTTCCTTCGGTCCGACGGTTTCACGCACCTTGACCAGATTGGAGAGCTGCACCAGGCGCCCGTCGCGCGCGCGCACGAAGATCGAAGTGAGGTCGGCGGGCGTGTCGCGATCCTTGGCTTCCAGCTGAATGATGACGTCGTACTGCTTGCCTTCCTTCTTGAAGCGCGTCACCTGCCGGCCGCCGAGCAATGTCTCCAGCGTGCGGCCGATGGTCTCGACGTCGATGCCCATGGACGCGGCCTTCTCGCGGTCGATATCCACCGCGAGCTGCGGCTTGTTGAGGCGCAGGTCGGTGTCCGGGTTGGCGATCGCCTTGGACTGCCGCGCTTTCGCCAGCAGCGCATCGGTCATGCGTTCCAGGGCTTCGTAGGAACCCGCCTGCACCACGAACTGCACCGGCGGATTGCGGAAGCTCTGGCCGAGCGAAGGCGGATTGACCGGAAACGCCAATACACCCGGCATGCCGCCGAACATCTTGGGCCCAAGTTCAGCGGTGATCTGCTGCGTCTTCCGTGTGCGGTCCTCCCACGGCACCAGCTGGCTGAAGGCGATGCCGAAGTTCACCGGGCTCGGGCGTTCCAGCCCCGGCGCCACCACGGTGAAGTAGGACTTGATTTCCGGCACCTTCGAGAACAGGCTCTCGACCTGGCGCATGTAGCCGTCGGTGTAGTCCAGCGAAGCGCCTTCGGGCGCGATGATCAGGGAGATGAAGAAGCCGCGGTCTTCCAGCGGCGAGAGCTCCGATTTCAACGACTGGTAGAGCAGCGCCGCGGAGGCGACCACCAGCGCGAACACCAGCGCCACCGCCCACCAGGCTTTCAGCACCACGCCCAGCGAACGCCGATAGGCGGCATTCATGCCGGTGAAGAACCGCTCCATCGCCTGGTAGATGCGGCCATGCGATTCGTGCGCCTTCAGGATGCGCGAGCACATCATCGGCGTGAGCGTCAGTGCGACCAGGCCCGATACCGCCACCGCGGCGGCCACCGTGAGCGCGAACTCGGTGAACAGGCGCCCGGTGCTACCGGTCATGAAGCCGAGCGGCGCGAACACCGCGGCCAGGGTGAGCGACATCGCGATCACCGCGAAGGCGATTTCCTTGGAGCCGTCGATCGACGCCTGGCGCGGATCCTTTCCCATTTCGAGGTGCCGGTGGCAGTTCTCCAGCACCACGATGGCGTCGTCCACCACCAGGCCGATGGCGAGCACCAGGCCGAGCAACGTCAGCACGTTGACCGAGAAGCCCATCAGGAAGAGGAAGAAGAACGCGCCGATCAGCGCCACCGGAATGGTGACGAACGGAATCAGCGTGGCGCGGATCGAGCGCAGGAACACGAAAATCACCAGCATCACCAGCAGCACCGCCTCGATCATGGTGACGTAGACGCCTTCGATCGAGCGCTCGATGAACACCGAGGAATCGAAGGCCACCTGCAGCGTCATGCCCTCCGGCAGCGTGCCCTGCAGGCGCGCGAGCTCCGCCTTGGCGGCATTGGCGACCGAGAGCGTGTTGGCGGTGGACTGCTTGACGATGCCCAGGCCCACGGCCGGGTTGCCGTTGACGCGCAGCACGCTGCGCTCGTCCAGCGCGCCCAGGCGCGCCTGGCCGACATCGCGCAGCCGCACCGGGTAGCCGCGCGACTCGGTGAGGATCATGTTGTCGAACTGCGCCGGCGTGCGCAGGTCGGCTTCGGTCAGCACGGTGAACTCACGCTGCGAGGATTCGATGCGGCCGGAGGGAATCTCCACGTTCTGCTTGCGCAGGCCGTTTTCGACGTCCGCCGGCGTCAGGCCGTAGGCCGCCAGGCGGTCGCGGTCGATCCACAGGCGCATGGCGTAGCGCCGCTCGCCGCCGATGATCACCGAGGCGACCCCGGGCAGCGTCTTCAACCGGTCGGCGACGTAGCGGTCGGCGTAATCCGAGAGTTCGAGCGCGCTGTGGCGCTGGCTGGAAAGGCGCAACCACAGGATCGCCTGCGCGTCGGCCTCGATTTTCGACACCACGGAATCGTCGGCGGCCGCCGGCAGCAGCGCGCGCACGCGCGCGACGCGGTCGCGCACGTCGTTCGAAGCCGAATCGACGTTGCGCTCGAGCACGAACTCGACGGTGATCTGCGACACCTCCTCGCGCGACACCGATTTCACCGAGCGCACGCCCTCGATCCCCGAGATCGAGTCCTCCAGCGGCTGCGTGATCTGCGACTCCATGACCTGCGGGCTCGCGCCCTTGTAGACGGTGCGCACCGATACCACCGGCGTGTCGATCTTGGGATACTCGCGCACCGTCAGGCGCTGGAACGAAATGACGCCGATCAGCACGATCATCAGCGAGAGGACCGTGGCGAAGACGGGACGCTTGATGCAGAGTTCCGGCAGCTGCATCTATTTTTTTATTTCATCTTTTATAAGAATTACAGAAGATCCGAGCCCGATCTTCTGCGTTCCTTCCGTCACCACCAGATCCCCCGCGGCCAGACCCTTGACGATCTCGACCTCGCCCACCTTGCGCGCGCCGGTCTGCACCCGCACCACCTCCACCTTGCCGCCACCGTCAGGTCCTGCTAAGACGCGGAACACGGTGATGTCCTGGCCCTTGGGCACGATCGCCGCCTCGGGAATCCAGATCGCCTTTTCGCGCACGCCAAGCTGCACCTGCACGCGCGCGAACATGCCCGGGCGCAGCCTGAGCTCCGGATTGGCGACGCGCGCGCGCAGCTGGATCGTGCGCGTCTGGTCGTCGACGCCCGGTTCGATCGCGTAGACACTGCCCGGGAAAACCCTGTCGGCATACGCATCGACCAGCACCTTCACCGGCTGGCCGGCCTTCAGCTTGCCGATGAAGGATTCGGGAATGCGGAAATCCAGCTTCAGCTGGTCGATTTTCTCCAGCCGCGCGATGTCGGTGCCGGCGGCGACGTACTGGCCTTCGCTCACCTGGCGCAGTCCCGCGACGCCGGGGAACGAGGCGCGCATCTCGGTTTTGGCGAGCCTGGCTTGGTCTTCCTTCTGCTTGGAGACCGAGCGGGCGTAACCGGAGCGCGATTCGTCCAGCGCCTGCTGGCTGATGAAGCTCTTCTTGTACAGATCCTCGGAGCGCTCCAGGCGCTGCCTGTCGAGCTGTGCCTGCGCCGCGCTCGAAGCGAGCACCGCCGCGAGCTCGGCCTGGTCGAGCTTCACCAGTACCGCGCCGCGCGCAATGCTCTGGCCTTCGTTGAAACGGATTTCGGCGATGCGCCCCGCGATTTCCGGCCGGATCGTCACCGCCTCGTCGGCGCGCAAGGTCCCGACCGCGCCCACCTCGTCCACCGCGGGCGCGATGCGGGCCGCCGCGGCCTTGACAGACGTTGCCGGCGTGGCCGGCGGGCCCTTGGCGGCATCCTTCGGCGCCTGGGCGAACGCGCCACCGGCAAACGACAAAAGGAAACCCGCCAGGAAAGAGGCTATCCGCATGATCAGACTGCGGATATTACTTGATCTGGGCGCTCAGCTTTGCGCGTTTCGCGGCAATCCGCTCGCGGGATTTCTGCGTATCGACCACGAAGCGGACATGGACGCCGCGACCGACTTCCTCGATCGGGTCCCGCACGGAGTATTCGAAGGTCACGCGCCGCCTCTCCAGCTTCGAGATGCGCGCCTCGATGGTCACTTCAATACCCGGCGGCGTCGCGCCAAGATGGTCGATGGAGAGGTGCGCGCCGACCGAGTCTTCGCCGGCATCGAGGTGCGCAAGCAGGTAGTCGCGGCAGGCGTATTCGACGTCGCTCACCATGCGCGGCGTGGCGTAGACCATGTTCTCGCGGCCCATGAACGAGATGCAGCGCTCCTCGTCGACGAGGACGCGCTTGGTGAAAGCGAGGCCGGCGGCGAGCGAGGGCTTCACGGCATTATCTGGATCTTCATTTGCTTGTTCTCCTTACTCTCAACGATACACCAACGTCGGGATGGTGAAGTGCGTCAGCACGCCCTGCGTTGCGCTGTTCAGCCGTGCATCGTCAGGCCGCCCGAGACGCTCAGCACCTGGCCGGTGATGAACTCGGCGTCGTCGCTCGCCAGGAACAGGATCGCGCCGGGAATGTCCTCGGGCTTGCCCAGGCGGCCGATCGGAATCGCGCGGCGGTAGGCCTCGGCGAGCTTGTCCGGATTGCCCGCGCCTTTCATGAACTCGGTGAGCATGTTGGTCTCGGTGAGGCCGGGGCAGACGGCGTTCAACCGCACGCCCTTCGAGGCAAGCTCGCGCGCCAGCGTCTTGGTAAGCGCGATGATGCCGCCCTTGCACGCCGAGTACACCGCCTCGCCCGAAGAGCCCACGCGCCCTGCATCCGACGCAACGCTCACCACCTTGCCCGCGCCGCGCGCCACCATGCCGGGCAGCACGCAATGCAGCAGGTTCATCGCGCCGACGAGGTTGATCGAGATGATCTTCTGCCAGAAGTCGGGATCGGTCTTGAGAAACGGCCGGAACATGTCCCAGCCGGCATTATTGATGAGGATGTCGACCGGGCCCGCTTCGGCGACCGCTTTGCGGACCGCCTCGTAGTTGGTGATGTCGACCTTCCTGTGGCGTGGATCCTGAGGCTGGATGTCGAACACTACGACCTCGGTTCCCTCCTCGGTGAAGCGTTCGACGATGGCGCGGCCGATGCCCGCCGCGCCTCCGGTGACGATCGCTCTCTTGCCGCGCAGTCCTTTCATAAATCTCCTCATGACATGGAACAACGGCCGCCGCCACCTGGTCCATATTAGCTGGCCCCGATCCAGCGCCCGGAGCGTTCCAGCCGGCGCATCCGGTCCACCGTCCCGGCGCCCTGGCGCTCGGCTTCGGCGAGCAGCACCAGCAGCAACTGCGCCGTGGCGTAGGCGTCCGCCAGCGCGTCGTGGCGCGCCGGGCAGGCGATGCCGAATTCCTCCAGCCAATCGTCAAGCGCGCGCCGCGCACGGTCCGGACCCGGGTGCAGCGCGGGCGCAAGCTGCGCGAGATCCAGCCAGCCCCGCGGCGCCCGCAATCCTGGCTGCTGCGCCATGGCGCGGCGCAGGACCGCGTCGTCGAAAGGCGCGTGATACCCGACCGGCAATCCGTCGCCGAGGAATTCCGAGAACTCGCGCAGCGCTTGCGCGGCGGGACGCCCGTTGCGCTGCGCCTCGCCGCCGATGCCGTGCACCAGGATGTTCGCGGGCCCGCTGGACGCATCCTGCCGCAGCACCGCGCTGAAGCTTTCACCCAGTTCGATGCGCCCGCCGCGCACCGCAACCGCGCCCACCGCGAGCAGCCGGTCGCGCGCCGGGTCGAGGCCGCTGGTCTCGCAGTCCACGACCACCCAGCGTGCCGCACGCAGCGCAACCGGCGCCGCCGCGCCGAACAGCCGGCCGAACCACGCCCTCACAACCCGAAATCCATGCGCAGCCGCTCCTGCAGCAGCGCCGCCTGGCGGAACGCCGCCTTGAGGATGCGCCGGTCCACCGCATTGAGCTTCTCCGGGTCGATGCGGTTCTCGGCGCCCTTGGGCAGATCGCCCTCGAGATGCTGCCGCCGCAGGCGCAGGCTCTGGATGTAGTGGAATGCGTCCACGCAGGCCGCGGTTTCCTCCTGCGGAAGGACGCCGGCGGCGCCCGCGGCACGCAGGCGCGCGGCGGTGCCGGTCGGCGGCAGCGCGTGCGCGAGCGAGAGCACGCGCGCCGCGTCGACGAATGGCCGCGCGCCGAACGCCTTGAGGTCCAGCGTGCCGGGAAATTGCACCGAATCGTCGGCGACGAAACCTTCCAGCAGGCCGAGCGGCGGCCTGGCGCGCGACGCGTTTTCCACCATTGCCCGGCCGAACGCCGGGTTGCCGCGCGTCTGCACCAGCACCGCCTCGCGCAGCGCGCCCGCCAGGGACGCCTCGCCCGCGATCGGCCGGAAATCGAAGAAGATCGCCGCGTTTAGCAGCGCCTCGGGATCCGGATTGCGGATCCAGTCGTCGAACACCCGCCGCCATTCCTCCAGCGCCAGGCACCAGCGCGGGTTGCGCGCCATGATGTCGCCCTCGCACAGCGGGAAGCCGCAGGCCTCGAGCCCGAGGTTGACTTCATTGGCGAACGCGAGCAGCGCGCGGCGCGCGGCCGCCGCGTCGCCCTCGACGGCGAAGATCAGCGCGTTGTCCTGGTCGGTGGCGAGCGTCTGCTCGAGGCGCCCTTCGCTGCCGAGCGCCAGCCAGCACCAGCGGCCCGGCAATGCGTGGCGCTGCGCGGCGAGCGCGATCAGGCGCTGCGACAGGCCGTCGTTCAGCGCGCTGATCATCTGCGTGACGTGCTCGGCATCCACGCCCTGGGCGAGCAGGTGGCGCGCCAGCAGCCGCGACTCGCCCGCGGCGTCGGCAAGCTGCGCCACGGACTGCGCAGCGCGCACGCGCTCGGTCGCGCGCCTCAGGCTCGCGCGCTGGAGCGCGAACAGGTCGCGCTCCGAGATCACGCCCGAGAGGCGGCCGTCGCGCGTCACCACCACGTGCCGGATGCCGTGGCGCGCCATCGCGAGCGCGGCTTCCACCAGCGGCGTCTCCTCTTCCAGGCAGACGGGCACCGGCGTCATCAGCTTGCCGATCGGCGTGTCCATGGCAGTCTGCGGCAGAGTCACGCGCTCGAGCACGTCGAGCACGGTGAAGATGCCCAGCGGGACCTGATTCTCATCCACCACCACCATCGAGCCGATGCGGCCCGCGTGCATGGCGCGGACCACCTCCGATACCGGGGTCCGGGCAGTGCAGCTCACCGGCGCGCGCGCCACCGCGCTGCGCAGCGGCGCGAGCATGTCGACACCCTCGCCCAGCGCTTCGACGGCTGCGGCGCGCCGCGCGCGATGCGACTGGTCGAGCAGCATCGACAGGTGGTCCATGCAGAAGGCGCGGAAGCGCGCGCTCGTCTCGATCAGGGCATGGAAATCGGCCGCCGGCAGTTCCCAGCAGAAGCAGTCGTGTTCGGCGCGGTAGCCGTAGGCGGTGGCGCGGCGGCCGACCAGCGCGCCGACCGGGAAGCATTCGCCGGGGCCCAGCGCCACGTCCGCCGCCTGCGCCTCAGCCGTGGCGCCGCCGCGCACGCGGCCCTGCTTGATGATGTACAGCCGGTCCGCGATTCCGCTTTCGGGCGCGATGACCGCCTGCCCGCGCGGGTAGTAGCCCAGCCGCAGCCGCGCGGCGCAGGCGAGCAGCGCCGCCGGCTCCATGGCGTCGAACGGCGCGTGCGCGGCGAGCGCGTCGACGGTGGATCGGAGCAGCGGATTGCTGGCGGCCGGCACCGCGCTACGATACCCCCGCCAGGGACAGGTGTCTCAGTCCAGACCGAGCATGCGGCCGATTTCCTTCACGAACAGGCCCGCGCGAATGCCATCCGCGCGCAGCTCCGCCGCCGCCCGATCGAACAATCCATGGACGGATTTCATCCTGTCTTCGACCATGGCCGGCTGCGCGTCGGGACGCTCGAGCATGGCCTTGAGGGCGTCCACCTCGGCACGCAACTCCGCATACTTGGCGCCGTCCGCGGGCAAGGCGGCGAGATTGCCGGAGATTTCGTCGACCAGTACCTTTGCACGACCGATATCGAATTCGCTATTGCTCATGGGCATATTGTATTCAGATAGGAATGATTGACCCAGAGTTGTCGGGGCAACGTGCATGTTCGCATGTTCGGCGGCCGCCGCGGCGCCGCTTTGACATGTGTCTACGCAAGCAGTCCCGGACGCGCTACCCTTGCGCTACTGGAGGTATGCGATGGGATACAAGAGAATCCTGGTTCCGGTCGACGGCAGCCCGACGTCGGCAAAAGGGTTGCAGGAAGCGATCAAGCTCGCGAAGGGAGACAAAGGCGGTGGTCGCGCGAAACTGCGGTTGCTGTACGTGGTCGAGGAATACGCCGCGTTCGCGGCACCGGAAGTCGGCGCCAACGTCGGCCCGCTGCTCGATGCCATCAAGGCCGCCGCCAGGAAAACGCTGGCGCGGGTCGAACGCAGCGCACGCGCGGCGGGGGTGCACCCCGAGACTGCGCTGGTGGAAGACTTCGGCGGCAGGGTCGCTGACGCGATCGTCGAACAGGCGAAGAGATGGCGCGCCGACCTGATTGTCATGGGAACCCACGGGCGGCGCGGCATGAAGCGCGTGCTGCTCGGCAGCGATGCCGACCTCGTGGTGCGCTACAGCCCGGTGCCGGTACTGCTGGTGCCCGCGTCTCGCCCTCGGCGCTAGCGGCGGCGGACCTCAGCGCGCGAGCAGGCGCCGGAGGGCGCGCAGCTCGCGCCGGCGCTTCGGGTCGGGCCGCGGATAGTCGATATCGAGCCGATTCAGCGTATCGAGGATGACCCGCGAGACGATCAGCCGCGCGTTGCGTTTGTCGTCGGCGGGCACGATGTACCAGGGTGCGCGCCGGGAACTGGTCGCGGCAAAGCATGCCTCGTAGGCCTTCGCATACTGCTTCCAGTGCCCGCGTTCTTCGATATCGGCGCGGACGAATTTCCAGTTCTTGTCTGGATCGTCGATGCGATCGAGGAAACGCCTGCGCTGCTCTTCCTTCGACAGGTGGAGGAAGAACTTCACGACACGGGTGCCGTTGCGATGCAGGTGCCGCTCGAGGCCCGCAATCGACTGGTAGCGCTGCTCCCAGAGTCCGTCGCCGGCGGGCGCGTCTGGTGGCAGGTTCTGGGCGCGCAGGATCTCCGGGTGCACCCGCACGATCAGCACCTCCTCATAATAGGAGCGGTTGAAGATGCCGATGCGCCCGCGCTCGGGCAGGGCGTAGGTGCTGCGCCAGAGGAAATCGTGGTCGAGCTCGGTGGCGCTCGGGTGCTTGAAACTGAACACCTGGCAGCCCTGCGGGTTCACGCCGGACATGACGTGCTTGATGACGCCGTCCTTGCCGGCGGCGTCCATCGCCTGGAAGATCAGCAGCAGCGCGTACCGGTTGTCCGCGTAGAGCCGGTCCTGGAGCGACCTGAGTTCGGCGATGTGCCTGTCGAGCGCCTGCTGGTAGTCGGCCTTGCTCCCGTAGTACGGCTTCACCCGCGTGGCCCATTTGCGCAGCCGGACCTTCTTCGCCGGCTCGACGCGGAAGCGGGCTGGATCGATCTTCATCGTCATTGCCCGCATGCTACCGCAGCAGCCGGAGCTCGCGCTGCTGGAACGCCTTTTCGATTGTGCACGTGCAGCAGGCTATCGCACCCTCAACGGGCATATCTTGTAACGGTGGCACGCGCGCTGCAGTAGGACTACACTAGGTTCACCATGGGCCGCACCGTTCCTGCTGGCACGCCGGAAGACGACCGCTCCCGCATCCTCGAACGCCCCGACGGCTTTTATTGGCATGCCGAGGACCGCGGCGCCGAATACGGTCCCTTCCCCACGCTGCTTGAAGCCGTCGCCGACATGCAGGGGACGGGCGACACCGCTTACGAACCGGGCGAGACGCTGGCCGAGGCCGAATCCGAAGTCGGCATGGCAGACTGGATCGATCCCGACACCGGCGAGCCGGCCGAGGAATCGATTCCGCGGACTGAGGACCACTGAACGACCACGCCCGCCGATAGCTCTGCGCTATTCGGTCAATCGCCGCAAACGATTTGATCAATCGGGGCCGGGCCCGTAATCTCGCGCCATGCGCGAAGGCAACCTCGAAGCCCCCACCCGCCACCCGCTCGACTGGAAGAGCGAGGCCTTCTACGACGAAGGCACCGCGTTTTCCGAGCTCGAGCGCGTCTTCGACATCTGCCACGGCTGCCGGCGCTGCGTGAACCTGTGCACCGCGTTCCCGACGCTGTTCGACCTGGTGGACGCCTCCAGCACTCTGGAAGTGGACGGCGTCGCGAAGCAGGACTACTGGAAGGTCGTGGACCAGTGCTACCTGTGCGACACCTGCTACATGACCAAGTGCCCCTACGTTCCGCCGCATCCCTGGAACGTGGACTTCCCGCACCTGATGCTGCGCGCCAAGGCGATCAAGTTCAAAAAGGGCGCAGTGAACTTGCGCGACAAGCTGCTCTCCTCCACCGACGCGATGGGCAAGCTCGCGACCATCCCGGTGGTGGTGCGGATGGTGAATGCGGTGAACAAGAATGGTTTTTCCAGAAAACTTCTGGATCAGACCCTGGGCGTGCACAAGGACCGGGACCTTCCTGAGTATGCAAGCCGGAAATTTCGCTCAAATGCTCTTGAATCAAAAGAATATGAAATAAAAGACGGCAAGAACACACCCGGGAAAGTCGCCATCTTTTCCACTTGCTACGTGAACTACAACGAGCCGGGGATGGGCCACGACCTGCTCGCGGTGCTCGCGCACAACGAGATTCCCTACGTGCTGGTCGAGAAGGAAGCCTGCTGCGGCATGCCCAAGCTGGAATTGGGTGATCTGGAAGCCGTAAGTTCTTTAAAACAGAAAAATATCCCCGCCATGGCGAAACTCGCGCGCCAAGGCTACGCGATCCTGACGCCGATCCCCTCCTGCACCTTGATGTTCAAGCAGGAACTGCCGCTGATGTTCGCCGAGGACGCGGACGTGAAGGCGGTGCAGGAGGCGATGTTCGACCCGTTCGAATACTTCGTGCTGCGCAAGCGCGACGGGCTGCTGAAGACGGATTTCAAGGAAAAACTCGGCAAGATCTCGTACCACATCCCCTGCCACTCGCGGGTGCAAAACGTGGGCCAGAAGACGCGCGAGATGCTGGCAGCGATCCCGGGCACGGCGGTGACCACCGTCGAGCGCTGCGCCGGCCACGACGGCACCTGGGGCGTGAAGAAGGAATACTTCGAGAACTCGATGAAGATCGGCCGGCCGGTGTTCCGCCAGCTGGCGGCGGCCGAACCCGACTGGATAAGCTCAGACTGTCCGATTGCAGCGCGGCATATTGTTCAAGGAATCAGACAAGAAAAAACGCCTGCCGCAAAAGCCCATCCGCTCACGCTGCTGCGCAAAGCCTACGGAATCTAATCTCCTCGCCGCGCTCGCGTTCGCCCTCCTCGGCGACGTTCCCTACTCGCAGCCGCAGGCGAACCTGCTCGATGGCATGATCGAGCGCATGAACGCGGAGAAGCTCGCGTTCGTGGTGCACGTCGGCGACATCACCTCCGGCACCGGCCCCTGCGGGGACGAGTGGCTGGAGGACCGCCGCAAGCAGTTCGCGCGCTTCCGCCACCCCTTCGTGCTGCTGCCTGGCGACAACGAGTGGACCGATTGCCACCGCAGCGGGTTCGACCCACTGGAAAGGCTGGAGAAATGGCGCGCTCTGTTTTGCTTTCAGTATGGAAATTTAAAACTGGAACGCCAAACAGGACATTGCGAAAACGTGCGCTGGATCGCCGGCAATGTCGTTTTCGCGGGCCTCAACATTCCCGGCAGCAACAACAATCTCGGCCGCGACCCCGCCGAGCACGCCGCGCGCATGCAGGCGGTGTTTGCCTGGCTGGATGAGGCGGAAGCGCTGGCGCGCGGGCGTGACGGGCTGGTCGTCCTGATGCACGCCAACCCGTTTGTCACGCGCCGCTCCGGGGCGGACGGGTACACGGAAGTACGCGAGCGGCTGCGCCGCCTCGGCGAGGCCATGCCCGGGAAAGTGCTGTTGGTGCACGGCGACACGCACCAATATCAGGACGACGAGCCGCTGCCGGGCCTGCGGCGAATCGAAGTCCATGGCTCGCCCCACATCCGCTGGACCAAAGCGAACATCGAGCGCAGCGGCACGCGCCTCTTCAACGTGGAACCGGTCGCCCCCGAATAGTTTCTGAGCGAGCGGGCGTCTCAGGCGCAGAACAATCCCGCACAGCGGTTGAAGGATGCCCGCAATTGAACGGCGGCGAAGGGTTGTATTCAATCAGCAACTGAATCGTTTTTGCAGCGTCAACACCGCAAAGTTCTCCTGCGACGGTCAGGGCAAAATCGATGCCGGCGGTGACGCCGCCTCCTGTAATGCGGTTGCGATCGATCACAATGCGATCCGGCACGGCTGTCGCACCGAAGATCGGCAACAGGTCGAGAGAGAGCCAATGCGTCGTGGCGCGGTAGCCCTTGAGCAACCCCGCAGCTCCCAGAACAAGGGCGCCTGTACACACCGATGTCACATATCTGGCGTGTTGACTCCGATCTCGCAGGAACTGCAGGACTTTGCGGTCTTCCATCAGCGCACCGACGCCCGGACCGCCGGGCACAAAGAGCAAATCGAGCGGCGCAGCATCGTCGATGGCGGTATCCGGGAGGAATCTCAGCCCTCCCCTGGCCGTGACAGGCTCCAGGGAACGGGCGATGACCTTGACTTCGCAGCCGGGCAATTGAGCAAAGACTTCGTAGGGGCCCGTAAAGTCAAGCTGGGTCATCTCGGGAAAAATCAGCATTCCTATGATCATCAGGAACCCTCCATTATCTGTAACCCATGTCCCACGACGTTTTTGTTACCTATCTTCCCGGCCGGTCACAGCGTCACTTTACGTCCTCCAATTTGGCCCCACGTCCGGCGCGCAGACTTTGGCGCGCTTGGTCGACTCGTTGCAAGAACCGCGGATCGTTCTCAAGTCGATAGTCGAACCAGTCATCTTCTGACTTGAACCCGATAAGCACCCCGGCTGGTTTGCCGTGGCGCGTAATGACGACCTCCTGCGTTTCGGCTTCCCGCAGGAAGCGAGACAGGTCGTCCTTTACCTCGGACAAAGGGACTTCCTTCATTTGGAACTTGCGAACTGGGCGAGCCATTTACTTGCCTCCGATTTGGCTACGATTGCCAAGATCTCGACGCTCGAGCCTGAAACATCGTAAAACACACGTACCTCCTCGATTCTCAGCCGGTATTGCGGTCGAGCGAGCCCGCGCAACCGCTTGATTCGGCTTCGGCTGGTTTTGGTCGGTTCGTGCCGCAAATGCGTTTCGAGAGCCTTCTTTACTGCCGCCCAATCGTTCGCCGTCAGTCTTTTGCGATCTTCAAGAGCTTCGGGCGCCAGGACGATCTCAAACCGCATTCTGGCCAGATTATAGCCAGAATAGGACGGGAGCGGTAGTGCGCTCTAACGTGGAAGCCACCGGCGCGCGGCCGATGACGGTTGCAAAGCAGCGCCGCTCGCGCGCGTCCGGTGGGCTGCCGGGTTAAGCGGCAAGGACCTGCGCTCCTCCAATGTAGTCAAGGGCGTCACGGAGCAACGCCAACTCCGCATCATCGCCACGAAGGCCGCCGAATGTTCGCAATTTTATGTTCACGGCTCGATAGCTGGGGTGCGCCATTAGCGTTGGCACACGCACAACGCCTTCGGGGTACGCGATGAGCTGCGTCTCCGCGAAAAGCATTTCCGACGGGTAACGAGCTTCCAATGACATCGACTTGCCGCTTAACGTGAAATCATTACGATTCCCGCTGTTTATCACAGCCGCGCGTTATGGAACAACGCTCTGAATCTTCTTCGCTTTCTTCGGAACCCGCGAGGGGACGCCGGCTGCGCGGGGAGCTGCACGAGGCGACCCAGAGCTACTTCGCGAGCATCCTCGCCATGCGGTAGTACTCCAGGTCGGCGTCGCGCTGGCGGCTGGCGACTTCTGCCAGGGGCGTGCCGACGATTTCCCGCGCCTGCAGCCCGACCATCACGCCGTGCTCGCCCTTGTGCAGGCGCTCGACCGCCGCGACGCCGAGGCGCGCGGCGATCAAGCGGTCCCAGGCGCTCGGGCTGCCGCCGCGCTGCACGTGGCCGAGGATGGTGACGCGGGAGTCGAATCCGGTATTCATCCGGTCGAGCTTCTCCTTCAGCGCGCTGGCGCCGAGTTTCGCGCCTTCTGACACGACGACGATGGCGTGGGTCTTGCCGCGCGCATGGGCGCCGCGCACCGCTTCCGCGACTTCCTCGGCGCCCGCTTCCTGCTCCGGAATCAAGATCATCTCGGCGCCGCTGATGATGCCCGACATGAGCGCGAGGTGGCCGCAGCTGCGGCCCATGGTCTCGACGATGAAGGCGCGCTGGTGCGACGAAGCGGTGTCGCGCAGCTTGTCGATCGCATCGAGGATCGTGTTGAGCGCGGTATCGACGCCGATCGAGATGTCGGTGCCGTAAACGTCGTTGTCGATCGAGGCCGGGATGCCGACCACCGGAAAGCCGAGTTTCTCCAGCGCCGCCGCGCCGCGCATGGTGCCGTCGCCGCCGATCGCCACCAGCGCGTCCACGCCCTTCGCCTTGAACTGGCGCAGCGCCTCCTGCTGCACCTCGGGCCTGGCGAAATCCGGAAAGCGCGCCGTCTGCAGGATGGTGCCGCCGCGCTGGATGATGCCGCCGACGTCGCGCGCGCCCAGTTCCGCAATGTCGCCGCGCACCAGGCCCTCGTAGGCACGCTTCACGCCGTGCACGCGCAGGCCCAGGGCGAGGCCGCTGCGCACGACTGCGCGCACGGCGGCGTTCATGCCCGGGGCATCGCCGCCGGCGGTCAGGACCGCGATCGTCTCGATGACCATAGCGCAAGACCGACGGTCGGGACCAGAAGCGCCGCCGCCAGCAACTCCATCTGAAGGTTTGAGAGCGGCATGATGCCACCGCCGGGCGTCGCGAGCACCAGTCCGCCCACGATCAGCAGCACGCGCAACGGCCACTCCAGCGCACCGCTCGCGCGCAGGTCGCCGACGAAGAGCTGGTAGCCCTGGATCCCGCCGCAGATGAAGATCGCGCCGATGCCTGCGGTAATGGTGAGGTAGAGCGCCTCGGTCCAGGGCCCCTGCAGCACGAACGCGGGGTTGAGCACGAAAAAGAACGGGATGAAGTAGATGATCGAGCCGACGCGCATCGACTCCCAGCCGGTTTTCATCGCCGGCGCGCCGGCGATGCCCGCCGCGGCGAATGAGGCGATCGCGACCGGCGGCGTGATGGCGGAGAGCATCCCCCAGTAGAACACGAACATGTGGACCGCCATCTTGTTGAGGCCGGCCTTCTCCAGCGCCGGGCCGACCAGGATGGCGAGGAAGATGTAGCACGCGGTGGTGGTGAGCCCCAGACCCAGCACCAGGCTGGTCAGCGCCGTCATCGCGAGCAGCAGCAGCGCGTTGTTGCCCGCGATGCGCAACAGGTCGTTGGCGAGGCTGGAGATCACGCCGGTAAGCGAGAACGCGCCAATCAGCAGGCCGCAGCCGGCGAGGATGCCGATCAACTCGGCGAAGGTCCGGCCGTTCATCTCGAGGAATTTCTGCACCGTTCCCCAGGTCCACTTGTCGCGGCTGAAGAGCTGGTTGAGCACCAGCAGCAGCAGCGTGGCGTAGAACGGCGCGTGGCTCTCGCGCTTCATCACCAGCATCATGAAGACGAGCAGCGCGACCACGAAGACGTAATACCAGCCCTCGCGGATCGTTGCGCCCAGCTTCGGCAGTTCCGCGCGCGGGATGCCCTTCAGGCCGTGGCGCGCGGCATATGCGTCCACCTGCATGAACAGGCCGAAGTAATAGAGCGCCGCCGGAATGGTCGCGGCGAGCGCGACCTCGGCGTAGCTGACGTTCAGGAACTGCGCCATGACGAACGCGGTCGCGCCCATCACCGGCGGCGCGAGCACCGCGCCGGTGGAGGCGCAGGCCTCGATCGCGGCCGCGTAGGAAGCGGCGAAGCCGGTCTTCTTCATCGCCGGAATGGTCATGGTGCCCGCGGTGAGCACATTCGCGACCACGCTCCCGGACATCATGCCGAGCATGCCGCTGGCGAAGATGCACACCTTCGCTGCCCCGCCTCTGAATGTGCCGCACAGCCCGAACGCGAGATTGATGAAGAACTTACCCGCCCCGGTCATCATCAGCGCGGTGCCGAAGACGAGGAAGCCGATCACGGTTTCGGCAAAGGCCTGGATCGGAATGCCGAGCAGGCTTTCGCTCGACAGCACGTGGTAGGCGCTCGCCTGCGCCGCGGTGGATTGCGTTCCCTTGAGCGGCCCCAGCCAGTCGGCGTCCGCAAACAGCGGGTACAGGGTGAAGGGCAGCACCGAGAGCAGCAGGCTCCAGCCGCCGGTGCGCCGCAGCCCCTCCATCAGCAGCGCCCACATTGCGTAGCCCGCCCAGACGACGTTCGCGGGCGCGCCGCCGAACTCCCAGCCGAGCTCGGCCGCCTTGCGGATGTGGATCATGAGATAGAACGCTACCGCCGCGGTCAGCGCAAAGAGCGCCGCGTCGTACCACGGGATCCGTTCGAGCGGCGCGCTGCCAGTCCCCGGGAAAATCAGGAACACGAACGGCAGCATCACCAGTACCAGCGCGTAGTAATACTCGGTGTTGAGCGGCGTGAAGCCGACGAAAAACCGCAGCCCGAACTGCTGGTTGACGCAGAGGAAGATGGTCGCGGCCGTCGCCGCCATCAGCAGCCAGCGCCACGCTCCGGCGAGGCTGCGGACGCGGAGCGCGTCGGCTTCGACCAGGGCTGGAGCGGACAACGGGCTGGAAGTTGTAGCTACTCGAACACCGCGTCCTGCCCGGCCTTCTTCAGGGCATCGGCGCGCCGCGCCATCCAGGCCTTGCGGAACGCATCCGTGTCTTCGGCGGGATTGGACTTGAGCAGCGCGTTCCAAGCCGCGGCCAGCGCCTCCTGCCGCTTGAGCAGGGTCTGGTTGTGCGCCTCGTGCTCGGGCTTCCAGACGCCCGCTTCCCTGAACGCCTTCACGGCGCCCTCATGGTAGGGCAGCACCCAGGCGAATAGCTGGCGCTTGAGCTCGAGCCCGGCCGCGCCCGGCGCGCCGTCCTTGTAGGCGTCGTAGTTGACGATCATCGATTTCGCGATGCCGTACACGACCTCCGCCGGCTGCGAGGCGTAGGCCGTGAAGATCGGGTACGGATAGTTCGGCAGTTCGGCCGGGTTCTGCGGGCTGACTCCCACGCCGCAGGTCGCCTTGTGCGGCGCGAAATACGGGCCGATCTTGTTCATTCTCGCCCAGCCCGCCTTGTCGCCGGCGGGCGTCGGGGGATAGATCAGCCCGCGCGGCGAAGTCTCGGCCTCCTTCGCCTGGCCGGAGATGGTGGAAGCGATCGCCGCATCCACGTCGTTGTTCAGGATGCCCTTCCACATCGCGCCGAAGCTGGAGAATTCCACCAGCTTGACGTCGGAGCGCGCCAGGCCGCCGAAGGCGAGCACCGCGAACGCGTTCTGGTTGAGCGCCGGCGAGCCGACTACGATGCCGACCCGCTTGCCCTTCAGGTCCTTGATTTCGCGCGCACCCGTGTCTTTCGCGACCCCGAGCGAGATCGCGTTGCAGTCGGAGGACGCGAGGATCACCCTCAGCGGCTGGGGCCCCCACTCCTTGACCGCGAACTCGAACACCCCTTCCTGCGCGAAGTAGACCCCGATTCCCATGGCAGAAGCCTGCGCGCGGCCGCCTTTCAGAGGTGCCAGGCGCGCGACGTCGTTGCCTGCGGGGAGCACCCGCACGTCGGTGTTGTGCTTGTCCTTGAACGCCTTGCCCACCGCGACGGCGATGTTGAAGCCGGAGGAGCCGGTGTCGTAGGCGGTCATGGTGAGCGTCGCCGGGAGCTTGACGTCCTGCGCTGCAACGGGAAGCGCAAGTGCCGCCGCCGCTAGCGCGGCGAACGCGAGATTGCTGCGCAACATAGTCCCTCCTCCGGGCGACCGATCGCCCTGTAAGGAAACGATGTTACTCCAAGGAATGCGAGGCGATGTAGCGCTTTACCGCCTCGGGATCCGGTTCGATCACCTCGAAGCGCTGCGGCAGCTTCTCGAGGTCCTCGAATCCCGCCGGGCGCTCGGGCTCACGACCGAGCGCCTCGCGAATGGTTTCGGCGAATTTCGCCGGCAACGCGGTCTCGAGGCAGATCAGCGGCACGCCCTGTTCGCGGTGCTCGAGCCCGACCTTCACGCCGTCGGCGGTGTGCGGATCGATGGTCACGCCGTATTTTTCGTGAATGCTTCTTATGGTGGAAATCCGATCCGCGTGGGAGCTGCGGCCGGACGCGAAGCCTGTCCTTGGGAACGCCGAAAGATCGAACTCGTCGCCCGAAGAGAACAGCTGCCTTACCCTGGAAGCGTCCCGCTTCAGAAGCTCGAAAACATAGCGCTCGAAATTCGACGCCTTCGAAATATCCATCGACGGACTCGATGTCGCGACCGCGGCCTTCCGGACCCTGTACTTCCCGGTCCGAAAGAATTCATCGAGCACATCGTTCTCGTTGCTTGCGAGGATCAGCCGCCGTATCGGCAGGCCCATGCAGCGGGCCACGTAGCCGGCGTAAATGTTGCCGAAGTTGCCCGACGGCACCGCAAACGAGACCGCCTGCTGGTTGGAAGACGTGGCGGCAAAATATCCCTTGAAGTAGTACACCACCTGCGCCGCGACGCGCGCCCAATTGATCGAATTCACCGCGCCTATGCGGTAGCGTGCCTTGAAGGCGGCATCCGCGTTCACCTTTTTCACCACGTCCTGGCAGTCGTCGAACATGCCCTCCAGCGCCAGGTTGTGGATGTTCGGGTCCTGCAGCGAGAACATCTGCGCGCGCTGGAAGGCGCTCATGCGGCCGTGCGGCGACAGCATGAAAACGTTGACCTTCTTCTTGCCGCGCATCGCGTGCTCGGCCGCCGAGCCCGTGTCGCCGGAAGTGGCGCCGAGAATATTGAGCGTTTTCCTTTCCCTTTGAAGAGCAGATTCGAAAAGATGCCCAAGGAGTTGCATCGCCATATCCTTGAATGCGAGCGTCGGACCGTTGGACAGACCAAGGATATGAAGACCGGGTTCCAGCGTCCGGAGCGGCGCGATCTCCTCGCTGCCGAAGTTTTCTTTTGTGTACGTTCTTGTGACCAGATCCTCGAGATCCGGCACATCGTCCATGAACTTCGAGAGGATTGCGAAGGCGAGATCGTGGTAGGTCTTGTTTCTGAGTTCGGACAAATTGACCCGGGGAAAGGCGTCAGGCACATACAACCCCCCGTCGGAGGCGAGGCCCTCCAAGAGAATCTCGGTGAAGCGCTTCGCCGGCGCTTCAGCGCGGGTCGAGACATAGAGCATTACAGCAGCTCTTCAAGGCGGATGCGCGTGACCTTGCCCAGCACGGTGGGCAGCTTCTCGATCTTCGCCATCGCGGCGTTGACGTTCTTCTCGATCGCCCGGTGGGTGAGCATCACGATGTCCACCCGGCTCTCGCCTTCCCCGGGCTCCTTCTGCACCATGGCGCCGATCGAGATTTTCGAATCCGCGAGGATGCGCGCGACATCGGCCAGCACGCCGGGCCTGTCCTGTACGCGCATGCGCAGGTAGTAGGAGGTCTCGACCTCGCCGATCGGCAGGATCGGATCCCTGGCGAGGCGGTCCGGCTGGAACGCGAGGTGCGGCACGCGCTGTTCCGGATCCGCGGTGATCAGGCGCGTCACATCCACCAGGTCCGCCACCACCGCGCTCGCGGTGGGCAGGCTGCCCGCGCCGGCGCCGTAGTACATGGTCGCGCCGACCGCATCGCCCTTCACCAGCACCGCGTTCATCACGCCCTCGACATTGGCGATCAGCCGCCGGGTCGGCACCAGCGTCGGGTGCACCCGCAGCTCGATGCCTTTCTTCGCGCGGCGCGTGATGCCGAGCAGCTTGATGCGGTAGCCCAGTTGCTCGGCGTACTCGATGTCCTCGCGCGTAAGCTTCGAGATGCCCTCGGTGTAGGCCCTGGGAAACTGCATCGGGATGCCGAAGGCGAGCGCCGACAGGATGGTCAGCTTGTGCGCGGCGTCCACGCCCTCGATGTCGAAGGTCGGATCGGCCTCCGCGTAGCCCTTCTTCTGCGCTTCCTTTAGCACCGAGGCGAACGGCAGGCCCTTGTCGCGCATCTCGGTGAGGATGAAATTGGAGGTGCCGTTGATGATCCCGGCGATCCATTCGATGCGGTTCGCCGCCAGGCCTTCGCGCAGCGCCTTGATGATCGGGATGCCGCCGGCCACCGAGGCCTCGAAGGCCACCATCACGCCCTTTTTCTGCGCCGCGGCGAAAATCTCGTTGCCGTGCGTGGCAAGCAGCGCCTTGTTCGCGGTGACGACCTGCTTGCCGTTCCTGATCGCCTCCAGCACCAGGTCCTTGGCGATGGTGGTGCCGCCGATCAGCTCGATGACGATGTCGATGTCTTTCGCGCGCACCACCTCGAAGGCGTCGGCGGTGATTTTTGCCTTTCCTTTTACAAGGCTTTGCGCTTTTTTTACGTCTTTATCGGCAACCCGCGAGATGCGAATGGCGCGTCCGGCGCGCCGCTGAATCTCATCGGCATTACGACTAAGCACATCCCAGGTCCCGCTGCCGACCGTGCCAATGCCGAGCAGCCCGACATTAATCGGCTTCACGCCGCGCCCTTCAGCAGCCCGTCCTTGCGGAACATCTCGCGGATGCCGCGCAGCGCCTGGCGCAGGCGGTGCTCGTTCTCGATCAGCGCGATGCGCACGTGGCCGTCGCCGTATTCGCCGAAGCCGACGCCCGGGGATACCGCGACTTTCGCCTCCTCCAGCAGCCGCTTGGTGAAGTCCATCGATCCCATCGTTGCGTAAGTGTCGGGAAGCTTCGCCCACACGTACATCGAGGCCTTGGGGTTCTCCACCATCCAGCCGATGTCGTGCAGGCCCTTCACCATGACATCCCTGCGCTTTTCATAGGTCTTGCGTATCTCTTCAACGCACTCCTGCGGGCCGTCCAGGGCCACGATCGAAGCCACCTGGATCGGCGTGAAGCTGCCGTAGTCGTGGTAGCTCTTGATGCGCGCCAGCGCGTGCACCAGTTCCTTGTTGCCGACCATGAAGCCGATGCGCCAGCCGGCCATGTTGTAGCTCTTCG
>JBBPIU010000041.1:7731-25673 GCA_038040245.1 Pseudomonadota bacterium | reverse complement strand
CCTTGTAGGGCTTTCGTAGTGAATGGAGAAGGAATGGCGGCTGAGCGCTGACGAAAAGCAGAATCCAAAGAAAGTGGCCATAGAAGAAGGTGGTTGGTTGATCCCCGGTAATGACTCGTCGGGTGACTTCCATAGCAAATGCGACAAGAAGAAGGACGAACGCGAGGAGTATCTGCTTGACTATCATAAGTAGTCCTCCGATGCAGACTTAGGCTGCCCAACGTCAGAAATCAACGGTGGGCCGCACGTACGAGCTTCGCATAGCACGGCTGCTGCGGCCCGGCCGCTCTGGATTGATGATGGGTTAGGCAGCACTGTCCTGAACTTTGTTGGCTTTACCACGCCGAGCCTTGAATGCATCAAACCGCGTGGTGAGGGAAAAGACGTAGATCAGTATTGCTTCGGTGAAGTCCAAAACGTCCCGGGCATCGGTCTTTGTGACAGTAGTGTCGATATCATGAGCGGCTTCGTTTCCAACCAGACGGATCCCGTGCGCCCAATCTAACAATCGGGAGTCTATTTTTCCTGCATCGAATAGGCTTCTGAGTTTGGAGTCGAGATTGCGCCCGCTGCCACCGAGAGCGCTGCACGTGGCCTCCAAGCACTTGCGGCACATGAGTACGCAAGGCTCATACAGCGCTGCAGTGAATGCGCGGGCAGCCTGATCGTAGGCGGATTGAATCGTTTTTGGGAGCCCCTCCAGAGGCAGCTTCGACTCGCTGGGATAGAGAACCGTTGTGTCGGTCACTGTTTCAAATTCGGCGGGGATGCCAAAGTAGGACTCACGCACCAAGAAGGGCTGATTACATCGGGCACAGGTGCAGATTGAGTAGTGTTCGCCGTGGTATTCCGTATCGATCTCATCGAGGGGACTCACGGCATCACTGCGATATCCGCCGTTCCCATCCGCTACTACCTTTGCTTCGACCATGATATTGCAGGAGGGGCAGAACACATCAAACGAGTCTTTGTGCGCTGGCATGGCCCCTTTCGCTGTGCTGCTTGACGTGATTAGGAATGAATACAGACGGAATGCAAACTGCCTATCTTTAACAGCGTGATTACTTCACGCCGCGCGCACCCGCGCCTTGAGCTCCGGATACGGGTAGAGCATGTTGAACGCGATCGACTGCTGGTTCCCCTGCACGATGCGCACGTGCTCGCGCTTGAGTTCCCGCGCGTGCCGCACCCCGCAGGAGTGCGCGATCATGTCGATCTCGCGGTTGATGCCGTTGCAGTAGTTGGCGACGCGCAGGTATTTCTCCTCGACCACCAGGGCGCGCTGCAGGCGCCTGTTGTGCGTGGTGACCCCCGTCGGGCAGGTGTTCTGGTGGCAGCGCAGCGCCTGGATGCAGCCCAGCGAGAACATGAAGCCGCGCGCCGTGTTGATGAAATCCGCGCCGGCCGCCAGCGCCCACGCGGCGCGCGCCGAGGTGACGATCTTGCCAGAGGCGATCACGCGCACGCGCTGCCTCAGGCCGGATTCGATCAGCGAGTCCACCACCCGCGGCAGCGCTTCGTCGATCGACAGGCCCATGTGATCGGCAAGCGCCTGCGGCGCGGCGCCCGAGCCGCCCTCGCCGCCGTCGATGGCGAGAAAGTCCGGCGCGAACTCCAGCCCCCGGCGGTTCACCGCGTCGGCCAGTTCGTTCATGAAGCGCCAGCCGCCGATCGCCGTCTTGACCCCGACCGGCCGGCCGGTCAGGTCGCGGATGTACGCGATCTTGTCCAGCAGGTCGTTCATGTTCGAAATGTCGCGGTGCCGGTTCGGGCTGATCGAATCGCGCCCTTCCGGGATGCCGCGGATCTGCGCTATCTCGGCGGTAACCTTCTTCGCCGGAAGCACGCCGCCTTTACCGGGTTTAGCTCCCTGGGATAGCTTGATCTCGAAGGCCTTCACCACCTTCGAGAGCTCGACCAGGCGGTCCGCGCTGAGGTTGCCCTGCGCATCCCGCAGGCCGTACTTGGCGGTACCGATCTGCATGATGATGTCGCCGCCGCCTTCCAGGTGGTAAGACGACAGCCCGCCCTCCCCCGTGTCCATCCAGCAGCCGGCCACCGCCGCGCCGCGCGAAAGGGACCGTACCGCCGGCGCCGAGATGGCGCCGAAGCTCATGCCGCTGATGTTGACGATGGAGCGCCCCTCGAAGGGATTCTTGGCGTAGCCCTCGCCAAGCAGCAGCGACGGCGTCGGCAGCCGTTCCTCCTCGAGAACCGGGAACGGGTGGTTGACGAAGATCAGGGCGCCCGACTGGTGCAGGTCGTAGGTCGAGCCGAAGCCGATCACCCCGCCCTCGTTCTTCGCCAGGCGGTACACCCAGCCGCGCGTCGCGCGGTTGAAGGGCATCTCGTCGCGATCGCCGGCGAAGAAATACTGGCGGAAATACTCGCCCAGCTCCTCGAAGAAATAGCGCAGCCGTCCGATCACCGGGTAGTTGCGCAGCACCCCGTGCTTCTTCTGCGTGACGTCCCGGATGAATACGAACACGAATACGGCGACCGCCGCGAAAGCAGCCAGCGTGCCGATGCCGTACGACAGGATGTCCATCACCATTGCCGTTCCCCCTTCGAACGCCAATGATAGGCGAAAATGCGGGGCTCAGGACTTCAGCTTGCGGACGACGTCGTAGATTTCCAGGGCGTGGTGGCGCGGATTGACGCCATAGGCGGCGTGGCGGATCACGCCTTTCTTGTCGATCACGAAGGTGGAACGCACCAGGCACTCGCGCCGCACGCCGTCCATCTCCTTTTCCTGCAGCACGCCGTAGCGGCGGCACACCTCGCCCTCGGGATCGGAGAGCAGCCCGATCGCCAGGCCGTGCTTGTCGCGAAACTCGGCGTGCGTCAGGCAGTCGTCGCGCGAGACGCCCAGGATGATGCAGTTGCAGCGCCCGAACTCGCGCTCGTGGTCGGAGAACTCCGCCGCCTCCAGGGTGCCGCCGGGCGTGTTGTCGCGCGGGTAGAAATACAGCACGATGTGCTTCTTGCCGAGGAACGACGACAGCTCCACCGTCTGCATGTCGGCATCCGGCAGCGTGAATAGCGGGGCGTTTTGACCTGGTCGCAGCATGGAATGGGCTGTGGGAAATTTTATGCCTGCAATTGGATTTGACAAGTCCTGCATTACTGTTTGTCGCTCGCTTGCCACACTTATAATCATTTGATGGAAGAAGCGCTGCTAGGGGGCTTGTCGCCGCAGGTTTTTTTGCGCCGCTACTGGCAGAAGCGCCCGCTTCTTGTGCGTCGCGCGCTGCCCGGTTTCCGCGGCGTGATCGGAAAACGTGCATTATTTGCGCTTGCGGCGCGCAGCGATGTCGAATCCCGCCTGGTGGAACGGCGCAAGGACCGCTGGCAGGTGACGCATGGCCCGCTGCCGGGCCCGCGTCTCGCCCGCGCCGGCACGCGCAGCTGGACGCTGCTCGTCAACGGCGTGAATCACCACAACGCGCAGGCCGAGCGGCTGCTGCGGTGGTTCGCGTTCGTGCCGCAGGCGAGGCTCGACGACGTGATGGTGAGCTACGCCGCGCCCGGCGGCGGCGTCGGACCGCATTGCGACTCCTACGATGTGTTTCTCGTCCAGGGCCCGGGTCGACGGCTCTGGCGCCTCGCCCGGCGGCGCAATTTCGCTCTGGTGCCGGGCGCGCCGCTCAAGCTGATCGCCGGATTCCGCGCCGAAGAGGAAGTTCTGCTCGAGCAGGGCGACCTGCTTTACCTGCCGCCCGGCTGGGGCCATGACGGGGTCGCGCTCGACGCCTGCTTCACCTGTTCGATCGGCTTCAGGGCGCCGCGCGGCGCCGAGCTCGCTGCCGCGTTTCTCGATCACCTGCACGAACGCGGCCTGCCGGATGCCGTTTACCGCGACCCGGACCTGCGTCCGGCCGCCCGGCCGGCGCAGATCGGGCCGCAACTGGCGGCTTTCGCCGAAGCGCAGCTGGCGCGCATCCGCTGGAGGCGCGGCGATGTGGAGGATTTCCTCGGGCGCTTTCTGAGCACGCCGAGGCCCAATGTGGTTTTCACGGGTTCGACCAGGAGAGATCTTGATCTTTCCCGTTGTGAAGCAATTCTCAATTCAAAAACGCAAATGCTCTATCGGGGCACCAGATTCTTCATCAATGGCGAAGTGCTGTATCCCCGTCCCGCGCAACGCGGGGCCCTTGCCAGGCTGGCCGACCGCAGGCGCGCGCCGGGCGGCGCACTTGCCCGCGCGGGACTCGAGCGTTTAATCTTGGATTGGCATCGGGCCGGATTCCTGCTGCTTGAAGCAAAGCCGTGAGTAAAGCAAAACAGAAAACAGAGTACCTGCGTTTCGAGAGCGAGGGCGATTTCCAGAAAGCGCTCGACCGCTTTCTCGAGCAGCCCGGGCGCGAACTGCGGTTGTTCGATCCCGACCTGAAAGCTCTGCGGCTCAATTCGCCCGCGCGCATCGCGCAGCTGGAGAATTTCCTGCGCGGCAGCCGTACCCGGAAGATCTACATCGTGGTGCACCACACCGATCACCTCACGCGCCAGTGCCCGCGCATGATGGAACTGCTCAAGCTGTTCACCCACGCGATCCAGATAAACCGGACGCACGAGGAGATCCGCAACCTGCAGGACGCGTTTCTGGTCCTGGATGCGCAGCATTACCTGCGCAGGCCGGTGGCCGAGTTCTGCCGCGGCGCGATCGGGCTGCACGACGAAACCGAGGCGCTGGCGATGCGCTCGCGCTTCCAGGAGATCTGGGGTTCGTCCTATCCCGGTGTATCGAGCGCCACCCTGGGATTGTAGATTTCGCGCTGCACTTTCAGCTGCCGGTCAGCGCAATTCCCGCCAGGCAAAGCCTTCTTCCTGGGTGGAGAGCCCGATCCAGTCCGGCGCGCAACCCATCGCCCGCGCCAGCGCTTCGCGCGCCAGTTCCGGCCGGTTGTTCTGCTGCGACAGGTGCGCCGCCAGCACATGCTTCAGGCGCGAGCGGTCGAGCGCGGCCAGCAGTTTTTCCGAGGCCGCATTCGAAAGATGGCCGAAGGGCCCGGAAATCCGTTCCTTCAGCCACTTCGGATAGTCGCCGCCCCACAGCATGTCGTAGTCGTGGTTGCACTCCAGCACCAGCGCGTCGCAGCCCGAGAGCGTCGCCTCCACGTGCGCGGTGGAAGCGCCGATGTCGGTCAGCACGCCGAGGCGGAATGCGCCGTCGGAGAGAACGAACTGCACCGGCTCGCGCGCATCGTGCGGCACGGTGTAGGGCCGGACCTCCAGCTCGCCGATGGCAAACGCGTCGCGCCCAACGATGGTGCGCGTAGCCACATCGCCGGGGACTTTGCCTGACTCCGCCAGCGCGACCTGCGTGCCGTGGGTAAGCCATACCGGAAGCCGGTGCTGCGCGGCGAAGGGATAGGCCTGGCCAGCGTGGTCGTCGTGCTCGTGGGTGACCAGTATGCCGCTGATGTCCGCCGGTGCGAGGCCGATGCGGGCGAGGCGCCGCTCGGTCTCGCGCGGCGCGAGACCGCAGTCGAGCAGCACCCGGGTGCTGCCCACCTCCGCGACCAGACAGTTACCTTTGGAACCGCTTCCGATGGCAGCGAACCGCAGCGTCACCTCAGCTGCTCGTGGCACGCAGCTTCATCGAAGCTGCTCGTGCAACAACGCGACGATGCGGCGCGTGGTCTGGGTGTTGGCCTGGGTGCCGTCCTTGTTCAGGATCTGCACCACACTCTTGCCGGCGAATTGGCGGATGTGCACCCGGTACTGCTCGGCTTTCACCGCAGGATCGTTCGATTTCCAGAACTGCAGCTTGGAGAGCAGGCCCTTTTCGCCGTCCTTCTTGGCCATGTCCGAGGCGTCGGTGTCGGCGTAGCGCACGAAGTACTGGCCCTTCTGGCGGTCGCGGTCCTCGACCGTGAAACCGACCCGGTCGAGCGCGAGGCCAACCCGGCGCCAGGCGCGGTCGAAGGGTTCGAATACCTCCAGGGTTTCGAAACCGCCGATGCCCGTCTGCACGGCGGCGCGCGCCGGCGCCGGCGTGCTGGTGGCGACCAGCTGCTTGGCTTTCTCCTCTTGCGTGCCGAGGCGGATCATCAGGCGGCGCAGGAACTCGGCTTCGAGCTCGGGATCGGGCGTGCGCGGCTGCCACATGCTCCGCGTGCTAGGTTGGACCCCGCGCTGTTCGCTGCCGAACACCTCGATCATGCCGCGGTGGCTGATGTAGATCTCGCTGCCGCCTTCGTCGGTGCGCTCCAGGCGGGTGCGGAATTTGTCGCGCTCGGCGGTGGAGTAGATCTGGTCGAGCACCTTGCCGAGCATGTTGCGGATCCAGTCCTGCGGGATCTTGGCGCGGTTCTCGGCCCAGTCGGTCTCCATCACGCCCGCTTCGGGGACATTTATCGAGATCAGGAAGCCATTCTCCTGCCAGAAATCGCGCACCAGCGGCCAGAGCTTCTCGGGCGGCTCGGCGACCACCAGCCAGCGCTGGCTGCCGGAGCGCTCGACGCGCATGTTCTCTATCGCGGGCAGCACGCCGCTGGCGATGTTGCCGGTTTTGGCCTGCTGCGCGCGGTCCGCCTGGTAGCCCGAGAGCGTCGCCGAACTCTTGCCGGTATCGGGCACCACGTAGCGGTTGTCGCGCGCCGGCGTGGTGAGGTCGGGCGGGATCTCGAGCGTCGGCAGCTGCCCGGCCGACTTGTAATCGACTTTCTTGCCTTCGAGCAGGCTGCTGGCGGTGCTGCAGGCGCCCAGCGAGGCCGCCATGGCGATCGCCAGCGTTTTGCGCAAAAACGTCATGCGCGTTTCTCTACCATCCGCAATGGCAAAGCGATGCCGGCATCCGAGAGCGCCTCGCGCACCGTGTCGTAGTAGCGGTCCGACAGCGGCGTCATCGGCAGGCGCAGGCCCGGCTCGATCATGCCCATCAGCCCGAGCGCCCACTTGACCGGGATCGGGTTCGCCTCGACGAACAGGCGCTGGTGCAGCGTCAGCAGGCGCAGGTTGATGTCGCGGGCCTTCTTCACGTCGCCCACCAGCGCGGCGGCGCACATTTCGTGCATCAGGCGAGGCGCAACGTTGGCGGTGACCGATATCACGCCGTGGCCGCCCAGCAGGATCAGCGCCAGGGCGGCGGCATCTTCGCCCGAGTAGATCGCGAAATTGCGCGGCGCGCGGCGGATCAGGTCGGTGCCGCGCTCCATGTTCGCGGTCGCGTCCTTGATGCCGATGATGCCCGGCACTTCGGCCAGGCGCAGCAGCGTGTCGTTGTGCAGGTCGGCGACCGTGCGGCCCGGCACGTTGTACAGGATCATCGGCAGGTCGACGGTCTCGGCGATCTTGCGGAAATGCCGGTACAGGCCTTCCTGCGTCGGCTTGTTGTAGTAGGGCACCACCGACAGGCTCGCGGTCGCACCGTTCTTCTTGGCCGATGCGCTCAGTTCGATCGCCTCGGCGGTCGAATTGCCGCCGGTACCGGCGATGATCGGGATGCGGCCCTTGGCGTGCTCGACGGCGACCCGGATCAGTTCCTTGTGCTCGTCGAAATCCACCGTCGGCGACTCCCCCGTGGTGCCCACGACGACGATGCCGTCGGTGCCCTCGGCGATGTGCCAGTCGATCAGGTCCTTGAAGCGCGCAAGGTCGAGCCGCCCATCCTCCAGCATCGGGGTGATGATCGCGACCAGGCTGCCTGTAATCATGTGCGGTACTCCATCCAATTCAATTAACCGGTGATTTTATCCCTTCCCCGCTCGCACAGCACAAAGTCTTTGAATCATTGCGGGTTTTGGCTCTCCGACTGCACCTTCTTCAAAGGCTTTGACGGTCAATCCTTTGAAAACTTCGAGCAATTCCCCCGGCCGCAGCAGGTATTCGGGGTTGGAGGGCTTGCCGAAGCGTTCGTTCCCCAGCATGAAGGTTTCGTAGATCAGCACGCCGTTTTGCGCAAGGCAGTCCCTCAACTGCCCCATGAGAGGCCGGTAGAGGTAGTTCGTCACCACCACCGCCTCGAAGCGCTCCCCGGGAAGCGGCCAGGGGCTGCCGTCCTCCAGGTCCACCCGTATGAAACGCGCGCCGGGGATCTGCTGCGGCTCGCGGTCCACCGCTACTACTTTCAGGTTTCTATTTAAAAAAAAGTTCGTGTGACGGCCGCTCCCGCAAGCCACATCGAGCACCGTGCCGTGCGTGACGAGCGGCGCCCAACGCACGACCCAGGCAGACGGGACAGGATTTTCGTGTTCCTTCATCCTTCAGTCGAGGTGCTGCGCTACGTCGCGGAGGTAGACGGTAAGGTCGGTCGTGGGGGCGCGGACCGGTACTTGGTAGAGCAGGTCGCCGACGAAGCCGCGATGGTAGGTGGTGTGGTTGACGATGTGGAGGAGAATTTCGCCGCGCGTCATGCTGCCCTCTCCCCCGCCAACGTAGCCGAAGCGGACTTTTTCGTCGATGGCGGCGGCGGTCAGCGCGTCGCTCCAGGCGATATACCACCCATCGATTTCCTGCTGCGCGCGCCAGAGTTTGGCTAGCGGTGGATGGTCCGGCGTGTTGCGCGCCGTGTAGCCGTGCTCGCGTCCCTCGAGATGCGCCTGGAAGATGCGGTCAATGACGTAGTTGTGGTTCAGCGTGTGGACCATGTTCTTGAATATCGACTGCCGCGGCTTGATCGCCTCGCCTGCAGGCAATCCGGCGACGGCATCGAAGATCAGCTTGTTGGCCCACGCGTTGTAGCGCGCGAGCATGCGGGCGTCGCGGCGATTCATTTGATCAGCGCGGCGCAAAAGGACATGATGTCGCCGAACGAGACCAGCATGTCGGGGCGCAGGTAGGCGGAGAACGCGGCAGCAGTGACGAAAGCCAGCAGCACGACACCGGCCGCCGTCCACCAGAATCGCTTCTTCGCCGCTTGCATCACGCCGCCGCGGGGACTGCCTTGCGCTGGGCGAGCGGGGTTTCGTTGACCGGCAGGTTGACGAGCGCGGCGAAGACGCTCAGTCCGATCGAGGCCAGAAATGCGCCCTGGTACGAGCCGGTGGTGTCATAGAGATGGCCGGCGAGCCAGACGCCGATGAAGCTGCCGATCTGGTGGCCGAAGAACACGATCGAGGCGAGCATGGCGGCGTAGCGCATGCCGAAGATCTGCCCGACGAGGCCGTTGGTGAGCGGCACGGTTCCGAGCCACAGCAGGCCGATGCCGCAGGCGAAGGTGTAAAGGACCACCGGCGTCAGCGGGAGGAAAACCAGCATCGCGATGAGGAAACCGCGGATGGCGTAGATGGCGGAGAGCAGGTATTTCTTGCTGAAGCGGCCGCCAAGGTAACCGGCGCTCAGCGTGCCCACGATGTTGAACAGGCCGATCAGCGCAAGCGCCGTCATGCCGTGCTCCACTTTGAGGCCGGCGTCGGTGACAAAGGACGGCAGGTGCACGGTCAGCATCGCGATATGGAAGCCGCATACGAAGTAGCCCCAGAAAAGCATGTGGAATCCTTTCTCGCGCAGCGCCTCGTGCAGCGCTTCGCCTATCGATTGGGGCACCCCGGCGGCGGCGGCCGGCTTTCCGGCGAGCGGGATGGCAAGCGGGATCACCAGCGCCACGATGCCGGCGAGAACGAAAAGCGCCGCGTGCCAGCCGTATCCCGAGATGAGAAACTGGGTCACCGGCAGCAGCGCGAATTGCCCGAAGGAGCCGGCCGAGGTCGCGATGCCCATCGCAAAGCTGCGTTTCTCTGGCGGGACGGTCCGGGCAATGATGGCAAGGATGATGCCGAACGATGCGCCACCGAGCGCCATACCCAGCAGCAGCCCGCAGTTGACATACATGCCGACGGGCGAGCTGATGACCGACATGCCGATGAGCCCGAGGATGTAGCAGACCGCCGCACCGGCGATTACGCGTCCCGGGCCGTAGCGATCCGCTACGCCGCCGGCCACCGCCCCGAGGGCGCCCCAGGCGAGGTTCTGCAGTGCCATGGACAGCGAGAACACTTCCCTGCCCCAGCCGTACTCCATGCTCATCGGCTGCAGGAACAGGCCGAAGCCGGCGCGCACGCCAAAAGTTATCGTCATGATGACGCAGCCGCAGGCGAGGACCGCGAGCGGGCTGCGCAGGTCGCTAATTTTCATCGCGGATCATTTTAGCTGGTCGAGGAAGTCGTGGATCGCAGTGGCGAGCTGCTTTTCCCGGCCGGTGTAATGGTGGTCGGCCGCCGGGATCATCACCTGCTTCGATCCGGCAATGGTGTTCAGGGTGATGCGCCGCCGCCAGTCGGCGCGCAGCACGCTGCCCTGGTCTTTCTCGCCGTAGACGTCCAGCACCGGCGCCTTGACGTTGCCCATGCGGCCGAACTCGCCCGAGCGCCCCATGCAGATCCAGGCCGCGAACGGCGCGCCCTGCGTCCGTTCGTAGTACACGTTCGACATCCACGAACCCATGCTGTGCGACAATAGCACCGGGCGCGGGAACCCTCTGGTCGCGAGCCAGTCCGCGCCGGCCTGGATACGTGCCGCCGCTTCCGGAAAGAGCGCCGGATGGTAATCCGCCCGCCCCGCGTCGGACGCTTCCACCGGCATCTGGATGGAGAGCGTGGCGTAGCCCATCTCCGAGAGCGACACGCGCAGGATGCCGATCACGCCGTGGTCGGGATGCACCCCGATGCCGTGGACCAGCAGAATGGCCTTTTTTGCAGCATCGGGTTTTGTATAGATCCCCAGGAATTCTCTTTTATCCGGCAGGCGAACCTGAACAGCATCCCCGATCACCAGATTCGACACCACTTCCGCCGCCCAGCGCTTCTCGCGTTCGTAGTCCTGCGCAGCCGCGCCGAAGGCGGCAAGAAGAAATACGAGAAGTAAAACCCTCACTTCTTCCGGGCGAACCAGTACAAAGGAATCCCGGCCAGCATCACCAGCAGCCCGGCAAGCACCAGGTTGCCGAATTTCGGGCCGTACGCCGGATTGAAGATGTAGGCGAGCGCCTTCCACAGCATGAACCCGCACATCGTGCAGAAGATCAACGGAATCACGGGATAGAACGGGACTTTGAATCCATTCTTTACCGTTCCTTGTCTTTTTTCTCGGAAACGAAAAACGAACAAAACCAACCCAGTAAGAAGGAAAAACGTCCAGAACACCGGCGCGGTGTACGCCACCATGGCGTCGAAGCCGTCCTTGGCCGCCATGGCCGCCGCGACGATCAGGACCAGAGTGATCGCGCCCTGCACGACGAGCGCGTTGGCCGGCGTGCTGCCGCTCTCGCGCCAGTTGCCGAGCTTGGCGAACAGCGGGTAATCGCGCCCCATGGCGAAATTGGTGCGCGCGCCGGTGAACACCGCGGCGTTGATGGTGGTCAGGGCCGAGATGCAGACGATGAATGCGAGCAGCACCGCGCCCCTGTCGCCCGCGACCAGGCGCATCACGTCGGCGCCGACCGCCTTGGAGCCGGCAATGCCGCCCTGTCCCAGCGCGACGAGGTAGCCGATGTTCACCAGCAGGTAGAGCACGGTGACGGCCACGATGCCGCCGACCAGGATCTTCAGCATGTTGCGGCGCGGCTCACGCACCTCGCCCGCGAGGTAGGCCGCCTCGTTCCAGCCGCCGAAGGTAAAGAACACGAACATCATGGCGAACAGGAAGTCCCCGCCGGATCCCGCCGCCGCAGCTGACTTTGACTGCACGGGCGTGCCGCCGACCACCAGGCCGGCAACGGCGAGAAACAGCAGGCCGGCGATCAGGACGATTTCCATCACTTTCTGCAGCGTCTTCGATTGCAGCGTGCCGGCGAGATTCAAAAGCGTCAGCGCGATTACCGACAGCGCCGCGTAGATCGCCACGCTATGCGCGCCCAGGCGGACGATCTCGCTGGCGTATTCCCCGAACACGAAGGCAACCGCGGCGATGGCGCCCGTCTGGATCACGGTCATGCGCGACCACGCGAACAGGAACGCGGCGCCGCGCCCCAGGCCATGCGCAATAAAGGCGTACTCGCCGCCGGTTTCCGGGTGCCGCGAGGAGAGTTCGGCATACACCAGCGCGCCGCACAGCGACACCACGCCGCCGAGCAGCCAGGCCAGCAGGAATTCGATGCCGCTCGAGGTGTTTCCCGCGACGATCGACGGCGCCTTGAAAATACCGACGCCGATCACCATCCCGACGGTCAGGAAAATGCCGTCGGTGATCGAGAGCTGCTGTCTGGGAGCGGAAGTCATGGTTGCCGGGTCGCCTTCCACGGAATGGTTTTGGTGTTCTCGCCGTCGGAAATCCGAATACTGCCCTCGATCCGGCCGTCGGCCACTTTGCCCGCGAACAGGGTGTTGTAGCCCTTGCCGCCGATCGCGCCGGTGATCGCGAGACGGATTTCCTCGCCGCGCAGCCGCGCGCCGCGCACCACCATCGTCGCGCTGCCGGCGCGCGCATCCACGTCCAGCACCTGGTAGGTCTGCTTGACGTCGAATTGCCAGCGGCCGCCGAGCTCCGGCATGTCGGACAGCCATTTGCCGCGCGCGTCGGCCGGCACCACCCAGAGGAACACCCGCGACCGACCCAGCGGGCCGACCATTTTTTCCGCCAGCGCGATTTCCATCATCTCGTCGAAGGACCAGGGCCCCAGGTCGTAGTCGTGCGAGACGATGCGCGCGCCGGGCTTGAGCTGGGCGATAAGGCGTGGCATGAGCTTCAGGTTCACCTCGGGTAGCAGGTACATCGTGACGACGTTGACACCGTGCAGGTCGGTTTCGAACAGGTCCTGAACCTCGAAGGTCGTGAGCGCCTCGACGCCGGCGCGCTTCGCGTTGGCGCGCGCGAGGTTCACCAGCCGCGGATCGATGTCCACGCCCAGGCCTCTGGCGCCGAAGCGCTTCGCGGCCTCGATCACGATGCGCCCGTCGCCCGAGCCCAGGTCCACCAGCCGCTCGCCGGCCTTGGGCTGGGCGAGGTACAGCATGCGCTCCACCACCGCATCGGGCGACACCACGAATGGCGTCGTGCCGTCGTCCCACGCCCAGGACTGCGCGCTCACGGTCGCGGCTGCACAAAACAGGATCGAGAAAAAGAACACTCTCATGCGGGTAAAATCCCTCCTCGCGCCCCGGTAGCTCAGTGGATAGAGCAGCCCCCTCCTAAGGGGCAGGTCGCACGTTCGATTCGTGTCTGGGGCGCCAGATTCTCGGTTACAGCGGCCGTTTAATCAACCTCGGCCGCGAAACACGCACAGTGCAGAGCGCCTAGAATCCGAAGCGTCGGGCACTCAGAGGGGAAGACCGCCGTGCCGCTACCGATTCATCGACCAATCGCGCGCCGCCGCCTGCTGATCGCGTTGGGAGCCGGCGCGCTCGTGGCGCCATTCGGCTCGCTCGCCCAGCAGCAAGGCAAAGTCTGGCGCGTCGGTTTTCTCGCCTTGCGTTCACAGACTGCGTCGAATCCTAGCGCCGTTTACGGTGCATTCTTGCAAGGAATGCGCGAACTCGGCTACGTCGAGGGGAAGAACCTGCTGATCGAATGGCGTTTTGCCGACGGCAAGGTCGAGCGCCTGCCGGGCCTGGCGGCGGAATTGGTTCAGCTTAAAGTCGATGTCATTGTGGCGGCGGGAGTGCAACCCACCAGTGCGGCGCAGAAAGCAACCACTACGATTCCCATCGTCATGGGAAACAGCATCGACCCGGTCGGCAGCGGCTTCGTCGCGAGCTTGGCGCGACCCGGGGGCAACATCACGGGGCTTTCAAATCTGCTAGGCGACCTCAGCCCCAAACACTTCGAGATGCTGCGCAGCATGGCGCCCAAGCTGTCCCGTGTGGCCATTTTGCTGAATCCCACCAACTCGGGCCACGCGACCATTCTGAAAGCCGTACAAACGGCAGCGCAGAAGAGCAGCGTAAAGATTCTGCCGGTGCAAGCGCGGGACCCGCAGGAGATTGAAAGCGCGTTTTCAACGATGACCCAGCAAAATGCCGAGGCAGTCATCGTGGCAAGTGACCCGTTTCTCAATCAGCAACGGCGTCAGATCGCAGAGCTGGCAGGGAAAAGTCGACTGCCATCGGTAGCTGCGGTGCGCGAATACGTAGAGGCTGGCGGCCTGATGAGCTACGGGCCGAGCTTCGTAGAGAATTACAGGCGCGCGGCAACTTACGTGGACAAGATCCTCAAGGGCGCAAAACCGGGAGACCTGCCCGTCGAGCAACCGACGAAATTCGAGATGGTGCTCAACCGCAAGACCGCGAAGGCGCTCGGCATCACCATCCCGCAGGAACTGCTGCTGCGCGCCGACCGGGTGATCGAATAGCGTGGAAGCGTGCACCGACGGTAGCGGCGTTCGCGATGCTACACTCTGAACTGTGAGCACAACCGATCAGCTTGAAGCAGAGTTGCTGCGTTTGCCGCCTCGCGACCGCGGGCGGTTGGCGCTTGCAGCTTGGGAAAGCCTGGAGGCAGCGACCGCTTGGCTCTCTGATCCCAGTACGGACCGCGAAGGCATTGCCTTGGCGCGCGAGCGCGACGCCGCAATTGAATCCGGGCGGGCCACCGCGCTCAGTCATGAGGAATTTCGCCGGCGCACCCGCGACGCGGCGGAATGAAGGTTGAGTTTCACCCATCTACCGCCAACAGGGTTGGATCGGGAACGGAACTCATGGTCTTTCACGGCAAGTGGTACGACGAGGTCAAGGTAGGCGACAGCTTCGGCACCAGCCTCACGGTCACCGAGACGCACATCGTCCTCGGCTCCGGGATGTTCGGCGATTTCAATCCGCTGCATGTAGATGAGGAGTTCTCGAAGAAGTCACTGTTCGGCGGACGCGTGCTGCACGGGCCCTTCACCAGCGCGCTGGTCGCCGCGCCGGTCGGCAACTTCTTCGCCGGCACCGCCATCGCCTACCTCGAGCACTGCTGCCGCTTCAAGGCCCCGGTGCGCGCCGGGGACACGCTCACCGCGAACTGGAAGGTCGTCGGCAAGGCCGATAAGCCCAAGCACAAGGGCGGCGTAATCGAGATGACCGCCGTTGCGAGCAATCAACGCGGCGAAGTCGCGGTCGAAGCCACCGGCAAGATCCTGGTCGCCAGCCGTCCTATGTGAATTTTCCGATCCAACGCCGGTCGATCCAGTCCTTCCACCACCACGCCCAGGAGCCTTCCGCGGACCAGCTGCCGCGGCTGGCGATGACGTATTTCTCGCCGCAGCTGATCAGCGCCAGCGCCTTCGACTGCGGCTGATACTGGTCCAGGGGGTTCCCTAGAATCGCCTTCCTGAGATTCTTCGCCAACGTCGCTCCCTGCCGCACCGCGTAGACGCCCGACTTCGGCAGGTCGCCGCCGTCGAACGCGGCGTTATCGCCCGCAGCGAAGATTTCCGGATGGGAGACGCTGCGCAGCGTCTGCTCCACGCGCACAAAGCCTCTGCTGTCGCAAGCAATGCCGGATGCACGCAACAACGGCGGCGCCGCGGCGCCGGCGGTCCAGAACAACGCATCGAAGGATTCGCTGCCGGACGACGATACAACCACCGGCCCGGCGTTCACGGCGAGAATCGGCGTCGCGGTGCGAAGCTGCACGCCGCGTCTGCGCAGCGCCCCCGCAATTTTCTCCGCGACTTCCGGCGAAAAGACGTTCCTGTCGGAGAAAAGAACTACCTCCCCGGCCATGCCTCTCCTTTCCAGCGCGAACTTCATCGCCATGGCGATTTCCACGCCGCCCGCCCCCGCGCCCGCAATCGCGATGCGCGGCGCCTCGGGGCCCTTCAGCAGAAGTTCGCTCCAACGCTTGAGGAACGGCTCGAACGGCTTCGCGGCTATCGCGTATTCGAGTGCCCCCGCAACACCGGAGAAATCGGGAAGCGAGCCGAGATTCAGGGATGCAATGTCGTATGGGATTACCTGGCCGTTCTCCAGCGCCACGTTTTTCGCGGCAGGATCGATGGACGATACGGAACCCAGGACCAGTTCCACCCCCGCCCGGGCCGCAAGCGGCGCCAGATCGATCTGCGCTTCCGCAACGGCGTAGTGGCCGGCGACGACGCCGGGGACCATCCCGGAGTAGGTGTGCAACGGGCCAGGCGTGACGAGCTTGACTTCCAGTTGCTTCGAAATGAAATTCGCGAGGCTCAGTAGAACCAGGACATGCGCGTGGCCGCCCCCGAGCAGGACGAGCCGCGTCACGCTTTCGCTGCGAGTTTTCTTTCCTCGCGCTTGCGCAGCTCTTTGCGCTGCACCTTGCCGGTGGTGGTCATCGGCAGCGCGTCGATGAACTCGATCTCGCGCGGGTACTCGTAGGGCGCGAGCCGGCCGCGCACGTGGTCCTGGATCTCGTCGATGAGCGTTTGGGAAGCCGCCTGCCCCGGCTGCAGCACGATGAAGGCCTTCACGATCTGGCCGCGCGTCTGGTCGGGCTTACCGATCACCGCCGCGTTCGCGACGGCGGGATGCTTGACGAGGCAGGATTCGATCTCCGCCGGGCCGATGCGGTAGCCCGAGGCCTTGATCACGTCGTCCGAGCGCCCCTGATACCAGAGGTAGCCGTCTTCATCCATGCGGCCCTGGTCTCCGGTGCAGCCCCAGTCGCCGATGAATTTCTCCCGGGTCGCAGCCGGATTCTTCCAGTACTCGAGGAAGAACACCGGGTCGTCCTTGCGGTGTATCGCGATTTCCCCCAGCTCTCCCCTCGCCGCTTCGTTGCCCCTGTCGTCGATGACCGCCACCCGGTGCCCCGGATACGGCCGGCCGATCGAGCCGGGCTTCACCGGCCACGCCGCGTGGCAGTTCCCGACCACGTAGTTGATCTCGGTCTGGCCGAACATCTCGTTGATGGTGACGCCGAGCTGCTCGCGCGCCCATTCGATGACGGTGACGCCGACCGATTCGCCGGCGCTCATGATGGAGCGCAGGTTAAGGTCGTATTTCTTCTTCGGCTCCGGCACCGCCTTCATCATCAGCTTGAGCGCGGTAGGAAACAGGAACGCATTGCGGATGCCGTACTTCTCGATCAGGTAATACGCTTTCTCCGCGTCGAACCGCCCCCGGTAGCCGAGGATCGGGACGCCGAAATTCCAGCTCGGCAGCAGCGCATCCATCAGCCCGCCGGCCCACGCCCAGTCCGCCGGCGACCAGAACAGGTCGCCGGGCTGCGGAAAGAAGTCGTGCGAATAGATGAACCCCGGCAGATTGCCAATCAAAAGCCGGTGCGCTTCCAGCGCGCCCTTGGGCGGACCAGTGGTGCCGCTCGTGTAAATGATCAGCGCGGGATCGTTTGCGGCTGTATCAACCGTTTCGAATTCGCTTTTTGCTTTTTGGACCAAAGATTCATAAGCATGAACCCCGGTCTCCCGCGCTCCCCCGACCCCGATGACATGCTTCAGATCGGAGAGTTTGTCCTTGACGGCCCACAGGTTCGCGATCGTCGTCGGTTCGACGAAAGCGACGCTCGCGCCGGCGAACGCCATGCGGTACTCGAGCGCATCGGGCCCGAACAGGTGCGACAGCGGCAGCGCGATCGCGCCCATCTGGAAAATCGCCATGTAGGCGATCGCCATCTCGGGCCGCTGCGGCAGGATGAGCGCGACGCGGTCGCCGCGTTTCACGCCCAGCCCGGCCAGGGCATTCGACAGCCGGTTCGCTTCCCGCTGGATGTCCCAGAACGTGTACTTGGCGGTTTCGCCCGACTCGTCTTCCCAGTACAGCGCAAAGCGCGATCGGTCGGCGGCCCAGCGGCCGCAGCAGGCCTGGGCGATGTTGTAGCGCTCGGGGACGTCCCAACGCCAGCTCCGGTACAGCTCGTCGTAGCGATTCACTTCTTCGCGTCGGGCGCCGGCGCGGCGATGGAATCCGAGAACTTCAGCTTTTCGACGTTGACCGGGGGTTCCCCGGGCTCCGCGGGAGCGGGAGGCGAGATCACGCCCTGGGCTTTCTGCCCGGCGTTGGCTTTGGCTTTCGCGGCCGCCTCGAACGCCGCGTTCATGATCAGCGGCGGCGGGTTAAGCTGGTAGAAAATCCACATTGACCAACCGACCG
>JBBPIU010000041.1:0-7631 GCA_038040245.1 Pseudomonadota bacterium | reverse complement strand
ATGATCAGCGGCGGCGGGTTAAGCTGGTAGAAAATCCACATTGACCAACCGACCGCGAACAGCATCACGGTCGCCAGAAAGCGCCAAAGCCATTCGCTCAATTTGACTTTGCCCATCGTCCCGACCCAGTCTACCATCGAAACCGATTTTCCCTGAGGATACCGAAACTTACGCATGTCCAGCAGCCGTGAAGTTCTGCCCTGACTGCGCCTCCCCGCTCGCGAAACGGGTGCCCCCGGGCGACTCGGTGCTGCGCCACGTGTGCGACGCCTGCGGCACCATCCACTATCAGAATCCCAAGCTGGTGGTCGGTTGCGTGCCGGAATGGGAAGGCAGGATTCTTCTGTGCCGGCGCGCGATCGAGCCGCGCTACGGCTACTGGACCCTGCCGGCCGGGTTCATGGAAAACGACGAAACCACCGGCCAAGGCGCGGCACGCGAGACGCTGGAGGAAGCCGGCGCGCGCGTAGAGCTGATGGCCGCGTTCAGCATGATCTCGGTGCCCTACGTGAACCAGGTCCACCTGTTCTACCGGGCGCGCCTGCTGGATCTGGAATTCAAGCCCGGCGTCGAGAGCCTGGAAGTCGCGCTGTTCGAGGAAGCGCGGATGCCGTGGAAAGACATCGCCTTTCGCACCGTGGGCCTGACCCTGAAGCACTGGTTCGCCGACCGTGCGCAAGGCAGCTATGGCTTTCACGCTGAAGACATAAAGTAACTGCGGTATGCTTCTTACCGGTGCTCAATTGAACGCACTCGTGCGTTGGATGCACCAACCTGGGAGGGATTGCAATGACCATGCGTTCAATCGAGAAGACACTGCTTGCACTGTTTTTGTTCTATGCGCCCTTTGCAGGGGCGGCCGAACCCGCCAAGCTGGACCCCGCCAATACCGCGTGGATGATCACCGCGTCGGTGCTGGTCCTGTTCATGACCCTGCCTGGCCTGGCCCTGTTCTATGCCGGCCTGGTACGAGCGAAAAACGTCTTGTCGGTGCTGATGCAGTGTTTCGCCATTACCTGCATGGTCACGCTCGCCTGGGTGATTGCGGGCTACAGCATCGCCTTCGGCGACGGCGGCACGCTGAACGCCTGGTACGGCGGTTTCGACAAGAGTTTCCTCTCGGGCATCGCCGTCGCGACGCTCAAGGGAACCATCCCGGAGACCGTGTTCGCGATGTTCCAGTTGACCTTCGCGATCATCACGCCGGCGCTGGTGATCGGCGCTTACGCCGAACGCGTGCGCTTTTCCGGCATGCTGCTGTTCACCCTGTTTTGGCTGCTGCTCGTCTACTGCCCGATCGCGCACTGGGTCTGGGGCGACGGCTGGCTGCAGAAAATGGGCTTGATGGATTTCGCGGGCGGCACCGTGGTGCACCTGAACGCCGGCGTGGCGGCGCTGGTGTGCGCGCTGGTCCTCGGGCGCAGGAAAGGCTTTCCCGAAACGCCGATGCCGCCGCACAACCTGACCATGACGGTGACCGGCGCGTGCATGCTGTGGGTGGGCTGGTTCGGCTTCAACGCCGGTAGCGCGCTGGCGGCGGACGGCGCCGCGGGCATGGCGATGCTGGTGACGCACATCGGCGCGGCGACCGGTTCGCTGGCGTGGCTGCTGTGCGAGTGGCTGCGCTACGGCAAGCCCTCGGTGCTCGGCATCGTGACCGGCATGGTGGCGGGCCTGGGCACCATTACCCCGGCCTCCGGCTTCGTCGGACCGATGGGCGCGATCGCGATCGGCGCCATCGCCGGCGTCGCGTGTTTCTTCGCCACCAGCTGGATGAAGCGGTCCCTCAGGATCGACGACTCGCTGGACGTGACTCCGGTGCACGGGGTCGGCGGCGCGATCGGCACCTTGCTCACCGGCGTGTTCGCCGCGGCGAGCTTCGGCGGCGTGGGGTATCCCGAGGGCATGACGATGGAAAAGCAGGTCATGGTGCAGATCACCGGTATCCTCGCGGTCGGCGCCTGGTCGGGCATCGTCACCTGGGTGCTGCTCAAGCTGAGCGACGCGCTGGTCGGCATGCGCGTGAGCAGCGACGAAGAAACCGAGGGCCTGGACACGGTGGAGCACAACGAGAAGGGCTACAATTTGTAGCAATGCAGCGCCGTGAATTCGTAAAGTTCTGCGCGGCATCTGCCGCTGCGGCCGGGGCACCGGTGGTTGCCGCGGCGGACGCCGCGCCGACGTTCTACGGGCGGGTCAAGCTCGTCAGCGCCAGCGGTGCGCCGCTGAGGGCAGCGGCCGTTCCCGCCGAGCGCAACCTGATCTTCCACTACCCGTTCGCGGCTACACCCTGCTTCCTGCTCAATCTCGGGCGCCCGGCCAAGGCCTCGGCGCGCCTGGTCACCGCCGACCGGCGCGGCTACGAATGGCAAGGCGGCGTCGGCCCGCGGCGCTCGATCGTGGCCTACTCGGCGATCTGCGCGCACCAGCTCGCCTACCCCACCAAAGAGATCAGCTTCATCAGCTACCGCACCGAGAAAAGCCCGCGCAACAGGCTCGGCAACGTCATCCACTGCTGCGCCGAGCACAGCCAGTACGACCCGGCCGAGGGCGCGCGGGTGCTCGCGGGGCCGGCGCCGCAGCCGCTGGCCGCCATCCTGCTCGAACACGACGCGAAAACCGACGAGTTGACCGCGGTCGGCACGCTCGGTGGCGAGATGTTCAACCAGTTCTTCGCCAAGTACGAGATCAAGCTGTCGCTCGAGGGCGGCGCGCCGCGCGCCGCGGCCGCCGCCACCAGCGTCGTGCACGAGCTGGAGAACTATTGCCGGCAGCAGGTTAAATGCTGACCTGGCTGGAAAGGGACGATCCCTTTCCGCCGGTGGAGGCAGCGCTGAGGGATCCCAACGGGCTGCTGTGCGCGGGCGCCGACCTGTCGGCGGAGCGGCTGCTCGCCGCCTACCGCCGGGGCATCTTCCCCTGGTATTCGGGCGACGAGCCGATCCTGTGGTGGTCGCCCGATCCGCGCATGGTGCTCTACTGCGAAGAGCTGAAGGTGTCCCGCTCGCTCGCCAAAAGCATGCGCAACAGGGGCTACCGGGTTACGGTGGATGGCTGTTTTGAAGAAATTCTTTCGGGTTGTTCCGCTGCAAGAAAGGACAGGGCGGGAACCTGGCTCGGCAAGGAGATGCGCAAGGCCTACCTCGCACTGCACCGCGCCGGGCATGCGCATTCGTTCGAAACCTGGCAGGCAGACAAACTGGTCGGCGGGCTCTACGGTGTCGCCATCGGCCGGGCCTTCTTCGGCGAATCCATGTTTTCCCGCGCCACCGACGCCTCCAAGGTGGCGCTGGTCCGCCTGGCGGAGACGCTGCGCGAGCGCGGAACCCCGCTGATCGATTGCCAGCAGCGCACGCCGCTGCTGGCTTCGCTGGGCGCGCGCGAGATCCCGCGACGTCAGTTTTTGCGCCGCCTCGCAGCATTGGTAAACTATCCCGAACCACCGGAGAAATGGACCCGTGTCCCGGCTTAACGATCTCCCGCACGCGGTATTGCAGTTCTACGTGACTGCACCCTACCCGTGCAGCTACCTGCCGGAGCGCATGGCGCGCTCGCAGGTGGCGACGCCGAGCCACCTCATCAATACCGAGCTCTATGGCGAGCTGGTGAAAGCCGGATTCCGCCGCAGCGGCATCTTCACCTACCGGCCGCATTGCGACAGCTGCCGCGCCTGCGTCCCGGTGCGCATTCCGGTGCGGGAGTTCGGCGCCAGCCGCTCGCAGCGGCGCGCGTGGCACCAGCACGCCGCGCTCACCGTCCAGGCGCAACCGCTCAAGTTCCGCCTGGAGCACTACGCGCTGTACCTGCGCTACCAGTCGCGGCGTCATTCCGGCGGCGGCATGGACAACGACAGCCGCGACCAGTACTCGCACTTCCTGCTGCAGAGCCGGGTGGACACGCGCCTGGTGGAGTTCCGCGACAACGGGCAGCTGGTGATGTTGTCAATCGTGGACTACCTGCCCGACGGCCTGTCGTCGGTCTACACGTTCTTCGACCCGGAGCGCAGGAACGCGAGCTTCGGCACCTACAACGTGATCTGGCAGATCGAAGCCTGCCGCGCGCTGGGCCTGCCCTACCTGTATCTCGGCTACTGGATCAAGGAAAGCCCGAAGATGGCGTACAAGTCGCGCTTCGTGCCGATCGAAGGCTTCGTCGGCGGCGAATGGCGCCGCCTTGCGACCGGGGATCTGGCCTAGCGCATGCTGTATGCGCTGGCGCGCCCCCTCCTCTTCGCGCTCGACCCCGAAACCGCCCACCGCGTCGCGCTTCAGTTCTCCGCTGTAGCGGGTTTCCTTTCAGCGCAACCTCCGCCGTGCCCGGTGAAGGCGATGGGGCTCGAGTTCCCGAACCCCGTCGGACTTGCCGCCGGCCTCGACAAGCACGCCGAACATGTCGAGTCGCTCTGCGCGCTGGGCTTCGGCTTCCTCGAGCTCGGCGGCGTGACGCCGCGGCCGCAACCCGGCAATCCACGGCCGCGCCTGTTCCGCATCCCGGAGGCCAGGGCGCTCATCAACCGGTATGGATTGAATAGCGTTGGTGTAGATGCCTTTGTTTCCAATCTTTCCCGTTTTTCCAAAAGAGGCGTGATTGGCATAAACATTGGAAAGAACAAAGACACCCCGAACGACAGGGCCGCGGACGACTACGAGCACTGCCTGGAGAAGCTCTACCCGCACGTCGACTACGTGACGCTCAATGTTTCTTCGCCCAATACTGCAGGACTGCGTGATCTGCAGGAGACCGAGCCTCTCGCCGCATTGCTTGCAAGGATAAAAAGCAAGCGTGAAAAACTGCGCGACAAGCATGGGCGCAATGTCGCACTGGCATTGAAGATCGCTCCGGATCTGGAGGACGCACAGATACGCGACATCGCGGCGGTGGCGCGGCGAGAGAAGATCGACGGCATTGTCGCCACCAACACCACCGTCTCGCGTGCGGCAGTGGAGGGACTTCCTTACGCCAGGGAGCAGGGCGGCCTCTCGGGTGCTCCGCTGCGCCAGCGTTCCACGCATGTCGTAAGCGTGCTTTCGCAGGCACTCGATGGCGAAATCCCCATCATCGGAGTCGGCGGCATTCTTTCCGGCGCGGATGCGGCGGAGAAACTCGACGCCGGCGCGACGCTGGTGCAGCTCTACACTGGGCTGATCTACCGCGGCCCGGAACTGGTATCAGAATGCGTATCGGCCTGCCTAGAGAGATCAAGGACGGCGAGTACCGCGTCGCGCTGACGCCCGCGGGCGTCGGCGCGCTGGTCAGGGCCGGTCACGAAGTGGCCATTGGGTTGAATTTGGGACTTGGGGTTGGATTTTCCGATCAAGAATATGAAAACGCTGGCGCAAAGGCCGGCAATCCCTGGGACGCCGAACTCATCGTCAAAGTCAAAGAGTTGCAGGAACCCGAGTACCGCCTGCCGCGCAAAGGGCAGTCCCTCTTCAGCTTTCAGCACTTCGGCCCCGAGCCCGCGCTGCTCGATGCGGCGCTGGCGAGCGGCGCCACCTTCATCGCCTTCGAGACCGTCGGCCAGGCCGACGCCAGCCTGCCGATCCTCGCGCCCATGTCCGCAATCGCCGGCCGGCTCGCGGTACAGGTCGGCGCCTGGTGCCTGCAGAAGCACAACGGCGGCAGCGGCGTCCTGCTGTCCGGTGCCGCCGGCGTGCCGCCGGGCAACATCCTGATACTGGGGGCCGGCAATGTCGGCTCGAACGCGCTTGCTGTTGCCTGCGGCATCGGGGCAAGGGTGACTGTGTTCGCAAGGAGCGATCGGCGGTTTGATTTATTGAAAAAAGAATTTCAAAGAGTGACATTCAAAATCGGAACCCAGGCGCTTCCTAAAGACATTTCATCCGCCGACCTCGTCATCGGCGGGGTCCTGACCCCGGGCCAGATGTCGCCGAAGCTGATCACGCGCGAGATGCTCCGTTACATGCAGCCCGGCTCGGCGCTGGTGGATGTGGGCATCGACCAGGGCGGCGTCGCCGAGACCTCGCGTCCGACCAGCCACAGCCAGCCGATCTACATCGAGGAAAACGTGGTGCACTATTGCGTACCCAACATGCCTGCCGCTGTGGCACGCACCGCAAGTCTCGCGCTGGAGAAGGCGATATTGCCATTTGTCTTTGCAATTTGCAAAGATTCATTTTCGGATTCCTTGAAAACAGGAATTCAAGTCAAAGGCAGCAAAGTGACCCACGAATTTCTCGCGCGCGACACCGGGCGCCCATTCCATCGGCTATGAAGCGCATATGAAGAGAACTGCAGTCGCCCTCGTCGACGAAGCGCGCTGCATCGGCTGCGCGCGCTGCATCGAGGCCTGCCCCGTTGATGCGATTGCCGGCGCGCAGGGCCTCATGCACACGGTGATCGCGGCCTACTGCACGGGCTGCGAGTTGTGCCTGCCGCCCTGCCCGGTCGACTGCATCGACATGGTTCCTGCGCCGGGGCGGTGGATCGAAGCCGACGCAAAGGGAGCGAAGCGGCGCGCTTCCATGCGCAAGGAGAGAATGTCGAGGCAAGCGCCGAAAGCGACTGTGTCCGACCGCCGTGCAGTCATTGCCGCGGCGCTCAAGCGCAAAGGCAGATCGTGAACCCCGACAAGCGGCGCGCAATCTTCGAGCGGCTGCGGGCGGCGAACCCGCACCCGACTACCGAGCTCAACTACCGCACGTCTTTCGAATTGCTGGTGGCGGTGGTGCTATCCGCGCAGGCCACCGACAAATCGGTAAATCTCGCGACAGCAAGGCTTTTTCCGGTTGCGAACACGCCCGAGCGGATTTTCCACATGGGCGAGGAAAAGCTGTCCGGTTACATCAGGAACATCGGTTTGTTCCGCACCAAGGCGAAGAACATTGTTGCATTGTCAAAAATTATTCTTGAAAAGCATCGCAGTGAAGTGCCCCAAACCCGGGAACAGCTCGAGAGCCTGCCGGGCGTCGGCCGCAAGACCGCCAACGTGGTGCTGAACACCGCCTTCGGCCAGCCGACCATGGCCGTGGATACGCACATTTTCCGCGTCGCCAACCGCACGGGACTCGGCCCCGGCAAGGATCCGCTGGAAGTCGAGCAAAAGCTGCTCAAGTTCACGCCGCCCGAGTTCCTGATGAATGCGCACCACTGGCTGATCCTGCACGGGCGCTATGTCTGCGTGGCGCGCAAGCCGAAGTGCCCCGAGTGCCTGATCCGAGACCTGTGCGAATACAAGGCAAAGACCAAGGTTGTTTGAACCCTCCGGCGACGGACGAATCCAAGCCTTTTCTGCACATCAGCCTGCACCTGGCGCTGGAGGAACAGCTGTCGATCGACCAGCCGCCGGGTATCGCGCAGCGCTTCTCGGCGCTGCTGGCCAAGACCGGGGCGCGCCACGGCGCGCTGCACGAGGCGATCGAGTGCCTGGCCGAGATGGTGTGGCGGTCTCAGAAATACAAAACCCCGCCGGATGCCGGGTTCTATCTGGACTGCCTCAGGAAAAGAGCAGGCTAACAGGGTTGGAAAACCGGGCGATTATAATGCGGTTTTGGTCAAGGACACCCGATGCGCTTCTCCGGCTCAGCAGATTACGTCTCCACCGAAGACCTGACGCTGGCGGTCAATGCGGCGATCACGCTGCAGCGGCCTCTGCTGGTCAAGGGCGAGCC
>JBBPIU010000040.1:24321-25749 GCA_038040245.1 Pseudomonadota bacterium | reverse complement strand
TACGTCGGCAAGCACCCGGAATACCTGCCCTGCGATACCGCGTACCACGACATCCAGCATGTGCTCGACGTCACGCTCGCCATGGCGCGCCTGATGGACGGCTACGAGCGCAGCCGCAACGGCTCGCCGGCGCTGCCCGCGGCCTGCTTTTCGCTCGGGGTGGTCACGGCGCTGTTCCACGATTTCGGCTACCTGCGCAAGCGCGGCGACCGGCGCCATCGCTACGGCGCCGAGTACACGATGACGCATGTGACGCGAGGCTCGAAGCACCTGCGCCGTTACCTGCCGCGCATCGGCCTCAAGCGCTACGCGAACGCGGGCGCGACCCTGGTGCACTACACGGGCTACGAGCGCCGCGCCGAAACGATCCCATTGAACGACACGCTGCTGCGCCGCGTCGGCCACATGCTCGGCACCGCGGACATCATCGCGCAGATGGCGGACCGCTGCTATCTTGAAAAATGCCGCGACCGGCTCTATCCGGAATTCGTGCTCGGCGGCCTCGCCCACAAGAAGCTCCCTGGCGGCCGCACGCAGGTCCTGTTCAGTTCCGGCGAAGACCTCGTGCGCAAAACGCCCGGCTTCTACGTCAATGCCGCAAAGCGGCTGGACCTCCAGTTGGCGCGCGCCTACGAGTACGCCGAACGCCACTTCAAGGGACAGAACCTGTACCTGGAGGAAATGCAGAAAAACGTGCGCTATGCGAAGGCGGTGGCGGTGACGGATGCGCCGAGCAGGCAGACGCTGCGCCGCGCGCCGCCTTCGACGCTCAACAAAGGCGTCGAGCCCTATCCCAAGGACCTCGTGATCCGCTAGCTATTTCGTATCTCTAACGCCGCACGACTGGCTAGACGGGATGTTTCCAGCGGAACGTCCGCTATCGGCAAGACGCGGTCATTCGATCACGCGGTCCGCGCGAAGCGAGGCCACTGCAGAGTCTTCCACGATTCCGGCGCGCGGAATCCGCACCGGGAGCAGGCCCTCCTCTGCCGCCTTGATCTGAAGCGCCAGGTATTTCGAATAGATCCGGCACTGGGCAAAGCTACCGGCAATGAACCACAGGCCGGGCTGGCCGGTGCGCATCCACATGTTGCGCAGTTCCTGTTCCTCTTCATCGATCCCCCATACCGGACCGACGCGATCGGCGACGCCGTCGCCGAACAGCCTGCGGACGAGGTATTCCAGGCCCCGGTAGCCGGTAGCCAGCACGATCAGATCCGCCCGGATTACATCGCCGCTGCTCATCCTGGCTCCTCCGGCGACGAATCCCTCGATATCCGAGAACTGTACAAGCCGTATCTTGCCCTCGATAATCAGGTTCGAGCAGCCGACATTGAAATAGTAACCGCCGCCGCGCTGGAGATACTTGAACTGCCAGCCTGTCTCATCCTTGACATCGATCTTGAAGCCGACGCGGGACAGGTCATC